>CAYNHK010000115.1:0-15128 GCA_964396875.1 uncultured Acidobacteriota bacterium | reverse complement strand
GCGCCTCCCCCACCTATTTCGATTTCGATGCCTTCCAGGAGATCAACGTGTCCACCGGCGGGAACGACCTCAGCCAGCAGACCGGCGGTTTTGGTCTCGGTCTCGTCACCAAGCGCGGCACCAACACCTTCCACGGCGGCGCGCGTTACATATCGACCGACGAGCAGTTCAGTTCGTCCAACATCACTCCCGAACTCCTCGCCGAGATCAACCGCGGCGGAACCGCAAACCGCCTCCAGCCCAGCTTCGGATACTGCCAGCCGGGCGGCGGGGCGGCGCGGGACAAGGCGGACCACATCAACAACATCAAGGACTTCGGCTTCGACATCGGCGGACCCATCGTCAAGGACAAGCTCTGGTTCTACGCAACCTACGGCAAGCAGGACATCAAGCTCTGCCGCCTGAACGGAACCGAAGACGCGACGCTTCTTCCTTCCTACAACGCGAAGCTCAACTGGCAGGCCGGCGGCAACACCATGGTCACCGGTTACTTCTTCGTCGGCAAGAAGGAGAAGTTCGGCCGCGGCGTAGGTTTCTTCGCCTCGGAGGCGGACAGCTTCCTGTGGAACCAGACGAACGTCGAGACCGAGGGCGGCCTGCCCGGCGGTTTGTGGAAGGCCGAGGTGAATCACACGTTCTCGGCCAACTTCTTCGCCTCGGTCAAGGCCGCGTACTACGACACCGGCTTCGGTCTGATCCCTCGCGGCGGCGACGCCACCGGCTACACCCTCGACATCGATGCGCAGACCGCCTATGGCTCGTATCTTGATTACCAGGGTCGCCGTCCGCAGAAGACGGTCGCCGCCGATGCGAGCTACTTCTTCGAGGGCCTGGGCGGCAACAACCAGCTCAAGTTCGGATTCGGCTATCGCGTGGCCACCACCAACGACACCACGCACTACAGCGGCAACGGCCTGGCCGGCGTCCTGGTTGGCGGACCCTATTCTGCGTATGTCCACCGCGATGCGGCGCCCAAGAATGAAGGCAAGTACCTTCACGCCTACGTGGGTGACGTTCTCACCCGCGATCGGCTGACCGTGAATTTCGGCGCGCGTCTCGACGTCCAGACCGCGACGAACAAGGCAACCAGCGTCCCCGCCAACCGGTCCTTCCCGACTCTGGCCCCGGCGGTGAATTTCGCCGGGTCTCCCGGGAATGTCATCGACTTCAAGGATGTCTCGCCCCGGGCAGGCTTCTCATACGCCCTGAACGAGAGCCGGAAGACCGTGGTTCGCGGCTCGTACGCCAACTACGCGGCTCAGCTCAGCTACGGATGGGCGGCGCTCGAGGCGATTCCTTCGGGCTACCTCGCCTACGGCTGGAACGACGCCAATGGCGACAAGCTGCCCCAGCCGAACGAAGTGGATGTGGCGGGCGGTGTGCTCTACTCGTACCAGATCAACCCGCTCAACCGCAGCGCGGTCGCCGGTCGCGTGGACACCAACCTCAAGAATCAGCGCGACAACGAGTTCGTGTTGGGGATCGATCATGAACTCGCCTCGAACCTCGCGGTAGGAGCGGCCTTCACGTACCGTAAGTCGAAGAACTTCACCTACACGCCCTGGCTCGCGGCTTCGTGCCCGGTCGGCACGGCGAACTGCAAGATCGTGGAGACGTCGCAGTACCTGCGTCAGGCCCCGGCAACGGCGCGCGGCTACACCGCGAACTACTTCCTCGCGCCCGATGCTCTCCTGCTCGGAACCCACCAGGGTCGCTATCGGACCAACCTGCCCGACTACACGCGGAAGTTCACCGGCTTCGAGTTCACGATGAAGAAGAGGATGTCGAAGAAGTGGATGGCGAACGTCGCCTTCTCTCTCAACGACTGGACGGAGAACTACGGGTCGGTCCGGGCGAACTTCCTGGGGAACCCCACTCCGCTCGAGACGGCGCCCCTGGTTGACGGCGGGCCGGTTTCGATCATCTCCGGCGGATCGGGTAAGGCGAGCTTCTACTCCTCCTACAAGTGGCAGCTCTACGCCGACGCCCTCGTGACCCTTCCGGGCAGCATCAACCTCTCGACCGCCGTGTTCGGTCGTCAGGGCGGCGTCTTTCCGAAGAACCGCACGTTCAACCCGCTCGGCGCCGACGGCCTGACTCGTGTGCTCGCGGTTCCGGAGATCGACACCGATCGCTACGACAACCTCTGGAACCTCGACTTCCGTCTGGCGCGCAACACCAAGATCGGCCGGGTGACCATCACTCCGTCGGTTGAGCTCTTCAACGTTCTCAACAATGATGTGATCCTCTCCCGCGCCCGGAACATCGCGTCGGCGAGCCTCAATCGGGTGGAAGAAGTGATCAGCCCGCGGATCCTCCGGATCGGCGCGCGCCTGTCGTTCTAGTCGTTCCCGCACCCGCGGCTTCGTCCAGCCGCTTCGGGCCCCGGCGATCTTTCAAGGTCGTCGGGGCCCTTTTTATTGCCGGCCCCGTCCCTGCGTCCGTCGCCGCCACGCCGCCGCGCCGGCGGCATCACCCAGCACTTCGAACGCCTCGATCACCGCGGCGTGTTCGCGTTCCCCGGCCTTGGGGTTTTCGGTCACGATGCCGGTGATGACGCCGCGGGCGTCACCGTCGCGGCCCAGGGACCAGTACAGCGAGCCCAGGGCGGTCCGGGTCTCGATGTTCGTGGGGTCGATCGCGAGTTCCGCCTTGAACGCCTTCAGTGCGGCATCCGTTCGTCCGAGCCGGGCCAGGGAGTCGCCGAGACCGAAATGAAGCTTCGGAACCACGAGCCCTTCTTCGAGTCGGAGCAGATCGATGGCCCGTCGGTAGTGCTCCACCGCCCGTGGAAAGTCGCCGCGTCCGCGGGCCGCGTGCGCCTCCGTGAACGCGGTCATGAACGGCTGATAGAAACGCAGCTTGTCGCGCGGGTTGGCGCCGCCGCTGTTCTTCGAGGCGCGTGTGGCCCCCAGATACCCGAGCGATCGCAGCCGCTCTTCCGTCTCTCCCGAGATCGGTCCCGCGCTTGAAGATCTGGCGCCCTCTCGAAGCGTCGCCACGTAACGCGCCATCGCGGCGCCTGGGCGCGCGGGGTCGGCGTTGATGTCAGAGACCTCTTCAGGATCCGCTTCGAGGTCGTACAGCTCGGGTTTCGGGCCCGCGATGTAGTGCCATCGCCCCTCGGCGGCCGATGCCAGTTCGCTCCAGCCGAAATGCAGGCGCGGGTACCAGGTCTCGGAGTACGCCACGCGTGAGCCTCCGGGCAGATCCGGCACCAGAGGAGCACCGTTGGTGTCGTCCGAATTCAGACCTGCGAGGTTCAAGAGCGTAGACGCGATGTCGACATGACGGACGGTCGCGCTGATGACGCGGCCCGCCCCCGCGCCGTCCGGCCGGGCGACGAGCAGAGGAACCCGAAGCGCCTCCGCGTAGAGCAACAACCCATGTTCCGCTTCGCCGTGATCGCCAAGCCCCTCTCCGTGGTCGGCGGTCACCACGATCGCGGGGCTTCCAATGCCCAGTGCGCGCAGGCCGTCGAGCAGAACCCCCACCGCCGCGTCGGCCGCCGCCACTTCGCGGTCGTAGTCACTCTCGCCGCGAGCGGCGAAGTCCGGGGGTGCGGCGTAGGGCGTGTGGGGGTCGTACAGGTGCACGAAGAGGAAGAACGGGGTCGCGCGATTCGCCGCCGCGAACTTCAACGCCAGATCGACGGTGGCGCTACCCGGCCGCTCCAGTCCCTTCGCCGGCATCTGATCGTCGAAGGTGTCGAAACCCCGCGCCATTCCGGTCTCGCGTCTCATCACCGTGGAGGAGACGAAACCGCCGGTGGCATAACCCGCCTTCTTGAAACGTTCGGCCAGGGTCGAGCCGCCGCGAAGTTCGAAGCCCGCATTGTCGCGGACACCGTGCGTGGTGGGGAGAAGGCCGGTGAGTATGGAGGCGTGAGCGGGCAGGGTCAGGGGCGCGTGGCTCCACGCCGATGTGAAGCGCATCGCGGTCTTCGCGAGCGCGTCGAGCGATGGCGTCAGGTTCCGGACCCCGACGTGGTCGGCGCGAAGAGTGTCGATGGAGATGAGGATCACGTTTGGTCGAGCCGGCGGCACGCGTGCGTCGCGCTGTCCGCAGGCCGAACTGAGCGCGAAGGCGGTGACCCACGCGATCGCTCGCCGGCCGCGCCCGCTCACTTGAATCGCGGATCCCGCGGAAAACGCGCGCGGGCCCGGCTCCTCCACAGATTCGCGGCCTCGCCATCGCCGAGCCCCGACAGTGTCCTGATGACGACATCGAAATCCTCCGGTCCCGCCCCCGGTCGCCCCGTAAGCAGCCCGTCGAGCGCGGCGCGGGCTTCGGCGTCGCGGCCCTGAGAGCGAAGGAGCAGGGCGAGGCCCACGCGGCCGGGCCGGGTCGAGGGCACGATCTCGATCTCCTTTCTGAACTCGGCTTCGGCCTCGGCTTCCCGCCCCATTCGGGCCAGGCAGTCGGCGAGGCTCGCGTGCAGGTTCGCGAAGATCCGGCCGGTGTCCGACGCGCTGCGCTCCACGGCGCTCCGGAAACGAGCCTCGGCTTCCTTCAAGTCGCCTCGGCGCATGGCCGCGAGACCGAGCGTGTAGTGGCTCATGGGCCGCGACGGGTCGGCGTCAAGGCTTCGCCGCGCCGCTGCGGTCGCCTCGTCCAGCCGTCCCTCGGCCAGCTCGAGTTCGGCGAGGAATTCGTAGGCTCCTCCCGGATCCTGCTTCGCCGCGATCTCCGCGTGTTCACGCGCCGCGCTGAAGCGTCCGGCAAGCCGCTCGAGCTTCGCCACGGACAAGTGAGCCGACGAGCGGGCTGGATCGAAGCCGATGACCCGGTCGAACGCGCGCCGCGCCTCTTGCGGGCGTCCGGCCTGGAACAGGGTTTGAGCCAGGGTCTCCCAGCCGTCGGACATTCCCGGGTTCTCTTTGAGCACACCCTCGAAGACGCGAATGGCCTCGTCGATGCGGCCCGCCTGGCGCAGGCTCAGGCCCTTCTCGAACACCGACCAGGAACCGATGTGATCCTTGGGGTCGGGAAGGCTCTCGCCCGGCGCGGCGGGCGCGACCGACGCCGATCCGCCGAGGTAGCCGAGCGAACGCAGTTTCTCCCGTGTTTGCGCGTCCACCGCACCCGGCTGAGCAAAGGCACTCCTCGAGTTTTGCTCTCTCACCCAACCGTCCATGCGCGCGGCCAGCGGCCCGCGGGATGCGAAGAGGTTGTGCTTCTCGAGCGGGTCGGCGGCGAGGTCGAAAAACTCCGGCCGAGGCGCGCGGATGTAACGGTCCTTGCCCTCGGTCACCGCGAAGATTTCGCTCCAGCCCATGTGGAGTCGTCCGTAGAACGACTCGGCGTAGGCAACGCGGTTCGCCCCCGGACTCTTCATGAGGGGCAGAAGTGTCTCGCCATCCGTTTCCGTCATCGCGGGAAGGCCGGCGAGGTCGAGAAGCGTTTGCGCCAGGTCGACATGACGGACCGTGGTCGGGACCTTCCGAACGATCGCGGCCCCGGGAAGCCGGATCAGCATGGGCACATGCATGGCCTCGCGATAGAGAAGTACCCCATGTTCCTGCTCGCCGTGATCCCCGAGGCCCTCACCGTGGTCCGCGGTCACCGCGATGATCGTGTTCTCGAAGCGTCCGAGGCTCCGCAGCCTCTCCAGGAAGCCGGTGACGATCTCGTCCGCCCACGCGACCTCGCCATCGTAGGGGGATGCGTGGCCTCGATGCTGAGCGGGCGGCTCGTAGGGCGTGTGCGGCTCATAGATGTGGAGAAACGCGAAGACCGGGCCGGGGTTCGCGGCGATCCGATCGGCGAGGGCCTGCGCGGTGCGGGCGCCGTCGCGCTGCTGGTGGCCGAGCGCGGCATCGGTGCGTGTGGCGATGTCGTCATCGTATTCGTCGAAGCCCCGCGCGATTCCCGTGCCTTTGCGGAGCACGAAGGACGACACCGCGCCGAGCGTCTTGTAGCCGTGAGCCTTGAAGGCCTCGGCTACGGTTCGGTGCTCACCCAGGGTGTAGCCGAGGTTGTCGCGCACGCCGTGCCGCGGTGGCAGGAGCGACGTGAACAACGAGGCGTGCGCCGGAAGGGTGAGCGGCACATGAGAGTAGGCCTCCTCGAACACCACCGACTGCGAGGCGAAGCGATCAAGATTCGGTGTGAGCCCCGCCTTCGATCCGTACGCTCCCACGCGATCGGCGCGGAGCGTGTCGATGGAGATCACAATGACTGAAGCGCCGGTCCACTTCAGGTCGTCGCCGCGGCGACAACCGACGAATAGCGTCGCAAGGATCAGCGCCAGCTTGGAGTGAAGGGGCGACAAAGCGCCATCAGGCTAGCAGTGAGATCGCGAAGGCCTGGAGTTCAAAAAGTTGATTCTGGCCACAACTGGCGCGGCTTCCAAGGAACGCCCGCGAAGAAGCAGCGCTGACCGGATCTGGAACCGCGCGTCCCACTCCCGCACACTGTCGCGGCGCTTTGGACTGGCGTGGGCAGCTTCAAGGGCCTCCATCGTGGCATGGCGTTTGTTTCCGCAAGAGCGATGCTGCCTGCCCTGCTTGCCGTCCTGGGATTCGCCGCATCGGCTCAAGAAGCGACCGCGCCGATCGACCCGCCGCCGGTGAACGAGGCCGCTCTTGCCGCCCGGCTCCTCGCGATGACGAAGCCCGCGCCCGGAGAGCGGGCGATCCTGCTCTTCGACCCGACCTACTACCCGGGGATCACTACGCGGCTGCGCGAGGCGCTTCACAATGGGGGCGTCCAGACCTACACGCTCGTGGAAGACACACCGGAGATGGTCGCCCGATACCGGAACGACGAGCAGGCTCACGAAAGGCGCGTGGAGGACGTGGTCGAAACGTTGGGGCCGCTCTTCAAGCGCGCCGACATCTTCTACTGGATGCCGGTCCGGGGCTACGCGGACGACCTTCGTTGGGAGCGTCTGGTCGAGGCAAGTCGCGTGCGTAGCGTCCACTTTCACTGGCTCCTTCCCTTTCCTGGCTCGAGAACACGCGACGAGATAGCGGTCGCCTCGTCGGATCTGGAGAAACGCTCGCTCGAGGTCGACCTCGAGGATCAGGCGCGGAAGCAGGAGGCGCTCGCAGGGGCGCTACGGGGCCAGACGGTGAGGGTGACGACACCCGCGGGGACCGACCTGACCTTCAAGGTACCGACCGGCCAGTGGTTTCATTTCGGCCACGGGGATGCCTCAAAGGTCCGCGCCGCCCGTGCGCGGTCGGTTCGCGATCGCCAGATCGAACTGCCGGTGGGCGGTTTACATCTCGTCCCTGAAGCCGACGGTGTGGAGGGAGTCCTGGTGACGCCGCGAATCTTCCAATCGGGCGAGGTCGTTCGCGACGCGAGGCTCAAATTCGTGCGCGGTCGAATCGCAGAGATGTCGGCCGCCGCGGGACTCGACTGGATCCGAGACCAGATCATCACCATCGGCCCGGACGGAGACAAGATCGGAACCCTGTTCTTCAACACCCACCCGATGGTCTCGAACGGTGTGGGAGTCGACGTGGGATCAAACTGGGAGAACGGAGGAAGCAATCGGGCCGTGGGCATGCGGCGAATGTCGATGCGGCTTTCCGATGCGACCGTGACGGTGCAGGGCCGCGTGCTCGTTGACCGCGGCAGGATCCTCTGGGACGAGGTGAGCGCGGATCCACGGTCACGAACCATGAAATGACCAACGGCACAGTCAGCCGTCGTGCGGGCTACTCGCTCCGCAGCGTGACCAGGGGATCCACCCGGGTCGCCTGGTGCGCGGGCAGGAAGCTCGCGACAAGGGCCACGCTGCTGAGCAGCGCGGCCACGGCGGCCAGAGTCGACGGATCGGTGGGGCTCAGCTGGAACAAGAGGCCGCCGATGGCCTTCGAAAACGCCAGCGCTCCGAGGACGCCGCCGAACACTCCAGCGAGCGCCAGGGTCATGGCCTGCCGGAGGATCATCATGCGCACGGTCGCGGCATTCGCGCCCAGGGCCAGGCGCACGCCGATCTCGCGCGAGCGCTGGACCACCGAGTAGGACATCACGCCGAAGATGCCAAGGGCGGCGAGGCTGACCGCGGCCACCGCGAAGAACCCCAGCAGGATCGCGTAGAAACGCGGCTGGGAAACCGAAGCCGCCATCAGCGAGTCGAGGCTCCGCACGCGCGCCAGAGGGAGCTCCCGGTCGAGTTCGCGCACGACCGTCTCGACAGACTTCGCGAGGGTCATAGGATCACCCTGCGTACGGATCAGCACGTCCATCGACGCGACCGGCAACTGGGCGAAGGGAAGGTAGACCTGCGCAGAGGCGTCTTGCGCCAGACCTCGGTCCTTCACGTCGGCGGCCACTCCCACGATCTCGCCTCCGGGCTGCGGCTTGCCCGCTTCGCGGCCGTACCCCATGGTGATGAAGCGGCCGATCGGGTCCTGATTGGGAAAGTGCCTCCTCGCCGCGGCCTCGGAGATGATCGCTACCTGAGGCGATGACATCGCGTCGGATGCCCGGAACGCGCGTCCGCGAACGATGGGAATCCCCATGGCCTTGAAATAGCCCGCGGTGACCGGCCGCATTTCCATCGACGGCCGCTGATCCGCGCTGAGCGGTGGCGTGTCGCGGATCTCGAAGGAGAAACTGAAGCGGGTTCGATTCAGCGGGAGGCCGAGGGTGGCGGCCGCGGGACCCGCGCCGGGAAGGGCCTCGAGACGTGGAATCAGGCGATCGAAGAAGGCCACGCGGCTCTCCTCCGTCGCGTAGGCCATCTCTGGAAGCGAGAGATTGAAGGTCAGGGCCGGGCCCGTGTCGAACCCCGGCTTCACACTCTGAAGCTGCGCGAAGCTGCGGGCGAGAAGCCCGGCGCCCGCGAGGAGCATCATGGCGAGGGCCATTTGACCGACCACCAGCACGCTGCGGACGCGGCCCGATCGAGCCGGGGACATCCCCCGACCACCTTCGCGCAGGGACACGGCGGCCGGACGCCAGGCGCGGAGCGCGGGCATGGCGCCGAAGAGAATCGCGGTCAGCAGGGTGATCGCCAGGGCGAAGAGCAGCACCGGAACGTCGATCACGGCCTGATCCAGGCGCGGGACGTCCGAGGGCCGGAGCGCGACGAGGCTGCGCAAAGATGCGGAGCCGAGCAGCAAACCCGAGAGGCCCCCAAGGGCGGCGATGACGAGACTCTCCGTCATCAACTGGCCAAAGAGGCGGCGGCGCGAAGCGCCCATCGCCTGACGCACGGCGAACTCGCCCTCGCGCGCCGCGAGACGCCCCAGCATCAGGTTCGCCACGTTGACGCAGGCAATCAGAAGGACCAGGCCCACCGCGCCGAGCAGGAACATCAGTCCGGCGCGCGTGTCGCCGACGATCAACTCGTGCAGCGGCAAAACTCGCCCGCGGAGCCCTTCGTTGACCTCCCCGTACTCCTGGACGAGACGCGCCACAATCGTCGCAATCTCCTGTTGCGCCGACTCCTCACTCGCGCCGCCCTTGAGCCGCCCGATGACGGTGAGGTACCACGCTCCACGGCTCTTGGTCAGGAATCGCTCGTCATGCCGCAGCGGCGTCCATACCTCGGTGCCTTCCGGGAAAGACCTGCCGGGTGCTGTGATGCCCACGACCTCGTACAGTTCACCCTCGATCCGGATCCTCTTCCCGATGATCGCGGGATCGCCGCCGAAACGGTTCTTCCAGAGTTCGTGTCCAAGCACAGCGACGGAGTTTTTTGCGGGCTCGTTTTCCTCCGGCAGGAACGCACGGCCCATCGATGGCTGAACGCCGATCACGTCGAAGAATGAAGAACCAACGCCCGCCCATCGCAGAGTCATAGGCGACCCCTGATCCGTCAGCGTGGCGTCCCCGGTGGTGAATGCGGACATGGCCTGGAACGTCTGCGACGACGCCTGGAGGTCGAGGAAATTCATCGGGGAGACGTATTGGATGAAGTCCCTTCCGCGGTGAGAGACCCCGACGGCCATGAGTCGTTCCGGGTCCGGGAAGGGAAGGGGCTTGAACACCACCGCGTTCACGATGCTGAATATCGCGCTGTTGGCGCCGATGCCGAGGGCGAGCGTCGCGATCGCCACGAGCGCGAAGACCGGAGCCCCACGCAGACGGCGAAGGCCGAGGATCATGTCCTGCCAGATGGTTTCCATGGAGCCAACTGAAGCAAGCACCGTTCCAGGTGCTCAGATTTATCGGGCGGAGGGTCGTCAGCCGGACGTCTTGGCGAGCCAGGCCCGAACTCGGGCGATATCCCGCGCTTCGAGCGCCGGGGGCGCCACGCGAAGATAAGCCTCGAAATACGTGCGCGCTTCGCCCCTTCGTCCCGTCTGGTCGAGTGTGCCCGCGAGGTTGAACAATGTCTGGTAGTCGTTCTCGTTGATCTCGACCGCGCGCTTCCACCTCTCGATCGCTTCCGCCGCACGGCCCTCCTGCGCCGCCATCACCCCCAGCGTGTTGTGGGCCTTGGCGATTTGCGGGTCGAGTTCGAGTGCTTGCTCGAGGGCGGTGCGGGCGTCCGCGCGATTTCCGGCCATCAACTCGAGCACGCCGAGGTTCGCGACCGCCAAACCGTTTGAAGGATCCACGGCCCGGGCCGCCAGGAGCGCCTCGCGCGCGGCGTCGACTTGCCCAAGCTCGGCTCGGGCGAGGCCGAGCGCGGTCAGGACATCGAAGTTCACGCCGCCCGCGCGCGCATAAGGATCGAGATATCTGAGCGCTTCCCCCGGCTGGCCCATTTCCGTGAGGTAGGCGCCGAGCAGGGCCACCGCTTCGCCATCGAGAGGCTTGAGTTCCACCGCCCGTTTCGCCGCCGCCACAGCCCCTCTCAGATTGCCGCGCGCTCGTTCGAGGTAGGCGAGTTGCAGGTTGGCCCCCGCCATGTCCGGACGTTTGCCGAGGTTTTGTTTGACGAGGTCAACCGCCTCGTTCAAGTGAAGACCCCCGCGATTGAACAGCATGACCACCTGACGGTTGCGTTCATCGATCTCGATCAGATTCTTCGGGTCATCCGCTTCCGTGTATTGCTCCTTGGCCGGCGCGGCGGCTCCGGCGGCGACGTACCCGAGCGCCCTCAGCTTTTCGAGCGTGGCCGCGTCCTCTTCGCCTCGATTCGAACCGCGGTCCTTCTCGCGTTCGCGCGCGAGCGCCGTCTTCAGTCGATCGAGAACCACGGGCTCGCTGGCGACGAGATTCTTCAGCTCCTTCGGATCCTGGTCGAGGTCATACAGTTCGGGCAGGGGCAGATCGATGTACTTGAAACGCCCGTCGAAGAGGCCGCGCAGCGGGGCCCATCCCTGGTTGAGCGACGCGGACAGCGACTCGAAATAAGACGATGTGATTTCCCCCGCGCCCCCCGCGGCCAGCGGCAACAGGCTGCGGCCCGGAAGTTCGCCCGCGCGGCCCTGGCCGAGCGCATCGAGGATGGTGGGAAGAATATCGATGTGGCGAACCGGCGTCTTCACCGTGGCGACGGGGAAGGTGGGTGACCAGAGGATCAGCGGAACCCGAAGCGTGGACTCGTAGGCGAACACGCCGTGCGTCGATTCCTGATGTTCTCCCAGGCCTTCCCCGTGGTCCGAGGTGAACACCACGAGCACACGCTGCTTGCGGGCGCCGGTCAGGATCGATTCGAGCAGGGGCCCCAGTGCGGCATCCGTGGCTGCGACTTCGCCGGCGTAGGGATCTCCCGCGTACCGTGAGCCGAAGGGCTCGGGCGCGGTGTAAGGGTAGTGGGGCTCATAGAGGTGAACCCAGGCGAAAAACTGCGAGTCGCCCTGCGCCTCGATCCATGTTCTGGCGCGCTCCACCGTGAGTGCGCCTGGCCGCTCCGGTACCTTGAACGGCGACTGTGCCGCGATCCCCGTGGCCCGGTCATCGTAGACATCGAAGCCGCGATCGAGTCCGAAGCGAGAGTCGAGCACGAAGGCGCTCACGAAGGCGCCGGTGCGGAACCCGAGCGACTTCAGCCGTGTCGCCATGGTCTCCATTGCCGCTGGAAAACGAAACCCGGTGTTATCGCGAATGCTGTGGGAGAGCGGAAGCTGCCCGGAGAGGATGTTGGAGTGCGATGGGAGAGTCACCACGTTGTGCGCGTGCGCGGTTTCAAACCGCACGCCCTCGCGGGCGAGACGGTCGATCCACGGGGTTTCCGCCTTGCCGCCGTAGACGCCGAGGGCGTCCGCGCGCAGCGTGTCGACGGTGATCAGGAGAACCGAAAGTCGGGGGTCAGGCTCTATCACCCGTGACCTCGAGCGCAGCACGCCCAGGGCGACAAGGGCGAGGACGAACAAGACGGCGAAGGGCAGGGTTTTCCTCGACACGGCCCGATTCTACGAACCGAAGCGGGGTGCACCCTCGGGCTCGGGCCCTCTTCCAAGCGATAATCCCCTTCTGATGTCCAAAGAACGGATCGCCACGGTTGTCGCCGAGAGCCTCGAGACCAAGCGCCGCTTCTTCACCGAACGAGCGGCGGATCTGGTGGCTCTGGCCGATGCCATCGCCGACCGCGTGCGCGCCGGAGGCAAGGTCCTGGTCTTCGGCAATGGCGGATCCGCCGCCGACGCCCAGCACTTCGCGGGTGAACTCGTGGGCCGGTTCACGAAGGAAGGCCCGCCGATTCCCGCCCTCGCTCTCACCACCGACTCGTCGATCATGACCGCGGTGGGAAACGACTACGGTTACGAGCACATCTTCAAGCGACAGGTGGAAGCCCACGCGCGGCCCGCGGATATCGCGGTGGGGATCAGCACCTCCGGCAACTCCAAGAATGTTCTCGAGGCGATGAAGGTGGCGAAGTCACGCGGCCTGCTCACGGTGGGCATGACCGGAGAGGGCGGGGGGCAACTCGCGGCTCTGGTGGATCATCTGTTCGCGGCGCCCTCGAAAGAGACGCCGCGGATCCAGGAGGTCCATCACCTCATGAATCACATCCTCTGCGAGCTGCTCGAAGAGCGATTGCGGTGAGCGCCTCGAAGATTCCGGCTCGAAAAACGAAGACCCGCGCCCGAAAACCCCTCGACCTGACCGGAGTCACGACCTACCCCCTCGCGTCCCGCGTCAGCAAGGTCACGGTGGCGGAGTTTGGCCGTCCCCACCGGCGCGGCGCTCGCCTCGCGTCGTTCGCGGCGTCCCTTCCTAAGATCCTCGCTGCTGACCAGCTGCGCGCCGTGGCCGACAATCTGGTTCGCGGCCGCGCGCGCAACCGGCCCCTCATCTGGGGAATGGGCGCGCATGTCCTGAAGGTCGGCCTGGCTCCCATCGTGATAGATCTGATGGAGCGCGGCTTCATCACCGCGATCGCGCTCAACGGTGCGGGCATCGTGCACGACTTCGAGACCGCAATCGCGGGTCAGACATCAGAGGAGGTCGACGCGGTCCTCGGCGCCGGCCAGTTCGGGATGGCGAAGGAAACCGGGGAAGAGATCAATCGCGCGATCGTAGCCGGCGATCGCGACGGTCTCGGCCTTGGCGCTTCGGTCGGCCGGTACATTTCGCAAAGGCGTGCTGCGAAGTACCGGAGGTTTTCGATCCTGGCCGCGGCCTGGCGTCTCGGTATCCCCGCGACCGTCCATGTCGCCATCGGCACCGACATTGTCCACATGCATCCCTCGTGCGACCCAGGCGCCGTAGGACGCGCGTCGCATCTCGACTTCCGCATCCTCGCGGCCGAGGTCGCAAGGCTTGGCGGCGGAGGGGTTTACCTCAACGTCGGCTCGGCGGTTCTGTTGCCCGAAGTCTTCCTCAAGGCGGTGACTCTGGCCCGCAACCTCGGCCACCGCATCGAAGACTTCACCACTGCAAACTTCGATTTCATCCAGGGTTACCGGCCGAACACGAATGTGGTGAACCGGCCCACGAAGGGTGTGGGCCGCGGTTACTCACTGACCGGCCACCACGAAATCATGATCCCGCTGCTCGCAGCGATGCTGGTCGAAGCGAGATAGCGGAGGCCGAATTCACTTCGGCCGGAGCGCGGGGGTTTGGGGGGCTGAGCACTTTGCGGCCCCCCAACTCAGAGTGGTTCAAACCGTCGAACCGCGTTTCGCGTCTTAGGCGATTTGAGGCCCACGGGAGCCTCTCGCTAGTATTTCGAGTCGTCACCCAAGAGACTGAAAAGGAAAAACCGATGTTCATGCGCATGTTCCTGTTCCTGCTGACCAACGTCGCGGTCGTCGTCACGATCTCGATCATCCTGAGCCTGCTCGGGGTTCGTCCAGGCGACGGCCTCGTGCCCATGGCCATCTTCTGCTTCGTCTGGGGCATGGGCGGCGCCTTCATCTCCCTCGCCATCTCCCGCTGGATGGCGAAGCGCGCCATGGGCGTGCAGCTTGTGAATGGGAACACCGGAAACCCCGATGCCGACTGGCTCTATCGAACCGTCGAGCGTCTCGCCCAGCAGGCCCAGCTGCCGATGCCCGAGGTCGGGATCTATGAATCGCCCGAGGTGAACGCCTTCGCCACCGGTCCTTCGAAAAAGAAGAGCCTCGTCGCGGTCTCCACCGGGATCCTGCGCTCGATGAAGCGCAACGAACTGGAAGCTGTTCTGGCCCACGAGGTTTCTCATATCGGCAACGGCGACATGGTCACCATGACCCTGCTGCAGGGTGTGATGAACGCTTTCGTCATGTTCATCTCCAGGATCATCGCGTCGGTGGTCGCGAGCAACGCGCGCGATGAGCGTGCATCAAACGGTCTGTACTTCATCGTCCGACTCGTCGCCGAGATCGTTCTTGGCATCGCGGGCTCTCTCGTGACCGCGTGGTTTTCGCGTCACCGCGAATTCCGTGCGGATGCGGGCGGGGCGTCCCTTGCCGGGGCCGGGAACATGGTTGCGGCGTTGGAACGCCTGGCCGCGGGTCCGCAGGCCGTCGACCCCCGCGCTCCCGCCCTCGCCAGCTTCAAGATCGCAGGCGGCGCCCGGGGCTTCATGGCTCTTTTCTCGACCCACCCTCCCCTCGAGGACCGGATCAAGGCGTTGCGAAGTTACTGATCTGGGTTCAGAATCCCCGCTCCCGGCCGTTCATACTGATACGAGGAGTCCGCCATGGTCGATTTGAAGGGGTTCATAAAGAGTCAGCTGCTGGAGATCATCCAGTGGCAGGACGATTCCCGCGACACCGTTTCCTGGCTGTTTCCCGACGAAGACAAGGAAATCAAGAACGGCGCGCAGCTCATCGTGCGCGAGTCGC
>CAYNHK010000114.1:0-15275 GCA_964396875.1 uncultured Acidobacteriota bacterium | reverse complement strand
GCAGCTCGGGCTTCTGCATCGACCCGATCGAGAAGAAGCCGCTCAACCACTTCCTCCCCGGCAGCAGCGTGTTCTCCTTCGGCACCGCCGGCTGCAACCTCGCCTGCAAGTTCTGCCAGAACTGGGACATCTCCAAGAGCCGCGAGATGGACCGCCTGATGGACGCGGCCTCGCCCGAGCGCATCGCGCAGGCCGCGCAGGAGACTGCTTGCGCGAGCGTGGCCTTCACCTACAACGACCCGGTGATCTTCGCCGAGTACGCGATGGACACCGCCGACGCCTGTCATGAGCTCGGCCTCAAGACCGTGGCGGTTACGGCCGGCTACATGCACGCCGGCCCGGCGAAGGAGTTCTTCGCGAAGATGGACGCGGCCAACGTCGACCTCAAGGCCTTCACCGACGATTTCTATTTCAAGGTCTGCGCCGGCCGCCTGCAGCCGGTGCTCGACACACTGGCCTACGTCGCGCACGAAACCTCGTGCTGGCTCGAGATCACCACCCTGCTCATCCCCGGCCGCAACGACTCCGATACGGAGCTCGAGCAGCTCGCGGCCTGGTGTATGAAGGAACTCGGCCCCGCCGTCCCGCTGCACTTCTCGGCTTTCCATCCCGACTACAAGCTGCTCGATGTAACGGCCACACCGAAAGCGACTCTTCAGAGGGCGCGGCGGATCGCCATGGACGCGGGCCTGCGCTACGTCTACACCGGGAATGTCCACGACCGCAGCGGTGGCACCACTCACTGCCCCGGCTGCGCGAGAGCCGTGATCGAACGCGACTGGTACGAGATCCTCACCTACGCCCTCGACGATACGGGCCACTGTGAGCACTGCGGCGCCGTCATCGCTGGCCGCTTCGGCCATTTCGGCAAGCCTTTCGGGTCCCGGCGCATACCCGTCTCATTTCGCTTCCTTTGACTTGGTTCGACTTGAGGGGGCGCGTCGCTTCGCTCGCTGGTTGAGCAGACTCGTGATCGTCTCGCTCGACAGGAGAGCCCGCTCGTCATTGGATTCGAGGAATGGCCCGACGTCCTTCAGCAGGGCATCCCACTTCACGCCACGGACCCGCGTCCGCAACGCCTCGATCCATGTGGTCGGTGAGAGAGGCTCTCCGGGAAAGCGCGTCTGGGCCAGCGCATTGTTCAGGAGCAAGAGGTTTGGGTCCGGCCACTCAGGGTCGCTCAGGTACCAGATCAGATCGTAGAAGTCGCGACCCTTGGGATAGGGCCGTTGCAGGATCGCGTGCAGCTTCCCGGCCAGGAGCGACGCGCGGTCGTGATGCTGGAGACGCAAAAGAACATGCCTCCTGACAACCGTCGTCTCCAGCCCTGCGCCCGCGGGCGGGCGAGTGTCCACCTCGAGCTTGACCGACAGGGCCTCGTCACGCCGGTTGGAAAGGCCCAGTTCGTGCAGCAGTCCGGGAAATCGCACGAACGCGCTGTGCACCGCTCTCTGGTCGCTCACCCGGGCCAGGTCGACGACGTATCCATCCCGCCGCAAGTCCGCCTGGATTGCGTCGAGGAAGGACCTGAAGTCGTAGCCCGCTCCCGGCCGCTCGAGGGCGAAGTCGAGGTCCTCCGAGTAGCGTCTTGTGGAGTAGAGGAAGCGCAACGCTGTGCCCCCTTGAAAGGCAAGGGGCACCATGGCCCCCGCGCGCTGAAGTGCGGCCAGGATGAGGGCTTGAAGGTATTCGCGGGCGAGATTCCGAGCGGCGGAGCCGCCCGCGGAATTGTGAACAAGCTCGCGAAGACGGTCCTTCAAGCCAGGGCCTCGGCCTGGGCCATCAGGCGCCTCACGGCGCGGCGAATCTTCGGCTTTTGTCCCGCCGCCTTTTCAAGCAGGTCCGGTCCGAACTTCTCGAGGCCGGTGAGCCGCAGTTCCCTTAGCCACGCTTCCGAATCGGCGCCTGGCGTCAGGTGAATGAGATCGGTGAGCGCTTTCTCGGGTGTCGCCACCAGGGCCTCCTGGCCGCCGCCGAGGTCCTCCATCCGATATCCGTTCAGTCGTTCGGGAGCGCAGTGGTGGTATTCGAAGGAGCCGAAGGGGTTCTCACGATGTTGGGGACGGCCGCTGGTGACGCTGGTCGTCACCGGCACATGCTCGAGGATGAGGCCGTGGTAGGCCAGGGCCGATTGCAGGCTCACATACGACCCGCGTACCAGCTGGTTGGCCACCAGGAACGGATGCGGCTCGGTCTGACGGTAGGGAGGCGCGAGCGCGTAAAGGCCGCGGCGGAGTTGAATGAGTCGGCCGCTCGTGACCCAACGCGACAGTTGCCGTCTGATTTCTTTAGGGTCGACGTCACCTGCGAGAAGAAAGCCCGTTTCAAAAAGCGGCCGGTCCTTGACGATCGCCAGCAGAGATGCGAATTTCACAGCAGTAATATACCACAAAAGGCATTTTAGTGCACTAATACTCCCATGGGGTCAACACGAGAGAGCGAGGCGTAAGCCAGGCTCGTTCACAGAACTAAGGCTTCGGGCTCGGCCTTTCCGCGATGACACATGAAGCAGGTGATCACTGTCTCCTTCGTCTTCGGCCCGAAGTAGTCGGCCCTTTTCGCCTTCAGGTCGCCTACGAGCTTCATCATCCGACGAGCATCAGCCTTGTGCGGGCGATCATCCTTCGCCTGTTCGGAGGAGTGACAGAAATCGCACTTCACCCCGAGCTGGGTGGTGAAGCCATCCATGACCTTCTTAACTTCGGCGGCCGATGTGCTCTTCGCAAGCACCTGGAGATTTGTGGGCTTGGCGTTCGGCGAAGACGTCGGGGGGAGAAAATTGATGGACGGAAGAAGGCTCGTGAGGAGAAGCTCGGGCTCGGCCTTTCCGCGATGGCACGTGGAGCATGTGATCGCCGCGTCCTTCGTGCGAGGGCCGAAGTAGACGGACTTCTTCGCCCTCATATCGAACACCAGCCTGATCATGCGTCGCGCGTCAGCCTTGTGCGGGCGATCATCCTTCTCGTATTGCTCCAGCACGTGGCAGAAGGTGCACTTCACGCCGAGTTGTTCGGTGAAGCCGTCCATCATCTTCTTGAGCTCGGCGTTCGTGATGGCCTTTGGCAGTACCTGGAGATTCTTGTGTTCGGGACCTGCGGATGCTGGAATCGCAGCGAGAACCAGGGCGGAGAGGAGAAAGCAGGTCGAGCGTTTCATGCGCGGGGATTGTCGCACGCGCCTGATAATTGGGCTTCCTCGTTGAATCACGTACCGTGCGGACGGAGAAACGATGGCAAAGAAGACGATCGCGTTTGTGGTGTACCCGGGCGTGTCCCTGCTGGAACTGGTGGGCAATCACACCCTCCTGAGCTTCATCATGGGGCTGGGTCCGCTGATGCAATGGAAGGCCGGGTATGAGTCGGTCGTAGTGGGAGCATCGCTGCAGCCGATACCCACGGAAACGCCCATGGCGATCATTCCCCAGAAGACCTTCGCGGATATTCCGAAGCCGGACGGTCTGGTCGTGATTGGCGGCGGGGCAGACACGCTGCGCGCGCTCGACGATGGGCAACTTGTCGAGTACGTGCGGCGAGCCGGGGCGAGTGCGGAATGGGTGGCCGCGGTCAGCACCGGTTCGCTGCTTCTGGCTAAGGCCGGCCTGCTCGAGGGACGGATGGCCGCGACTCATTGGGCATACGCCGAGCGGCTGGAGGCGTACGGCGCCCGGCATCAACGCGCGGGGTGGGTGAGTGACGGAAAGTTCACGACCGCTGCCGGGGTTTCGGGCGCAATCGATATGGCGCTTGGGTTGGGCGCGAAACTGACCGGCCAGGCCACGGCGCAGTTCGCTCAACTGCTGATTGAGTACGATCCGCATCCGCCTTTCGGCGGGCTCGACTGGCCGAGGCTCGAGCAAGACCGGGCGCGCCTTTCAGGTCTGTTCCACCAGGACGTGGCCGCTCAGGGCCCGGCCCGCGATATCGCCTTTGTGATCTACCCCGGCCTGACCGTCTTCGACCTCGTCGGCCCGCTGCAGGTGTTCTCCGCCTTGAGTCGGATTGCGCCCCAGTTCCGCCCGCGGGTGGTTGCCGAGCAGGCGGGCCCGATCACCACCGATAGCGGGCTACGCGTGGTTCCAAACAGCACCTTCGACGATGTGCCGCGCCCTCATGCGCTCTTCGTGCCCGGTGGAGACACCGCGACTCTGAAGGCCATGGCAAACCCGGCCATCCGTCGCTATGTTCGCACCGCTAGCGAAGAAGCGCCCTGGGTCGTCTCGGTCTGCACCGGGGCACTGATTCTTGCCGCAGTCGGGTTGCTGGATGGGTGCGAAGTCACCACCCATTGGGCTTATCCGCGCTTCCTCGAGGACCTCGGCGCACGCTACGTCCAGAAGCGCTGGACGACCAATGGCAAGGTCACTAACTCGGCGGGGGTCTCGGCGGGGATCGACACCGCGCTGCACATGGTCTCCCGCCTGACCGATGAGGACTCAGCCCGCACGGTGCAATGGCTGATCGAGTACGACCCTCAGCCTCCGTTTGGCGGAATCGACTACCAGCACATGAAGGTGTTACCCCGCATTGTGAGGGGCCTGAGCGGCCTCAGGGCGCCCTTTACACACGAAAGCCCCGCCAGCTGACACGCCTGGGCAGATAAGACCAGGCAGCCTCAATCGGTCGGACAGGTCGCGGGCGCGCGGATGCAGACCTTTCCGAATTGCGCTCCGCTGCCAAGGTAGTGGAAGGCGGCGAGCCCGTCGTCGAAATCGAAGGTCCGGTCGACGATCGGCCGCAGCCCCGACGACTCGATCGCGCGGTTCATCGCCTCCACCATCGCGCGGGAGCCGACGTCGATGGCACGGATGGTGGCGCTGCTCCCCATGAGCTTGATCAGGTCGACCTCGGTGGTGGTCCCGCGCACGAAGCCGATGAAGGCGATCCGCCCTCCCACGCTGACCGCGGCGATCGACTCCGCGAGCGAGCCCACGGAGTCGACCACGAGATTCGCGCCGCGGCCGTCCGTCATCTCGCGCAGAGCGTCCGGCCAGTTCGGCGTGGTGCGGTAGTTGATGCCGCCGTCGGCCCCAAGAGCGCGAGCGCGCTCGAGCTTGGAGTCGCTGCTGGAGGTCACGATCACGCGCGCGCCGAAGAGCTTCGCGAACTGCATGGCGAAAAGGGCCACTCCCCCGGTGCCGAGAACCACGACGGTCTCACCCTCGCGCGGGGGGCCACCTTCAGCCACGGCGTTCCAGGCGGTAAGCCCCGCGCAGGGAAGCGTGGCTGCTTCTTCGTCGGTCAGATGCGGGGGCGTCGCGACAGCCGCCGACTCATCCACAACCGCGTACTCGGCGTAAAGGCCATCGAGTCCGGCGCCGCCGAGCGCCATCTGCATCTTCTCGTCCGCGGGCGGGCCATCGATCCACTGCGGATAGAAGAGCGGCGAAACCCGGTCGCCGATCTTGAAGCGAGTCACCGAGGGTCCGATGGCGGTGACGATGCCCACGCCGTCCGAGACGGGGATGCGCGATGACTTCGGCCGCCAGCGACCGATGCCGCCCACGACCAGGTGATCGCGATAGTTGAGCGAGAGCGCCTTGAGCTGGATCAGCAGTTGACCGGGTCCGGGCGTCGGATCAGCGCGGGTGCTGAAGGCGAGGGATTCGACACCGAAGGGTTCACGAACTTCCAGGACTCGCATTGGCAGACCCTTCCGTGCAGGCGCGGCGGGATCACCGCATTGAATGCGGGATCTTATGATTGGCAGGGCAAGGGATGGCCCATCCCTGAGAAACTCGGCGGCAATGCCTCGCGAACGCCGCCTCGGTCTCGCGTACGGCCTCATGGCCTACTTGATCTGGGGCTTCTTCCCGATCTACCTGAAGGCGGTCGTGGCGGCGCCGGTGCTCGAAGTTCTCTCGCACCGCGTGGTGTGGGCGTTCCTGTTCGTGCTCGCTCTGTCGGCGTTCACCGGTCAACTCGCGGCCGCGCGCGCGGCGCTCGCAAACCGGAAGGCGCTTGCCGTGCTCACGGCATCGACACTGCTGATCGCGATCAACTGGGGTATCTACATCTTCGCCGTCGTGAACGGCCGCATGCTCGAGAGCAGCCTCGGCTATTACATCAACCCGCTTGTGAACGTGCTGCTGGGCGTCGTGGTCCTTGGCGAGCGACTCGAGGGACCGGTGCGCTTCGCGACCGCGCTCGCCGCCCTCGGTGTGGCCTCCATGGCCGTAAGCCTCGGCCAACTTCCCTGGATCTCGGTCTCGCTCGCATTTTCGTTCGGGCTCTATGGACTGTTGCGGAAGATGGCGCCGGTGGGTGCTGTGATCGGACTTCTCGTCGAGACACTTCTGCTCCTGCCCTTCACGGCCGGATTTCTTGTAGCGCGCGCGGTGGCGGGCGGCGGCGCCTTCTTGAACACAGGCGCTACGCTCGACCTGCTGCTCCTCCTCTCGGGGCCCCTCACCGCGGTGCCGCTGCTGTTCTTCGGGGCCGCGGCGCGGAAGCTGCCGCTCTCGACGCTCGGTTTCCTGCAGTATCTCTCGCCGACAATCCAGTTCCTGCTGGCGGTTCTCGTCTACCGTGAGCCCTTCGACACCGCGCGCCTCGGCGCGTTTGTGTTGATCTGGGCCGCGATCGCCGTCTTCGCGGTTCACACCGCGAAGCAGGGAAGGGCCGAGCCCGTGATCGACGCCGGTTAAGCGACGGATCCGCCGGCGCGTCTGTAACCCACGGCCTCGCCTTCGCATCTCAAGGCCGAAACGCCATGAAACCGATCACCCGCCTTGTTGCCCTGACCCTGGCCGGCTCGGTCGTCGCCTGCTCCGAGGGCGTCGGACCGTCGAATGCGCCCTTGCCGACTTCGGCCAACGGGAACCCCGGCAACGCCACAACCCCTACACCCGCGCCCACTCCGACCTCGACTCCCGCCGCGACCGCGCGCTACGTCGTGGAGTTCCACACCGCATGGAGCCGGGCCATGCATCCCCAGGACTTTCCGTCGAACCCACACTTCTCGGGGCTGATCGGCGCGACCCACGACAGCCGGGTTCGGTTCTGGACTCCGGGCGAGGCTGCGAGCGAAGGGATCCGCCTCATGGCGGAGCGGGGCAGCAAGTCTCCTCTCTCCGACGAGATCGACGCCGCGATCAACGCGGGAACCGCACGCTACCTTCTCTCGGGCGGCAGCATCGGGAACTCTCCGGGCGGCGTCTCCCTCGAGTTCAACATCACACGCGAGCATCCGCTCGTGACCCTCGTCTCCATGATCGCGCCGAGTCCCGACTGGTTCGTGGGGGTGCGTGACCTCAACCTGGTCGATACGGCCCGGGGCCAGTGGGCCGACGAGGTGACGGTGACGCTGTTCCCATGGGACGCGGGCACGGACAGCGGGGTGAGCTACGCCTCGGCGGATCTCGAAACCCGGCCGCGTGGCGTCATCACCGCCATCACCGGCGCGCCGTTCGCGGTGAACGGGTCGGTGAACGCCCTGGGCGTGATGCGTTTCATCCGGATCCCGTAGTCAGCGGTTTTTCAGGGCGGGAGCTCCGCTCTTGCTCACAGGCGCCGGCTGCATTTGCCGCGGTAAGGCATTTGCCTTATTGAGCCGGGCCCTGAGCCTGTCCTACATTGGCCTCCCCGAATCCGCTTTCGTGCGCTCACTCATACGGAGGAGCAACCATGACCCGAGTCCCGCAGTCCATCGCCGCCTTCCTTCAGGGTCGGCGTCTCGCCGTCGCCGGCGTCTCTCGAGACCCGGCCCAACCGGCCAACGCCATCTTCCGCCGCCTGAAGACCTCGGGATACGACGTGTTTCCCGTCAACCCGAAAGCCAAGGAAGTCGAAGGCGTCGTCTGCTATCCCGACCTTGCCCGAGTCCCCGGGCCGATCGACGGAGTCATGATCGCGACCGCGCCTGAAGTTTCGCTAGAGGTAGTGCGACAGTGCGCCGATCTCGGCATCCGCCGGGTCTGGTTCCATCGCTCCATAGGCCAGGGCAGCGTTTCCGATGCCGCGGTGAAGGAGTGCGCTGCGCGAGGCATCGAGGCCATCGTGGGCGGCTGCCCCCTGATGTTCTGCGAGCCCGTGGATCTCGGGCACAAGTGCATGAAGTGGTGGTTCCAGCGGCAGGGTCGCGTGCCGCGATGAACGTCACATGAAGCTGAATGCCTTCATCGGCCGCACGAAAGCACCGAGCGACGCGGACCTCGCCACAGCACTTGGCGACGTCAAGCCGCTCTGGGACGAGGTCGTGGTCGGAATGGCTCGGGATCTCGGCCTGACGGGCTCCGAGTGGAAAAGCTATGGAGCCAAACACGGCTGGTCCCTGCAGCTGCGCCGCGGCAAGAGGAACATCCTGCACCTCTCGCCCTGCGAGGGCTCGTTTCGCGTGATCCTGATCCTCGGCGACCGGGCCGTGGCGGCGGCGCGCGCGGCCAGGCTGGGGGCAAGGGCCGAAAAGCTCTTTGCCGATGCGCCCCGGTATCCCGAGGGGACGGGGATTCGGCTGGAGATGTCGCGCGCGAGGCAGCTCCCGCTCCTGCGTAAGCTGGCGCGGATCAAGCTCGACCACTGAGCCGGTACGCCCCTCTGGCGGAATCGAGCCGGATGAGCTCGTTCGCGGAGACAGAGCTTGATGCGGCCGTCCTCTGGATGGAGCGTCACCGATGAAGCAGGAATGCCGACCGGCGAAGGGCGGCCAGATCTACGGACGAGCACGAGCAGGTCCATGATCACGTGCCGTCCGCGTCGCCAACGGATTAGCATCCCGCCGGCTCAGAAGGGAGCCCCCGGGTCCGCGGGAAGAGTTGAACTCGCCTTCGTCAACGAACTTCACCGGTTCTGGCCGAGGTCGCGTCAGTTTCGGCATCCTGAAATGGGACGGCGAGGAGGTGACATTCCACGTCGCGCCGGTGGGAAGCCGCGCCCTTCGGACTTCATCTCATCTGAAGGCGGCGGAACGACGCTTAGCCGGTGGCGGCGGAAGAGTTAGCGGGCCCCGCCCTGTCCACTCTTGCGGCGTGGATTCCCGCGCGCCACGCCGCGACTCTCGATCCGGTGGAGGTGCTGCGGGAGGACTAGCGCGCCTTCTGAATCTGCGGCAAGAGAATGTCGCGGACATAGTGCCAGTAGGGGACGAGGGCGAGGGCTTCGCGCGCGTATTTCTCGGCGAGCCCCGCGTTCGGGGTCGCCGCGTTGATGTGTGCGAACGCGAGGTTCATCAGCAGCTCCGGTTCTCCCCATGAAGGCTCGAGCGCGTCGGCCCCTTTTGTCTTCTGACCGCGCGCGATCTTCAGACCCTGCTCATACGTCGCGAAGGCGACCGCCTGTCCGCCGCCTTGCTCGGGCCGGCCGTACCACTGGTTCGCGCCCTGAACCCAGAGCAGGCGCGGATTCTCAGGGTTCGCTGCTTTCGCGGCCTCGAGAGCCGCCTTCGATTGCAGGAACCACTCGCGCGCACGGTCCTTGTCGCTGTTCATTTTGAGAAACGAGAGATTGACGAGACACGAGGCTTCTCCCACCCTGGCGTCGGAGAATGAGGGGTCTGCGTTCGCCGCGGCGCGGAAGTCGTCGACTGCCTGAAGCAGATCGCGTTCGATCTCCGCGGGCGCCGCTCCTTCGTTGAAACCGTTGAGAGAACGGCGCCAGAGCGCGAAGCCCCGCCAGTACTGAACGCGCGAAGTCATCCTGGCCGATTGGACGAAGGGAGCCAGGTCTTCATGCAGTTTCGCGAGTGCCGTTCGATCGCCCTCGTAGTCGGCTTTCTGAACCTGTTTGACGAGATCGATAACGCGAAGCCTCTCGGTGTCGTTCGCGGCCGGGGCCTGCGGGGTGCTCAACAGGAGCAACGCGGCGTTCCAGAGGATGGGGTTCATGGTTTCAGTTCGGACCTTGTCTATCGTACGCCCGGCTGCGCACTGATCAGAGCCGCACACGCAGCCGAGCCGGTCCGCGGAAGAAGAGCCCGCGGCGCCAGCGTACCTCCTCCGCGGGCTCGTCGAGTCTGACGTTCGGGAAGCGACGAAAGAGCGTTTCGAGGGCGATTCGTCCCTCGAGCCGCGCGAGCGGGGCGCCGAGACAGACGTGGATCCCGGACCCGAACGCGAGGTGCCGGTTGGGTTCGCGCGCGAGGTTCAGAACCTCGGGCTGCTCGAACCGGGACGGATCGTGGTTGGCCGAGCCCAGGACGCCGAGCACCACGTCACCCTTGGGGATCGTGACGCCGGCGATCTCGACGTCTTCCCGCGCCACGCGAAACGTACCGAACTCCAGCGGGCTCGTGTAGCGCAGAAGCTCCTCGATCGCCGGCTCGACGAGATCGGGCTCGCTGGTGAAGCGCCGCAGTTGCTCGGGGTGTTGAAGCAGGGTGAGTGTGCCGGCGGAGACGAGGCCCATCGTCGTTTCGTAACCGGCGAGGATGAGAAGCGCCAGCATCCCGATCACCTCGTCCTCAGTCAGTTTGTCGCCCTCTTCCTCGGCCTGGAGCAGCGCGGTCAGGATGTCGTCTCTGGGGTCGGACCGCCTTCGCGCGATCAAGTCACGCAGATACGCCGAGGACTCGAGCAGTGCGGGCACGCCCAGGAGGAAGTGCAGGACGGAGCCGGAGCCGCCCCGTGTGACGGCGTCCGTCCAGCCCCGAAAGCGTTCGCGCTCCTCTGGGGGGATCCCGAGCATCTCGGCAATTATGGTGAGCGGCAGACGCAGCGCGTAGTCCTGAACGAGCTCCAGGCGTCCCGTGCGCTCCGCGGCATCGAGCAGCTCGTCGCAAATCGTCTGCATGCGAACGCCCAGCCGCTCGACGGCTCGCGGCGTGAAAGCTTTGCTGACCAGCGTCCGCAGACGACGATGGTCGGGCGGATCCGTGCTCAGCAGGTGACGGGTCAGCGGCTCCAGACGGCGCGGCAGCCAACGCATTCTGTGCTTGGCGAACTCGTTCGAGAACGGGCCGTCCTTGATAACGAAGAGGACATCGTCGTAGCGCGTGACCAGCCACACGCGGAGCCAGAGGGCCAGACGAACGCGATGGACCGGGGCTTCAGCGCGCAGGAGCGCCTAGAAAGGATACGGGTTCGCCTTGAACGCCGGGCTGGAGAGGTCCGGCGAGGGGATCCCGCGCATGTGAGGGCAGCCTACAGCGAGACCGGAGCTCCGTTATCGCCCAAGATCACGCGACAGCTCGGTCTCCAGCTCCTCAATGCTTGGCAGGCTGGTGTCGAGTGGTTCCGGGAGCGCGCGGACCAGCTGATACTCGGCGACGCCGATCGGTTTGTCGATTCCCGAGAGCGCGTATTCCGCGACGAGACGGTTCTGAGTGCGGCAGAGAAGCAGTCCAATGCTCGGACGATCGTCTGGCGCCTTGACCTGTGCGTCGATCGTGCTGAGGTAGAAGTTGAGTTGACCCGCATGCTCAGGTTTGAAGGCGTGCGCCTTCAGCTCCACCACGACGTAGCACTTCAAACGCGTGTGGTAAAAGAGCAGATCGATGAAGAACTCGTCTCCGGCGACTTCGAGACGGAACTGACGGCCGACGAACGCGAAACCGGCGCCAAGCTCCATCAAGAAACGGGTTATGTGGCGGATGAGCGCGTTCTCGATGTCGCGCTCGTGAGCCTCGTCGCTGAGGCCGAGGAAGTCGAAGTGGTATGGATCCTTCAGCACTTGACTCGCGAGTCCTGCATGCGGGGCGCCCAGGCGTTCCTCGAAATTAGTAATCGCAGCTCCTTGCCTCAGATGGAGTTGATTCTTGATGTGAAGAACCAAGGTTCCGCGAGGCCATGAGCGGTGGATGGCCTCCCTGGCGTACCAACCGCGGACCGCGCGGTCTGAGAGGCTCGTAAGGAGCGTGACGATGTGGAACCAGGGCAATTGTGCAGCAGACTGCTGCACAAATTGAAGGTCGGGGCATTCCCGCGCGAAGAGCCTCATGTAATTGAGGTTGCGAGACGAGAACCCCTTCATGTCCGGAAACGCCTCACGCAAGTCGGCGGCCAGGCGCTCGATGACTTTGGACCCCCATCGATGACGGCGTTGACGATCAAGGATTTCGCGCCCGATGTCGTGATAGAGGCGAATCTGCACCTCGTTTGCGGCCAACGCAGCTCGCTGACGGGCACCCTGGATCCGTTGCTTCAGGCTCTGCAGCCAGTCGGCGTAGTCGACCGGCAGGCTGGAAACTGACGTCTTTGTCACGCACCACCTCGAGTTCTCTGGGAGTGGGGCGAGGCTAGGCGGAGGGACAGACGTTTCGGGTCCCATCCGCCGCCCGGACCGTCGCGGAACTCGAGCAGTCTCGATCTTAGACTCGGCCTGCTAATGACCACGGAGGGTCCTGCACACCGATGACCGATTGGGTGACTGAGTTCAACCGGCGCCTTGCCTCGCTGCCGCCGGAGTTTGATGAGGAGCAGGAGTGGCATCGACTCGAGTGGCGTGAGCGGGCGACCGAGGAGCAGTTGAGGACGCTCGAGTCGCGATCCGGCTTTCCCGTGCCGATGGCGCTCCGCGACCTTCTACTCAAGCAGGGTCCTTTTCAAAGCGTGGGATTCGCCGACTCCTGGCAAACGATTCAACTGGCGGGGTCGGACGAACTCCTGACCATGAGCAACGGGCTCCCCGTGTTCATCGACGCGTATTGGGGAGGGCGACCCGAGCTTTCAGCCGGGCTGACGCCGAGTGAGCTTGCGGCGCTCAATGCCTCCACCGTGGTCTTCGGCCTTCGTTATCTGAATGACAACGAGCACGACTACTTCTTCTACGACCGCTCGGGCCGCTTTGGAACTCTGCTGCTCGACCAGGACGATATGGAGCCGGCACTCGCGGAGCTGAAGCTGATAAGTCGCAATGAGTTCAAAGGCGAGACCCTTGCAGCCCTTCTGGAGCGCCAAATGGCGCTGATGATCAACGGTTTGGGGGACCCGATCTAGCCGGGTCGAGCGAACGCGTGACTGCTTCGAGAGCACGCTGGAGCTGGAGGTCTGAGCTCGGATCACCGAGAGTCACGGGCGCCGGTGGCCCTGAACGTGGGAGATCGACGACTACGTCCGGGGCGAGTCCGTTGTCGAGTAGGGGCTGACCCTTGGCGTTCACGAGGCGCGCCGTAGTTACCGACAGCGCGTCGCCACTACGCAGCGGCCATATCGTTTGTATCGTCCACTTGCCCCCCGTCGGCAGCCCGACGATGGTTGCGCGTCTCGCCGCCTGCAGCGCAAGTGCTACGAACTCGGCTCCCCGCGACGTTCCCTTGTTCACGAGAACCGCTACGGGCAAGGCGAATGGTGTCTCGGAGTCCGAGACCCACCGACTTGTGTCGCGCTTGTATCGCCCCACGCTTGAGAAGAGAGGAGTCCCCTTGGGGAGAAACTGACTCGCCACCCGCACGACCTGGTGGAGGAGGCCGCCACCGTTATTGCGAAGATCCAGCACCAGCCCGCGCATCCCGTGTTGCCCCGCCAGCGAAAGGGCGTTTGCGAGGGCATACGCAGCGTTCTCGCTGAACTCGGTGAGCCGCAGGTAGTAGACACCGTTTCCGACTCCGTGCAGGGCGGATATCGGGAGCGGCGCAGCTTGACGCTTCAGGACCACCTCGAACGGGTCAGCGCCGCCGCGGCGTAGCGTCATGCGAACCTCTGTACCGGGTTCGCCCCTCAAGCGGCGCTGGATCTCGCCGATCTCCAGATCCTGGGCCGAGGTGTTGTCGATCTTGAGGACCACGTCCAGCGCCTCGATGCCGGCGCGCTCGGCTGGTGTATCGGCCCCGGGAAAGACGACGTACTCCGCGTCCTGTCGAAAGACCGAGGGGCCCACGCCTGTCTCGGCGGTCCGTGCAAAGTCTGCGAGCGACTCGCGCGGAAAAAACGTACCTTCGCGATCAAACGTCGCGAGCACGTGATGTAGGCCGGCGTTGACTGCCTTTCGCGCGTCCGGTTCGCTGGCTGACGCCAGGATCTGACGCATGACCTTCGTGGCAAGCTCCGATCTCCGTAGGTAACCTTTCTCCCGCGCCGCCTTATCGACGAGCTTCAGGAAATCGGGCTGCGTTGTCGCCGGCGTCGGCAGGGCGCCGCCAATACTCTGAACTGCCGCGCGGAGTAGCTCGGCATACCTGGGCTCCGGGTATAGCGATTCGGTGATGAGGGCCAGCGCCTCCGCGGCCAGCTCGGGCAGCACGGACTCGTCGGCAGCGGCCTCCCCGGCCGAAGCGTCGATGGAAGGCATTCCAATGGGCCCTGTGGCGGCCGACCGCTCGCTGAAGTTGGGCCGAACGTTGTCGAATTCGACGCCAAGCTCGTTGATGCTGGGCAGTACGCCCCCCAGCATCAACGGCAGGAGTCCTACGATAGCTACACTCGACATCGGGCATCCCCCCAAGCGGCTGAGAGCCTAGCGGAGATTGATTTGGTTCGGCTCGAACGGTTGGACGTCTATCCCCTGCCTTGGCTGAACACCACCAACTAGGGATTGAGCGGAGCCGCGTGCAGCTTGATTCCCAGAGCGTGCGTTACCTTCAGGATCGTGGCAAAACTGGGGTTGCCCTCACCCGACAGGGCCTTGTAGAGACTTTCTCGGCCCAGGCCGGTGTCGCGAGCAAGCTGACTCATTCCCTTTGCCCGCGCGATCGTACCCAGCGCCTTCGCAACAAACGCGGCGTCGTCACCCGCCTCTTCGAGACAGGCTTCGAGGTACAGGGCCACGTCCTCCTCGCTCCTGAGATGCGCGGCACTGTCCCACTTCTTCAGCTTGGTACGTGCCATGGCTACCCTCCCAGACGCCGCGCCAGTCGCAGCGGGCCACTGTATCCTAATCTATACACCACAAGTCGCCACACCTCGGCCGCAGGCAAGGGCATCCACGGCAGGCCGATGAACGGGAACGTCTGACCGCCGGAACGATCCGCGCCCGCATCGACCTGCCCCGCCGAGGCTCGCCCTATGATCTGCTCGTGATCGCCTCCACCTATCTGACGATTGTCCTGCTTGGTCAGGGCATCGCGGCTCCGCGGGTTCAGCCGGGCGAATGGAGACTAAAAGGAGCGCCAAATGAGTTCACGATGGAGGCGACGGGGAGCGCCAGCGATTCCAAGGGTGCGGTGATCGCGCTGCGATCGTCTTCAAACGCGCTTCGTACCAGCGGCTCGGTCATGGCCTCGCTCCCCGCGAACGAGTTCCGCGGCCGTCGAGTGACCCTGTCCGCCGAGCTTCGGGTCGGCTCCGGCAAGGGCGCTGGCCTTCTGATCCGCGCGGATTCGGCCACCACTGTCGCCTTGACCCTTGAGAACAGCATGGCCGACCTCGTTCGCGTGCTGGAGCTCACGGACGCGGTGCCGGCGCTGCTGGC
>CAYNHK010000113.1:0-15472 GCA_964396875.1 uncultured Acidobacteriota bacterium | reverse complement strand
CGGCGACTATCCGACATCGGCCGCCCGCAAACTGTTCTACGACCGGCTGCTCACGTCGCTCCGCTCGTCCGCGCAGTTCGAGAGCGTCGCCCTCACGAGCCGTTTCCAGATGGTGTTCTCCGGCAACGGGCCCATCGAGATCGAAGGAAAGACCTACGCCGCCAAGGGAGATCATCCAAACGTCAACTTCGAGCAGATCTCACCCGGCTTCTTTGACGTGATGGGCCAGAAGGTGCTGGCCGGACGTGACTTCGCGGACGACGATCTCGACACGAAACAGCCGGTGGCGATCGTCAATTCGGACTTCGCGCAAAAGCACTTCGGCACGGAGAGCGCTATCGGCCGCCGCTTCCGAACCGGCGATGGCAGCAACCAGTTCGGCCCGTGGCGGACGATCGTGGGTGTGGTCAGCAGTGTGCGCATGTCGGGCCCCTTCAACAACCGCAACGTCGAAGAGAGCGGCTTCTACGTGCCCTTCTACTCGTTGGCCTTCGGTCCTGCGGCCCCCGAGCCCATCGCGAACCAGTTCGCGACCGTGATCGTGAAGCCCCGCGGCGGCCAGAGCGCCGACGCGATCCTGCCCGACCTGCGACGCGAGGTGCGAAACGTCGATCCGAACCTGCCCCTCTACTTCGCGGCCACTCCCAAGTTCCATCTCGATGGTGCGGTGGCGGTGAACCGGATCGTGGCGACGCTTTTCTCCGCCCTGGGCGTAGTGGCGATCCTCCTCGCCGCGGTCGGCATCTACGGTGTCATGTCGTTTTCGGTCAGCCAGCGAACCGTGGAGTTCGGCGTACGCATGGCGCTCGGCGCCGCGGCGCCGAAAATTCTCTCGATGGTCCTCCGTCAGGGCGCGCGTCAGATCGCGCTTGGCCTGTCGATCGGCCTCGCCATCGCTCTCGCCATCGCCACGTTCGGCCGCGACGGCATCGCGAGCATGCTGTTCGGGGTGAGCGCTCTCGATCCCGTGACTTACATCGCGGTCTTCGGCCTCGTGACCCTGATCTCGCTGTTCTCGGTGTTCGTGCCGGCGAGGCGCGCCACCCAGGTGCGGCCGATGGTGGCGCTGCGGGCCGAGTAGCGGCTTCCCGGAAAGCCGTGCGGGTCGCGTCTATGATCCGTGCTTGGACCCATCCCCCTCCCCGCCGCGGACAATCGGCAAGTTCGAGATCATCGACCGCCTCGGTCAGGGCGGAATGGGGACGGTCTACAAGGCCCGCGATCCCGGCCTCGACCGCCTGGTAGCCCTCAAAACGATTGTCCGTGAGGCCATCGACAGCGAGGAGGCGAAGGAGCGTTTCTTTCGGGAAGCTCGCGCCGCGGCGCGGCTTCAGCACCCGAACATCGTCACCGTCTACGAGGCGGGGGACTTCGAGGGCACGCTCTACATCGCAATGGAACTGCTCGAGGGGCAGGATCTGGCCCGGGTCCTTCAATTCCCTCGCAGTGTTGAAGACAAGGTCAGGATCGTCGTCGAAGTCTGCCGCGGCCTCGACTACGCCCACAAACGCGGGGTGATCCATCGGGATATCAAGCCCGCCAACATCCGCATCCTTCCCGAAGGCGGGGTGAAAATCCTGGACTTCGGGATCGCACGTCTGGGCGACGCGCACATGACCCAGACCGGTCTGGTCCTTGGCACACCGAGCTATGTGTCCCCCGAGGCCCTGACGTCGGGACGCGTCGATCACCGGGCCGATCAATGGGCGGTCGGCGTCTTGCTCTATGAATGGCTGGCCGGTCGCCGCCCATTCGTCTCGCCGAACTTCACGACCCTGGCGCTCCAGATCGTGAATGATCCCCTGCCCGCGCTCGGCGATATTGCCGCCAGCCTGCCCGCGGGTCTCCCGCAGGTCGTCGCGCGCGCGCTCGCCAAGGTCCCGGCCGATCGCTACCCCGACCTCGCCCACATGGCTGCGGATCTCCGGAAGGTGGCCGGCCTGCGGGCGCCCGTTGAGTCGCCCCTCTCGGAAGAATCGCGCCGGAAGTCGTATCAGGAGAATCTCGAGGAAGCGAACCGCCGTCTCGCTGCGCACGACCTCGAACGTGCGCTCGAGGCGGCACGCCGCGCCCAGGCGGTGGAGCCCTCGGGACGGGAGGTCGTGGTGCTCCTCGAGGGAATCGAAGCGCGGCTCCGTGGCGGCCCCCCGCCTCCCATTCCTCGTGCCTCCGTGACCGAGCGCCTGCGTGCGCAGGGTGGCGCCGCATACCGCGACCTCGGAACGTTCGGCGAACCGCCCGCCACCCAGACCGTGGCCTTCTCGCCGACCCGCGAAGTCCTCGCCCTGGCCGGGACCGACGGAGCGGTGCGGTTGTGGGATCTGGCCGCCCGAAGAAAACTCGCCGCCCTGCGCACCGTGATGCATCAACGCGCGGGCCACGACGCGCGGCCGGTCTGCCTCGCCTTTTCTCCGGATGGAAGGCTCCTTGCCTCGGGCCATGTGGATGGGGCCATCCACGTGTTCGACCTTTCTCGAGGTCTCGAACTGCCCCTCAAGCTCCGGCACGAGGAGATGGTGTCGTCTCTCGCCTTCTCGCCCGATGGAAAGACGCTGGTGTCGGGCGGCACCGACACAAACCTCAAGCTCTGGGAGACGCTGGGATTCGGGGCCGGCGAGTCCCGCCGCGAGCTGTATCGGCAGCCCTCCGCGATCACCGCCCTCGCGCACTCCGCCGGTGGCAGGCGGCTCGTCACCGCCCACACCAACCGCACGCTGCGCGTGGTGGACTCCGCGACTACCCGCCTCATCGCCACTTTGCGCGGACCCGAGGCCCCCGTGACGCTCCTTCGCGTCGATCCCGCGGGCCGGCTGATGATCGCTGGAAGTCAGGATCGCATGCTGAGAGTCTTCGACCTCGAAACTGCCTCACCGCCCCAGGCCCTGGGTCCCTTCCGCAAGCCCCTGACCGCGGCGGCGTTTCTTCCCGAGTCGCGCTGCCTCGCGGCTGTGGGTCTCGAGAACGTGGTCCAGATCTTCGACCTCGACTCGCAGACCGCGCTGGCGAGCCTTTATGGGGGAGCGGACGAAGCCTTCACCGGGGTCGCGGTGTTTGGCAACGGGGAACAGCTCGCCGTAGCTCTTTCGGACGGACGAATGAGGATCTGGGGCCCGGCCTAGCCACCTGGCCCACCGCTTGCTTATCAACTCCTCGGGAAGGCTCCGGCCGGCCCCCTGACCGTGTCATCTCGATCGGTCCAAAGAGGGAGAAAACCATGAAGAAAGTTCTTTTGAGCGGCCTCGCGTTGAGCCTTGGCTTGACCGGCGTCGCATCGGCCCAGGAGGCCCAAAACTCAGTCGTCGGATCGATGATGACCATCACGGGATGCGTCATCACCGACAAGGAGAGCTCGTTTGTGCTCACCCATGTTGAGGAGATCTCGGGCCCCCGCTCCACCGAGGGCAACGCGACGCTTGAAGGCATGAGCGGCCTCGCGGGGGGCGCTCCCGGCGTTATCTACTGGCTCAGCGCCGACTCGGTCAAGAAGATGCGCGGGCACCTTGGCCACAAGGTCCAGGTCACGGGCAAGATCACGGACGTGAGCGCGGGAACCATCCGGGTGAAGCAGGACCCGGGCAAGGACGGCCCGGACAACAGGGTCGAGATCGAGGCCCGCAACAAGGACTCGAAGGCCCAGACGGATCAGCCCGTGGTCACCGGCCCCGACTCGCTGACGAAGACCGACGAAACCACGGCTCTGCCCGTCCGCCGGATCAAGGTGGACAAGGTCAAGCTGCTCGCGAAGGTTTGTCCGTAACGGCGGTTTCTACAACTTGCCGGCCTTTTGCCTCACTTCGCCGTGCGGGCCGGGAGAGGGTGTGCGCTGAAGAAGCTCCACATCTGAGTCGACGCGTCGATGCTGGCGGTGGTGCGCCCGACAAACCACTCGGCCATTTTGCCGCCACCGGGCCAGGTATGGCCTCCTTCATGGATCGTGTAGAACTCCACCGCAGCGTTGTCGGCGCAGCCTGAGTACACGGTCCGAGTGACGTCCTTCGCCACCACGGTGTCGGCTGGTGTGGGCCGGCATCCATTGCGCTGCGCTCTGGCGGCGGTCCACAACGGGATATCGGGAAACCGCCGGTCGCGGGCGACCCACGATTCCCCCCCGTGGTACCGGGCAAAACCGTCGGCCGTTCCGTGGACGACAATCGTCGGCACGGGTCGAGCGGCGGGGCAGTGCTCCCACGCGAGAAACACCGCGGACGCCACCATCCCTATGGCGGCGATCCGATCGGACAGTTCGCAGGAGACCCGGAAAGCCATTCCCGCGCCGTTTGACAGGCCGTCGGCATAGATCCTCTCTGCATCGATGTTGAAGTCGGCGCTGAGCCTGGAGATGAGGTCGGAGATGAACTTGACGTCCCGCAAGCTGGAGTCATCCCCCGCGCGCCAGGCCTTGTGCCGGGCGAGCCCGGTTCCGGACGGGTAGACGACGATGAAGCCATGACGATTCGCCACCCGGTTCCATTGGCTTACCTCCATCTGAGCGGCCGGCCACATCGCCGCGCCGTGCATGCTGATGACGAGCGGTGTTGGCTTTGTGGGGTCGTGGCTCCTCGGGACAAAAAGCAGGTACTCGCGCGTCTCGCCCGAGGAGACGAGCGCCCCGTTGTTGCGATTCGCCACATTGAAGGACACGGCCTCCACAAGGGCCAGCCCCACCGGCGCGCCGAGGAGAGCGAAGACGGCGGCTATGACCATCCTCCTCCCGGCTCGGGGCTTCGTCGTCATCGATGCCGATTCCAGGCGAGAGCCAGCGGCGCCGCCGAGAGCCGCGCCAGAGGAACCTGAAGGATCGCGATGAGCAAGAGAAAGTAACTGGCGACGTGCGGTGTGTCGAACAACCACACGAGCAGGCCCTGGAGGGCGAGCACGGCGGCGAGCCAGGTCGCCGCCCCGGTTACGAGGGCGCGGTCGCCGATCAGGTCTTCGTCATGCAGGCGCGAAGCGATCCAGGCCGCGGCGGATACCTTCACGCAGACCAGCACCGCGAGGATCGCGGGGAGGGCATTCAGGAACGAGTTCCGGGCGCCGGCGTCGTCGTGCAGCCATTGAAGAAAAGGCACGACAACGATGAGAAACGACAGAGACAGCAGGGAGGTCCCTTTGATCAGTCCCTCGCGTCCGGTGAGGCCGATGCAGATTCGCTGCACGAGCCGTCTCCAGGTCCAGCCCATCAGTCCCGCGAGGATCAGGACCGACACGACGGCGGCGCGAGCCGGCCCGAAGAACCCGGTCATCCAGATTCCCCAGTCGATCACCACAGCGAGAGTTCCCGTCCACGTCAGCGCGAGCGGAATCGCAATCAGGACAAGCCCCCATGTGGCGAGAGTGCTCCACATCGCCGCTTTCAAGGCGGCGGCGGCGAGTGCCCCACTCGTCAGAGGACGCGTGGCCAGAAAAGGGGTGAGGCCGTACCCATCGCGGCCGCCGGCGGAGGCGGCGACGAAACCGGCCATGCAGGGGGGCGTGAGGGCGACCGCGACCAGGGTGAAGAAGACGAGCACGTCGGGCTCGTCACGGGCGAGGAGCAGCATGCCGAGTTCGAAGGGGAGAAGGATAGACACCCACATCGGCAGCGATCGGCCGTGCCGGCGAAACTCGAACCACATTTGCGCCGCCCCGGCCGACGCGAAGGGGCTCCGTTGCCGCCCGGAAACTTCCGCCGCGTTTCCGACCCGGGTAAACCTCCCGCGCCAATCGGGCACGTAGCCGCGGCGAGCCCGCGAAACGGCAAGGCAGGCGGCGAGGTAGGCGATGGGGATCTGTGGCGCCAGGAATCCCACGAGCACCGACTCGCGCACGTTGAACTGAATCGCGACCATGACCGCAGCGTCCAGGACCATCAGCCAGGCCACAGTGACGATCACACGCAGACCGGGCAGGGGATAGGGCATCCACGTCAGAACCTGGGTCCAGGCCAGGAACACAACGCCGAGCACGGCCGGCCATACCAGGGGAACGTGCTGTCCCCACGGCCGGAGCGTGAATTGCACCAGGTCTCCCGCGATCTCCAGATGGATGAGGGATGCCGCACCGAGCAGCAGCGTCGTAACCGCCAGGCCGCCGTAGAGCATCGGCCAGCCGGCAAGGGCTTTGGTGGTCACGGGCAGGGTGAACAGTCGGCCCGGATACATCGACATTCGTCCCGTGAGATCCCCGTCGAAGCCGAAGCTGAACACTCCCAGGAAGTACATGAACATGGTCGAGAGGGGCACCACCACCACGGCGGCCAGGGCGTGCGAGTCGCCCAGGTCGATCGGCGTCCCCGGCCCCACCGTCACCAGACGGATCGCCGCGAAAGCGAGAACGTAGGCGCCAAGCGCGATCAGGGCGAGGCGATGGCGCTGGCGAAACTCCCAGGCGATGGCGGATGCAGGGGAGCGCACTACTTTTCCGGGGCGGACCCCGCGCTCGCGTCCGCCCCTACGCGGGCGACGAAGATCTCGTCCAGAGAGCGCGTGCGTCCCTCGATCCGATGCAACTCCCGGATCGTCTCGATCGGCGCGCTCAACAAGATCTTTCCGTGACTGATCATCGTCACGTGATCGGCCACCTGTTCGACCTCGTCCAGCAGGTGCGAGGAAAAGAGCACGGTGCGGCCCTCGTCGGCGACGGTACGGATCACCGCACCGAGGATGTCGCGGCGAACGATGGGGTCGAGGCCGGAGGAAGGCTCGTCGAGCACCAGCAGTTCGGGGCGATAGGCCAACGCGATCAGAAGACCCGCCCGCGCCTTCTGTCCTTTCGAAAGCGTCTTGATTTTGGCCACCGGGTCGAGAGCGAAGGCCCGCCTCAACTCCTCGGCATAAGCATCGTCCCACTTCGGATAGAAGGCCCGCGAGTAGCGGATCAGCTCCTCCACGCTCATCCACCCGGGAAGATCGTTCTCCTCGGAAAGGTAGCCGATCCGCGACAAGACGCCCACCGGATCCTCGACCGGATCGAGGCCGAACACGCGGACCGAACCGCTCTCCGCCTTCAGCAGACCCAGCAGGTGTCGGATGAACGTCGTCTTGCCCGCGCCGTTCACCCCGACGAGCCCGTGGACGATACCGCGCGTCAGTTCGAGACTGACCGAGTCGAGCGCCGCCTTTGCGCCGAACCGGCGCGTGAGATGGTTGACGGTGACGACGGACTCAGTCACCTCGACATGCCAAGGCCGATGGTGAACTGTCGATAGGCGCTCTCGCCCAACAAGCCGATCCGGAACTCGGCTTGAACGAATGCGCGCCGGCTCTGTCCGACCGGCTGGGTAGCCCCGACCGCCAGATAGAACATGCCGTCATCGCCGCCGTAACCTTTCACCGGTCCGCCACCGAGGCCCAGGAAGGGGCGAAAACGGTCATTGTTCGGAGTGGAGAACCCCGCCAACAGGGTCGGGCCCCGGTCCGTATGGCCGTCGCCCTGTAGAGCGAGATACTCCGCCTGGACGAAGAAGGCGCTGGCGATCTGAACGCGAAGAGCCGCGCTGAGCGAGGCATGCGCTCCCACGATGTCGCCATAGCCCGTCGAGAGGGTTGGACGGAGCTCAACCGCTCCCCCAACGGCCGGAAGTAAGAGCGACAGCGCCAGCCACAAGCGAAACGTGCCGCGACCGCGCTCTGGCCGAGGGCGAACTGAATCGATGCCCGGTGTCCTTACCACTCGCGGATTACAGCGCGTCTTGCGCCGGTACGTCAAATCGGGCAGCGGATGACCGCCGTCAGCACGTTGAGGAGTCGTAGGACGATGGCACGAGCTTCCGCAGTCTCGGGAGCCGCGACTTCGAGTTCGAGGAGGTCGAGGCAGGCGAGGCACTCGACAGCAGACCCGCGCGCGATCGTGTAGTGGCGGGCGCGCTCGCGCGGAGTCGAGCGTCCCGCCCCTTCAGCGACATTCAACGGCACCGAGATGGACGCGCGCTCGAGTTGATCGGAGAGTTCAGAACGACGTAGCGGAAGCCATCGAACAACGATGCGCCGGAACTCGACGGCGAGGCGGTACGCGTCGAATCGGTGGAGGGAAGGAGTGGGAGTGGAGAGCATCGACGTAGGTCCTTTCGAGATGAAGGCCGGGATTGGCCTTCGACGCATCCCGAACCGCTGGAGCGAGGGCTGAAGTCAAGGGGGAACCTTTTCCGAAGGAAAAGTGCGGAGCGAAGCGGAGCACCCTTTACTTCTGTCCTCGCGAAGGCGACGATCTGTCCGTCGAAGGTCTGAGTCGGCCGTCGGGGGAAGGACCTCCGGGGATGGCGACGGTTCACGACCTGCGAACGAGGTGACGCTCACGCGGACGAACGTCGCGGTGCGGCGACGTTCACGAACCGGCGAACGGGACCTACGTGCACAGTCGTCGCGGGGTCGCTTCGACCGGGTCGCGTTCAGCCTCGGCTCAGCGACCGGTTCGGGATTCAAGGTTCGCGAGCCTGCGAGCCCCCGAGCCGGAGCCGCCGTATGATTCGCCTGCCTACAAGAAACCCTCTCAAAGGAGGAAAGCGAATGCACAACGGACTGCCTCGGCTCACCGAGCCCATGGTTCGCGAAAACGGCGCGCTTCGGATCGCGACCTGGGACGAGGCCCTCGACCGGGCGGCTGCGGGGCTCAAAGCCGCGACCGACGCGAAGGGCGCGGCCGGCGTCGGCATCTTCAGTTGCTCGAAGGCCACCAACGAGATGAACTTCGTCGCCCAGAAGTTCATCCGCCAGGTGCTCAAGAGCAACAACATCGACAGCTGCAACAGAACCTGACACGCCCCAAGCGTCGTCGGTCTGGCGACGGTATTCGGAGCAGGCGGGGGAACGAGCTCGTACGAGGAAGTCGAGCATACGGATCTCATTGTCTTGTGGGGCTCGAACGCGCGTGACGCGCACCCCATCTTCTTCCACCATGTCCTGAAGGGAATCCGGAACGGGGCGAAGCTCGTCGTCGTCGATCCCCGCAAGACTTCGTCCGCCCAGTTCGGGGACCTCTGGCTGGGGCTGAACGTCGGCAGCGACATCGCGCTCTCGCACACCATCGCGCGCGAGATCATCGTGAGCGGGATCCACAACCGCGCCTTCATCGAGAACGGCACCTCCGGTTTCGCCTCCTACCAGGCCTGCGTGATGGACTGGACGCTCGAACGCGGGGAGAAGGTCACGGGCGTGCCCGCGGCCGCGATCCGCGAATTGGCTCACCTGTACGCGCGCGCCGATCGGGCGATCCTGTGCTGGACGCTCGGCATCACCGAGCATCACAACGCGGTCGACAACGTCCTCTCGCTCATCAATCTCGGCCTGCTCACCGGTCACGTCGGCCGATACGGCAGCGGCCTCAATCCCTTGCGCGGCCAGAACAACGTGCAGGGCGGCGGCGACATGGGAGCGATCCCGAACAAGTTGCCCGGGTTCCAGGACATCGAGAAAGACGCCGACGCGCGCAAACGGTTCGGCAAGGCCTGGGGCGTTCCCATCATTCCGAAGTACGGCCTGCATCTCACTCAGATGTTCGATTCGATGGAGCACGGCGACCTGCGCGCTCTGTACGTGATCGGCGAGAACCCGGCCTCGTCCGAGGCCGACCTGACCCGCGCGAATCACCTGCTCGCCACCCGCGACATGCTGATCGTCCAGGACATCTTCATGACGAAGACCGCGGAGCTCGCGCACGTGGTGTTCCCGGCGTCGGTGGCCGCGTTCGAGACCGACGGCACGGTCACCAACAGCGAACGGCGAGTTCAGCGGGTGCGCAAGGCTCTCGATCCGCCCGGAAACGCGAAGGACGACATCTGGATCATCGCCGAACTCGCGCGGCGTCTCGGCGCTCCCTGGCCGGCGCTCACCGCAAAGCAGGCCTGGGACGAACTGCGCTCTCTCTCGCCGATGCACCGCGGCATGTCCTGGGAGCGGCTCGACGCGCTCGGCGGCCTGCAATGGCCCTGCCCCGACGAAACGCATCCGGGGACGAAGTTCCTGCACGCGCGGCTGTGGGACAAGGATCCGGAAGCGCGCGGAACCCTCGCGCCCTTCTCGCCGGTGGTCGACGATCCGCCGGTCGACAAGATCACGCCCGAGTTTCCGCTGCGCCTCACCACGGGCCGCAAACTCGATTCGTACAACACGGGCGTTCAAACCCGCGCGTTCGCTTCGCCGCTTCGCGACGGTGAGGCGATCGAGATTTCGCCCGCCGAGGCGTTGGCGCTTGGCGTGGCCGCCGACGAGCGCGTGCGCGTCGTCTCCCGCCGGGGCGATGTCATCGCCCGGGTCCGGATTGATCCCGGCCTGCGTTCGGGTCTCGTCTTCATGACCTTTCACTTCCCGGAGGAGGTCGAAACGAACCGCCTCACTATCGACGCGACCGACCCCAGGTCGGGCACCGCCGAGTTCAAGGCCGCGGCGGTCCGGATCGAAAAGCTGGCCGAGCCCGCGGCGGCTAGGTAGAGTCACCGCGTGGATCTTCACTTCACTACGGACGTTCCCACCGACGACGAGCGTGAAGCGGTCGATCAGGTCCTCGGTCCGGCGGCCGCTCCCGAGGCGGCCGGCGCCGCGCGGGTCGCGCGTCAGAACCGCGGCACGGTCGAGCGACGCAGCCTCCTGCTGCCAGCCCTGCACGCGCTCCAGAGCCGCGCGGGCTGGATCAGCCCGGGAGGCCTCAACTACATCGCCCGTCGGCTGGGCGTGCCGCCGGCCGAGGTCTTCGGTGTGGCGAGTTTCTACGCCCTCTTCTCAGTGGAGGAGCGCCCGCGCACGGTGATCCACGTCTGCGACGACGTCGTGTGTCGCGTGAACGGCGCCACCGAGGTGGCGGTCGCGTGCCGCGAGAGCATCGGGGCCGCTCACGAAGAAAACGAAGGGCTGATGTGGATCAAGAGCCCGTGCCTCGGCCTGTGCGAGAGAGCGCCCGCGGTCCTCGTCCAGAAAGCGGGGAAGTACCGGCCAAACGAAGCCCTCGCTCCTGCCACGCCGGCATGGATTCGTTCGAGCATCGCCGACGAGAAGCTCGACCTCGACCCCATCCTCGCGGTCGGGCCGGTGGAGGGCCGCCGCTTGCTCGCGCGGGTCGGCGTCGTCGACCCCACTTCGCTCGACGGCTATCGCTCCCAGGGCGGATATGCGGCGCTGCGCCGTGCGATCGAGATCGGCCCTGCTCTCACCATTCGGGAAATAAAGGACGCCAAGCTGCTCGGCCGCGGCGGCGCGGCGTTTCCCACCGGCGTGAAATGGGAAGCGGTGGCCCAGCAGCCCGCGCGCCCGCACTACGTCGTCTGCAATGCCGATGAATCCGAGCCCGGCACGTTCAAGGACCGGGTGGTGATGGAGGGCGACCCATTCGCCCTGGTCGAGGCCATGACCATCGCGGGATACGCGATGGCCGCGGAGCGAGGCTTCATCTATCTGCGCGGCGAATATCCTCTCGCGAAGCTCCGTCTCGAGAACGCCATCCAGAAGGCGCGCGCGCGCGGCTTTCTCGGCGACAACGTCATGGGCGGCGGCTTCCGATTCGACCTCGAACTTCGCTGCGGCGCGGGCGCCTACATCTGCGGCGAGGAAACCGCGCTCTTCAATTCGCTCGAAGGCAAGCGAGGCGAGCCGCGAAGCAAGCCGCCCTTCCCGGTGACCCACGGTCTTTTCGGGAAACCGACCGGCATCAACAACGTCGAGACCCTGGTGAACGTGAATCTCATCCTCACCATGGGGGCGGCGGCCTACGGTGCACTGGGCACGCCGGGCTCCACCGGCACGCGTCTCTTTTGCGTCAGCGGCCACGTCGAGAGGCCCGGCACCTACGAGGTCGAATGCGGCACGCCGCTCTCGAAGCTGCTGGAGATGGCGGGCGGGATGCGACCGGGGCGGAAGATCAAGGCGATTCTTTTGGGCGGCGCGGCCGGCGGCTTCATCGGTCCGCACGAGATCGATCTGCCTCTCTCCTTCGAAGCAGCGCGCGACCGCGGCGTCACTCTCGGCTCGGGGGTGGTCGCGGTGTTCGACGAAACCGTCGATCTTGTCGACACCCTGCTTCGCATCGCTGCGTTCTTCCGCGACGAATCGTGCGGCCAGTGCGTGCCGTGTCGCGTGGGCACGGTCCGCCAGGAAGAAGCCCTTCATCGCATCGCGCTCAGGCGCACGCGCGGGACGGTGGCGGACGAACTCAAGCTTCTCGAGGAGATCGCCCAGGTGATGAAGGACGCGTCGATCTGCGGCCTCGGCCAGACCGCCGCATCGGTGGTTCAATCCGCGGTGACCCGGCTCAAGATGTTCGAGGGAGACGCGCGATGAGCAGCCAGGGTTTCATCCCGATCGAGGCGCCGGTGCGCCTGGTCGCGCTCGAGATCGACGGCCACCCGGTCAAGGTCCGCGAAGGCCAGACGATTCTGGACGCCTGCCGATCGGCCGCGATCGAGACGCCGACCCTTTGTTTCGCCACGAACCTCACTCCGGTGAACGCCTGTCGCGTCTGCGTGGTCGAACTCGAAGGCGCGCGCGTCCTCGTTCCCGCCTGCGCCCGCAAAGCCGAGCCGGGCATGAAGGTGAAGACGGACAGCGCCCGGGTCCGTCACTCGCGCAAGCTGGTTCTCGAGTTCCTGGCGTCGTCCGTGGATCTCTCCACCGCAAGCGCGAAGACCCACGAGTGGATCGAGAAATACGAGGCGGACCCGGCGCGTTTTGGGGCCGATGCCACAGCACCCGCGCCCGAGTCGCGTTACGACCGCGACCACACAGAACCCGGTCACCACGAGGCCCCCGATGTCTCTACGCCCTTGACCGTGGCCCAACCCGAGAAGATCGACAACGATCTCTACATGCGCGATTACAGCAAGTGCATCCTCTGCTACAAGTGCGTCGAGGCCTGCGGCGAGGACGCGCAACACACCTTCGCGATCGCGGTGGCCGGGCGGGGTTTCGACGCGCGCATTTCCACCGAGTACGCGGTGCCGCTTACCGACTCAGCTTGCGTCTACTGCGGCAACTGCATCGGCGTCTGTCCCACCGGGGCGCTGATGTTCAACAGCGAACACCAGATGAGAAAAGACGGCAAGTGGGAAGAGTCGAAGCAGAAGGTCACGTCCACGATCTGCCCGTACTGCGGGGTCGGCTGCGATCTCGAGCTTCACGTCCAGGACAACGAGATTGTGAAAGTGACGTCACCCGCCGACCACTACGTGACCAGCGGCCATCTTTGCATCAAGGGCCGCTTCGGTTTCAGTTTCGCGCAGAAGAAGTAGCGGCTACGCCCTCCCGAGGAAGCGCCAGACCGAGGCGCCCACGACGAAGAAGACGAAGCCCAGGAACCCGGTGATGATCGTGGGGAAGTAGTCCATGCCGAAATCGCCGGCGATGCGGGCCTTGAGCGGTTTGGTGGGGTCGTAGCGCACGGTGACCGCCTCGCCCTCGTCAAAGGCCTTGGGCCAGTTGCCGGCGCTCATCTCCACGGTCTTCGGCGTGCCGTCCGCGAGCTTGAACTCCACCACCGCGTGCCAGAGGTCCGTGCTGCCGCGCGACGAGGACGAGCTGTTCGACGACTTCTCGTGGTGACGCAGTTCATTTCGGATCACAACTCCTGGCACTTCCACTTCGGCGGCCATGGACGCCTGAGTGAAGTAGAGGATGGTCCCCGACGTGGCCAGGAGAAGCAGACCAACGACGGTGAAGATGCCGCCCACGATCTTTCCGACGTTGGGGCCGCGCCCCAACCCGTCTCTCACCTTCGCCTCGAGGTCCTCGAACTCCTTTGCATCCCAGGCCGGGTCCGAGTCGTCCGAATCTTCGCCCGTGAAGTCCTGCGCCTTCCCCTCCGCCTCACGCTGCTTTCGTTTGTACTCCTCGACCTGCTCGCGCATGCTCTTCTTCCGCTCGGGATCGTCGGTCATGGCTTCACAACCTCCACTTTCACCTTTCCTGTCCCCGGTCCGATGAGGCCGATCGCGCGGGCGGCGCCGCGGGAGACGTCGATCAGCCGGCCCTTGTGCCTCGGAAAGAGATCGTTGATCACCACCAGTGCGCTCTTGCCCGTGGAGAGGAGCGTCACTCGCACCTTCGTTCCGCAGGGCCAGGAGCCGTGCGCGGCGGTGAGGGCATCCTGATCGAAGCGCTCGCCGCACGCGGTGCGCTTGCCGTGAAATCCAGGCCCGTACCACGAAGCCGTACCCGTGGCGGTGGCCCCGATCTTTGGCGCGGGGCGGGAGGCGAGAGGGGCAGGATGTTTCGGGGTGGCCGCGCACGCGGTGAGGAGCAGCAGGGCTGCCAGTGCGGTCGCGATGCCGAAACCGCGGCCAGGGCGCGCGATCACCGGCTACTCGATCACCTTGAGGACGAGAGGAGGCCGCGCCACGGGATCGCTGGAGACGGCGAACGCGCCGTTCAGTCGGGAGAGGGCGCGATCGAGCCGCGATTCGTCGTTGTAATGCAGTGTCGCCAGCAGGTCGCCGCGGTCGACCGCATCGCCGACCTTGCGCCCGAGGACGATGCCCACGCCGGGATCGACCGCGTCGGCCACCGTGTCCCGGCCGGCGCCGAGCAACATCGACGCTTCGCCGATCGCGCGGCATGCGGCCTTGGACAGGTAGCCGCCCGCCTCCGCCCGGATCTCCCGCCGCTTCGCCGCGTGAGGCAGAAGGCTCGGGTCGTCGCACACGCGCGGATCGCCGCCCTGGGCTTCGATGACGCGTTGAAAGATCTCGAGGCCCGCGCCCGAAGCGAGTTTTTCTCGGATCTTCGTCCGGCCCGCGCCGAGGTCGGGCTGAAGCCCGGCCAGCACCAGCATCCAGGCCGCGAGTTCGACGGAAAGGTCGACGAGATCCTTCGGGCCACCGCCGCGGAGCGCCTGGATCGATTCCTCGATCTCGAGCGAGTTGCCGATCATGAGGCCGGTGGGCTCGTTCATGTCGGTGATCACCGCGGCCACGCGTTTGCCCATGCCCTTGCCGATCGCGACCATGCGTTCGGCGAGGGCGATCGAGTCCTCGTAGCGCTGCATGAAAGCGCCATCGCCCGTCTTCACGTCGAGGATCAGGGCGTCGAGGCCCTCGGAGAGCTTCTTGCCCATGATCGAGGCGGTGATCAGGGGGAGGCAGGGCACGGTGGCGGTGACGTCGCGCAGAGCGTAGAGCTTCTTGTCGGCCGGGGCGATCTCCTTCGTCTGGCCGATGAAGGAGACGTGGTGTTTGCGCAACGTGGCGCGGAACTCGTCGAGCGAGAGGCCCACGCGGAAGCCGGGAATCGACTCGAGTTTGTCGAGGGTGCCGCCCGAGTGGGCGAGCGCCCGGCCCGAGATCATCGGCACGTAGGCTCCGCAGGCCGCCACGAGCGGGGCGAGGATGAGGCTCGTCTTGTCGCCCACGCCGCCCGTCGAGTGTTTATCGACCTTGGGTCCGTCGAGTTCGGAGAGATCGAGGACCTCGCCCGAATACAGCATCGCGCGGGTGAGATCGGTCATCTCGACATCGGTCATGCCGCGGAAGTAGACGGCCATCGCCATCGCGGCCATCTGGTAGTCGGGCACGTCGCCC
>CAYNHK010000112.1:0-15544 GCA_964396875.1 uncultured Acidobacteriota bacterium | reverse complement strand
GGTCGTAGGGGATGTCGGCCTCCGCGAGAAGCACGTTCATGTGGCCGGGCATGCGGCCGGCCACGGGATGGATCGCATAGGTCACCTTCGCGCCGCGAGCGGTGAGCTTCGAAGCCAGATCCTTGAGCGCGTGCTGACCCTGGGAGACCGCAAGGCCGTAGCCCGGAACGATGACGATGGTCTGGGCGTCGGCGAGGAGCATGGCCAGCTCGTCGGCGGAAGCAGACTTCACCTTGCCGCCGTAGACATCATCGGCTTTCGCAGCGGTGGAGGCATCCATGGCGCCGAGGATCACGTTCGCCATCGACCGGTTCATGGCCTTGCACATGATCTGGGTGAGGATCAGGCCGGAAGCTCCCACCAGCGAACCCGCGATGATCAGCATCGAGTTGTCGAGCACAAAGCCGGTGGCCGCGGCGGCGAGACCTGAGTAGGAGTTGAGGAGGCAGATCACGACGGGCATGTCGGCGCCGCCGATCGCTACCACGAGCAGGATGCCGAGAACCGAGGCAATCCCGCACGCGATCCAGAACCACATCTCTCCGGGAGGCGACACGATCATCGGGACCATGGTGAGAATGGAGGCAGCGAAGAGCGTGGCGACAATCGCCTGGTGGCCCTTCGGCCGGAGACCGTCGAGGAACTTCCATTCCTCGAGTTTCCCGAAGGCGACGAGGCTTCCCCAGAAGGTCACCGCTCCGATGATTCCCGAGAGTCCGGTGGCGATGAGGGCCTGGAGGCCGCTCGCATCCCCTGCGTGCAGGGACGTGCCGGCCACGAGGAGCGAAGCGCCGCCGCCGAAGCCGTTGAGCAGGGCCACCATCTGGGGCATGCCGGTCATCGGCGTCGACTTCGCCAGCCACGCGCCGATGGCGGTCCCGACGATCAGGGCGGACGCCACCAGTGTGACGTTCAGGCTCTTTGTCTGAAGGACGGTGATCACGATCGCGAGCAGCATTCCCATGCTGCTGATCGTGTTTCCGCGGGCCGCGGAGCGCGGAGAAGACATCATCTTGAAGGCCACGATGAAGCACACCGCGGCAAGGAGGTAGGCGAAATTGACGGCGCCGAGGCTCATGGTCGACTAGCCCTTCTTGAACATCTTGAGCATGCGGTTGGTGACGCCGTACCCGCCCACCACGTTGATGGTGGCGAGGACAATGGCGAGGAAGGTCAGGACCTGAACGAGGGTTCCCTCATGACCGGCAAGTGCCAAGGCACCCACCACGGTTATCCCCGAGACCGCGTTCGACGCGGAGGTCAGAGGCGTGTGAAGGGGAGGCGGTACCTTCCGGATCACCTCGAAGCCGACGAAGACCGCGAGGACGAAGATGGTGAGAGCGGCGACGAACTGGTCCATGTTTTCTCTTCTGATTCCTGACTTAGGTTGGGATCTGCTCTTTGACCTTGGGCTGGACGATCTCGCCGCCGCGCGCCACGAGGACGTCGCGGATGATTTCGTCCTCCATATCCAGAACCATCTCGCCTTTCTTGACGATCAGTTTCAGGAAGTTGAGCAGGTTGCGGGAGAACATCTGGCTCGCGTGCGCTCCGAGGTTCGAGACCACGTTCTTCGGCCCGAGGACCGTGACCGCGCCGACCGTGACGGTCTCTCCCGCCTTCGTGAGTTCGCAGTTGCCGCCGTTTTCCGCCATGAGATCGACCACGACCGAGCCTGGCCGCATCGCCTCGACCATCTCGCGGGTGAGGAGAACGGGAGCCTTCTTGCCGGGCACACCGGCGGTGGTGATGACCACGTCGCTGTCCGCCACCGCCTTGAGCATGGCCGCGCGCTGTCGGGCGAGGAACTCGTCGCTCACCGCTTTCGCATAGCCGCCCGTGCCCTCGGCTTCCTTGGAATCGACTTCGATCTCGAGGAACTTGGCGCCGAGCGACGCCACCTGTTCTTTAGCCGCCGCGCGCACGTCGTAGGCGAGAACGGAAGCGCCCAGGCGCTTCGCGGTGGCGATCGCGGAAAGACCGGCGACGCCGACGCCCATGACCAGAACGCGCGCGGGGGAGAGTGTGCCCGCAGCGGTCATCATCAAGGGGAAGACCCTGGGGAGAGCATCGGCGGCGAGCAGGACACCGCGGTATCCCAGAAGTGTCGCCATCGAGGACAACACGTCCATCGACTGGGCGCGGGTGATACGCGGCAGCAGTTCGAGGGCCATGGTGGAAGCCCCGCTCTTCGCGAGGGCCGCGTGGGGACCGGGTTTTGAGAGCGCCTCACCCATTCCGATGAAGAGCTGGTCGGCCTTTCCCGGACCGGCAAGTCCGGTCAGAGGCGATACGAAAAGCACGATCTGCGACGAGCGAAGCAGTTCCTCCCGCGTGTTCGCGACACCAGCGCCCGCCGCCACGTAGGAGGCGTCTGGATAGGCGGATGCGATCCCCGCCCCGGCCTGGATCAACACTTCGGCGCCGAGGGCCTTTATGGCCTTGAGGTCGGCGGGGACGAGCGCGACACGCTTTTCACCGTCCGGCGTTTCTTTGAGAACACCAATGCAAAGGGGCATATGAGGCGGCAAGTATCGCTTAGAAGACCGCCGCGCTGTGCTACGTTCGCCTCACATCCTTCATGAAGGCGATCTCCATCCTCGGCTCCACCGGTTCGATCGGGACCAATACTCTCGCGGTCATCGACGCATTTCCGGATTCCTTCCAGGTGGTCGGACTCGCCGCCGGAAATGATGCAAAAGGACTAGCGGCCCAGGTCGCGAAGTTCAGGCCCCGTGTCGTGTCCGTGGCCACGGAAGAGGCCATGAAGACACTCGCCTCCCTGGTGGATCTTTCCGGTATCGAGACGGGCATCGGCACTCCGGGCATGACGTCGGTCGCGACCGCTCGGGATGCCGAGCTGGTGGTGGCCGCGGCCGTGGGGGCGGTGGGTCTGGTGCCCACCCTCGCCGCGATCCAGGCGGGCAAGGATGTGGCCCTCGCCAACAAGGAGACGCTGGTGATCGCCGGAGAGATCATGACCCGGGAGCAGCGCGCCCGGGGAACGCGGCTTCTGCCCATAGATTCCGAACACTGCGCGCTCCACCAGTGCCTCGTGGGGCGCGATCCCTCGAGCGTTTCGAAGTTGTGGCTCACCGCTTCCGGCGGGCCTTTTCGAAACCGGCCGGCGGAGACGTTTGGAGCGATCTCGATCGAGGAAGCGCTCAACCATCCGACGTGGCGGATGGGCCGCAAGATCACCATCGATTCCGCCACCCTCATGAACAAAGCCCTTGAAATCATCGAAGCGCACTGGCTCTTCGGCTTACCCGGGGACCGGATCGACGTGGTGGTCCATCCTCAATCGGTGGTCCACTCGATGGTGGAATTCAAGGACGGCACCCTGCTCGCGCAACTCGGGCGGACGGACATGAGGATCCCGATCCAATACGCCCTGACGTATCCGGAGGTCTGGGCCACGCCGCTGACGCCGATGGACCTTGCCTCGGCGTTGTCGCTCACCTTCGAGCCCCCCGACCATGGGAGGTTCCGGAGTCTTCACCTCGCGCACGAGGCGCTGCGGCGCGGGGGAACGTCGCCCGCGGCCATGAATGCGGCGAACGAGGTGGCGGTGCAGGCGTTCCTCGACGGCGAGATACCGTTCCCGGGAATCACGGAGGTTGTGGGCGAGGTGCTGAACCGTCACGAGACGCGAGAGGCTTCGACCCTCGACGCGGTGCTCGAGGCCGATCGGCTGGCCCGCGAGCAGGCGAAATCGGCCTGCGGGGCCGTGTCGCGCGGTTGAACTATCGGCTGGCCCAGAGCAGGCCGAGGGCGAGGATCGCCGGGACGGCCTGAACCGCGAAGATTCGCCGGGAGACGGTGGCCGCGCCAAAAACTCCGGCCACGATCACGCAGCCGAGGAAGAAGTTCTTGACCGCGAACCCGAGGGCGGGATCAGCGGCGATGAGACCCCAGACCAGGCCGGCAGCGAGAAAGCCGTTGTAAAGCCCCTGGTTGGCGGCGAGGGTCGCCGAAGACTGGGCTTTCTCGGGCGTATTGCGAAAGGTCTTGAGGCCGAGAGGTTTCGTCCAGAGAAACATCTCGAGGACGAGGAACCAGAGATGGAGCAGCGCGACAAGGGCCACGAGGATGTTGGCGACGGCGCTCATGGGGCCACTCTACAAGGGGTTGGACTGACGACTTTGACCATCCGCCAACTAGACTCCGGAATCTTTCCCAGCATGATTGGAACCCCCCGCATTTGATGGACGCCATCGGCAGTTTCGCCAACTCCACCGTCGCCCTCATCGTTGTCCTGGGCATCATCATCTTCTTCCATGAGTCGGGCCATTTCCTCATGGCCAAGGCTTTCGGGATGCGTGTCTTCATCTTCTCCTTCGGCTTCGGGAAGCGGCTGTTCGGTTTCAAGCGGGGCGACACCGACTACCGGGTCTCCCTGATCCCCCTCGGGGGCTACGTGAAGCTCGAAGGCGAACCCGACGATGTCATCTCGGAGGACACCGCGCCGCGGGGCGACGGTAACGATTTCCTGGCCCGCCCGAGGTGGCAGCGGCTGCTCGTCTACGTGGCCGGCCCGGCCATGAACGCGGTGCTCGCCGTCTTGACCTTCACCATCATCTTCATGCTCGGCGTGGGCGTGCCGGGCGTGCGCTACGACGTGCCCACGATCGGGGCGATCGAGCCGGGTTCTCCCGCGGAGGCCGTGGGCCTGCTCCCCGGCGACACCATCACGAAGTTCGATGGCGAGCCTGCGACGGACTGGGAGCAGGTACAGATCGGAATTCTGATGCGCCCGAATCGCGATATCGCGATGGAAGTGACCCGCGGTTCGAGCCTGATTCCGGTGACCGTACATTCCCGGATGATCGAGGAAAAGATGGGCGACATCGGCGTCTTCCCCCTCGTTCGCATCGGCCAGGTGGTCGCGGGATCGCCCGCCGAGGCCGCGGGCATCAAGGTCGACGACGGTTTGCTCCGCGTCGCGGGCGCGCCGCTGCGTTCTTTCGCCGACGTGCCCGAAAAAGTCCGGGCGGCGGGAGATCAGCCGATCAGTTTCGAACTCCTCCGCGGAGCGGAGCGGCTGACCCTCAACATCGCGCCCCGGGAAGGCCGGGTCGGCATTTCCGAGAAGTTCGTGATCAAGCAATTCGGCTTCGTCCGCGCCGCGAAGGAAGCGGGCCGCGAGACCTGGGACCGGACCGCTCAGATGGTGGGCCTCTTGAAGCAGCTCCTGACCTTCCGGGTGGCCGCGAAGTCGGCGCTCTCGGGTCCCATCGGAATCGCTCAGGCCGCGGGCGAGGCGGCGCGGACCGGCATCGTTTCGATCCTCTTCCTCATCGCCTTGTTGTCGATTTCGGTCGGCGTGCTCAATCTCTTCCCCATGGCCCCGCTCGACGGCGGTCACATCGCGGTGCTGCTCGCGGAGATGGTGATCCGCCGCGAACTCCCGGAGAAAGCCAAGATCGTCTTCATGAACGCGGGCTTCGTTCTGATCATGGCCCTCATGGTGTTCATTCTGTATTCCGACCTGTCGAAGCTGCCGTGGCTTTCGAACTTCCTCCCGTAGTCAGCGAGCGGGTTTCAACACCAGAAAGTACTGGTAGGGCAGGAACTTCTCTTCGCCCACGAGCTTGAACGCGGCGCGCTGGGAATCCGCGAGGAACGCTTCGCGCGCCACCCGCCTCGCGAGGATCGGTCCTTGCGGGGTTTCCCGCTTGTGGAAGTCGATGTTGGCGAGACGACCGCCCGCCTTCAACGACTTGGCGAGACGCCGGAGGAACGCGGGCCCGTTCGGAAACAGGTGATACGTGTTCACCACCAGGATCACATCGCAGGCTTCCCGTGGGAGGAGCGGATCGTCGGGCAAGCCGAGAATCGGCGTGACGTTTGACAGTCGCGCCTGAGAGATGCGGTCTCGAAGCGCGTCGATCATGGACGCCTCCACGTCCTCGGCGTAGACCCAGCCGGATTTTTCGAGCCGGCGCGCGGCGCGGAGCGCGAAGTAGCCCGGGCCGGAACCCACGTCGCACAACGTTTCTCCAGGGGCGAGGTTGAGGGCCCGGATCACCTCGTCGGGCTTCTGCCACTCGGCGCGGCCCGGTTCCTCGAGGCTCGCGATGTAGCCCGCGAGATCGGCGGAAGCGTTCGGCTGAGGGGTCGCGGTGGGCGCTCGTTCCGCAGTCTGGCGCGGGGAACTCGGAGGCAGGACCGACGAGAGAAGGAGAAGTGCGGAGAAAAGGTGCTCCATGGCGAGTGCCGGGAGAGGCTACTGCGTTTTGTGTGGCGTTTGGGTCTCCTCGATCGCGGCTTCGAGAAGGCCTCCGCCGGAAGCGGCCACGATCAGGGAGAACCCGCCGCCGGCACGGGACTCGATGGCGAGCGCAAACGTCCTCTGGGAGGGAAGGCCCGCGGCCTGGAGTGGCCAGTAGCTCAAGCCTCCGTCGCGGGAGACGAATACGGTCTTGATGTCGGCGTCCGCCGCGAACACGGTCTTCCCGTCCTCATGGATCGCCATGCCCGTGACCCTTCCAAGCGGCGTGTCGCTGTCGAACCACGAACGACCCCCGTCCGGACTGATCAGAAGACCACCGGCGGTGGCGGCGAAGAGGCGGGTGTCGCTGCCCGCTGCGAAGGCCAGCCGCTTCAGCCCGCGAATCCCCACCGACGCGATTCGAGTGAAGGTCAGGCCATCATCCGCGGCATAGACGCCCAGAGGCGTCGCCACCACAACGCGTCCCGAAGGGGCGATGGCGAGGGTCACAACCGACCGGCTCGCCCCGAAACGCAACAACGTCCACGAGAGGCCGCGGTCGCGGCTCGCAAAAAGTCCGTGGTCGGTTGCGACGAAAACCTGAGAACCGCGGATGTGAAGGTCCTCCACGTGGGGGTGCGGGTCGGCGCCGCTGATCAACAACGGCCGGCGACTCCAGGGCGGTCCCTGCACGGTGCCCTGGAACACGCCGTCGTCGGTGCCCACGATCATCGTGCCGTCCTGATAGAGGCCGAGCGTCCGGATCTCTCGGCCCTCGGGCAATTCGACCCGCCGCCAGAGGTCGAGGTTGCGGTCGAGCTCGAAGAGAGCGCTGTTTCTGGGACCGTCGGCGCCGGTGAGAGCGAGAACGCGACGGCGGGGCTCGTCGGGGAGGATCTGACGTACGAGCCTTTCCCGGAATCCATCGTTCGAGGACTGCCATGTGCGGCCGAAGTCCGCGGAGACCAGCATGCCCTCGCCTTCGACCCCGGCGATCAAGCGGCCGCCGCCGAGCGAGATCAGGGCGTTCACGACCAGTCCAGGATTTGTGGTGCGGACAAACGTCTTCGCGTCGTCCTCGCTCACGAAGATGCCGTCGGTGGTCCCTGCGTAAAAAACCTCCGGCCGGTTGAGATCCTGCGCGAAGGCGCGGGTGCGCCGGCTCACGGAAGGAATGCCCAGGACCTTGGTCCACGACACGCCCGCGTTCTTGGACCTCCAGATGCCGGTGCACGCGGTGGCGAAGACCGTCGTGGGTTCGCGCCGGTCCAGGGTCAGGGTCATAACGTCCGAGTCGTTGATCATTCCCTGTTGAATCGGCCGCCAGCTCCGTCCTGCGTTGTCGGTGCGCCAGGCCAGGCGCGCGGTTCCGACCAGGATGCTGTTCTCGTTCCGCGGGTCGATCGCGACCGAGCCCACGAGCCGGAGGGAGGGATGTTCCCGCGGCGAGATGCGGGAGAACGTCTCGGCCGCATCGACCGAGCGAAAGACGCCTTCGCTCGTGACCGCGGCGAAGACGCGGGGATTCGAGACGGATCGAGCGAGGCCGCGCACCGCCTCGGTTTCGAGTCCTGCCCCGATCATCTTGAAGGAGACGCCGCGATCCGAACTGCGCGCGACGCCCCCGCCGGTGCCGTCGATCTTCCAGTAGGCGATGAAGATCTCCCCCGTCTCGGTGACCAGCATCTCGTCGAGGCTCGCGCCACGCAACGGAAACCCCGGTTCAAGTCGACTCCAGGAAGCCCCGGCGTTGCTGGACACGTAGAGGATGCCGTCCACCGTGCCCGCGTAAACGCGTCTTGGGTCGCTGGGATCGCGGACGAGGGAGCGGACGTCGCCGCCCTGGGGCCCAATTGGTTTGAAGACCATCGTCGGGGCAACAGGCGCCGCCAAGGGCGCAGACAGGGCCATGCCACGCGTGCCCGCGAGGGCGAGGACGGCAAGTCCGAGGAGCGTCTTCTTGAAGTTCATGGTCATCGAAATAGCAGGGGAGATAGCGGGGAACCTTTCGGAACGTCCTCAAAAACGAGAGGCGCGGAGTCGACTGCGTGTCGAGTCCGCGCCCCTTTGCGGCGATCCAACGGGGAAACCCTTTTTACAGGGTCCCCCTCGGGGGTCGCTTACATCGGCATGTCCGCGCCGTCCGGGACGAAGGTGAGTTCCGCGCGACGGCCGCCGCCGGCGCCTGCGCCGCGGGTGACGATGCGGGAAGCGTCGATGCCGCGTTCCTTCACCATGTACTCCCTGACCGCTTCGGCGCGCTTGCGGGAGAGCACGTCCGGATTGCGCTCACCCTGTTCGGCGTGTCCGACGATCAGGAGACGGCTGCCCGGATCCTGGCGCATGCGTGTGGCCATGTCGTCGAGAACGGACTTGTCGATGTTGTTGAGCCGTGTGCCTCCGCCCACCCGGACCGTCGGGAACGGGCCAACCGAGCGGGTGACGGTCTGCGGCTTGGGCTTGGCTTCGATCATCACGCGCCGTGTGGCGCTCGCCTGATGGCCGTGACCGTCATCGACGGTCACCGTCACCGTGACTTCGGTGCCGGCGGGCAGACAGCCCGGTTCGAGGGTGACATTGGCGCCCTCGCCCACGGTGCGGCCCGCGGAGGTCTTCCACGCGTAGGTCAGCGTGTCGCCATCGGGATCGGAGGCGTTGGCGCGGAAACGAACGGTGTCGCAGGTGATCGCGTTGGTCTTGTCGGCGTCGAGCGAAACCGTGGGCGGACGATTCTCGACCCGCGGCGGCGCCGGCGGCGCCGGGGGCGGAGGAGGAGGAGGCACGTAGATGGAACGGCCGGCCGCCGCACCCGCGAAGCCCATCGAGATGTTCATCCCGCTCGAGCTCTTGGCGCTCGCGTTCGTGCCTTCGAACTTGAAGTTGCGCGAGTAAGCGGGGCGGATGAAGAAACCCTTCGAGAAGTAGAAGACCGGTCCGATCACGAAGTCGACGGGATTGATCTGCTTGAAGTCGGCGTCCGAGTAGTTCGTTCCCACCACCTCGGCCTGGATCTGGAACTTGCGGTAGACCGGGACCGTGAGACCAGCACCCCAACGGAAGGCGTTGCCGAGGTCGAAACCATCGGGATCGGAGTTCACTTTGTAGCCGACCATGCCGTGAATCTCGGCCTGACTGTTGAGGCTCTTCGAAAGGATGACGTCGGCTCCGAAGGAAACCTTGCCGGTGCCCAGACCGTTGTCGAACGACGCGGTGGGCAGCTTGATGCTCGGGCGGATCGCGAGGCCCACACCGTCACCGTTGTAATCATCGAGGAGCTTGAACTTGGCGCCCACGATCGCATCGCCCGCGCCCGTCTGCCAGCCCGGAGCGCTTGTCTGACGGCCCGCGCGGGGGAAGTCGTTGACGAAACCGGGTTCGGTCAGCTTGTCCACGTCGTTGCGCTGCAGACCGAACGAGCCGAAGATCTCGACCTTGTCGCTGACACCGTAGCTGAGATTCAAACCGTGGGTCGAGGCGTCGAGGTCCTTCGGATTGCGATCGAGGTTCATCCGGAAGAGGCTGAAGCCGGTTTTGCCCTTGGCGAGCGTGTAGGCGGATGGCAGATGGAAGAGTCCCGAGTTGCCGGCGAACGATGGGGTCAGCGGACGGGCTTCGTACTCTTTGCCATCGACCGTGATGACCCAGGTCCGGACATCGGAGCGCTCGACCGTGCCTTCGGGGGCGGTCTGAGCGAAGCCCGGGGCGGCAAGGGCCGCGAGGGCCAGCGCGCTCAGATAGCGCAAGGTTTTGTGTTTCATTGAGTTTTCTCCACGATTAGGGTGGTGTCCAAGGGGTTTAAGAGCCCCTCTGGGGGGCGTAGGATACCGCCGCGCGGGCATTTTCGTTTGTGTGCGATCGAACATTGTCAAGTTCGGCGGTCACCGCCTCTCGATCCGTTCCAGGCCATCCATGTAGGGCCGCAAAGCCTTCGGAATCAGGATCGTCCCGTCCTTCTCCTGATAGTTCTCGAGGACGGCCACGAGGGTTCGGCCGACCGCAAGGCCGCTTCCATTCAGGGTGTGAACGAAGCGGGGTTTGGCGCCGCGCTCCTTGCGATAGCGGATCTGAGCCCGACGGGCCTGAAAATCCTTGCAGTTCGAGAGGGAGGAAATCTCCCGATAGGCATTCTGGCCGGGCAGCCACACTTCGATGTCGTAGGTCTTCGAGGAGCCAAACCCCATGTCGCCGGTCGAGAGCAGAACCACCTGATACGGCAGTTCGAGTCGCTTGAGGACTTCCTCGGCGTCGCTCACCATCTGTTCGAGTTCGTCCATGGACGACTCTTCTGAAGTGAGCTTGACCAGTTCCACCTTGTGGAACTGGTGCTGCCGAATGAGACCGCGAACGTCTTTCCCGTAGGAGCCGGCCTCCGAACGGAAACACGGAGTGAAGGCCACGAATTTCTTCGGAAGGTCCTCGGCCTCGAGGATTTCATCGCGATGGAGACACGTGAGCGGGACCTCGGCCGTCGGAATCAGATAAAGCTCGCGGTCGGCGGTTCCGGTTTTGAAGAGGTCACCCTCGAACTTCGGAAGCTGGCCGGTTCCCACCAGTGTTTCGGGCAGGACCAGGTAGGGCGGAATGACCTCGAGATAACCATGCTCCTTGGTGTGGAGGTCGAGCATGAACTGGATCAACGCACGCTCGAGCCTGGCCCCCGCGCCCCACAAGCTCGAGAAACGCGCTCCCGAAATACGGGCCGCGCGTTCGAAGTCGATGATCCCGAGAGCGGGGCCGAGATCATTGTGCAGCTTAGGCTCGAAGTCGTAGGTCCTCGGAGTCCCGACCTTTCGAACCACCGTGTTCGCCGTGGCATCACCCCGGGGCACGCTCGCGTCCGGGATGTTGGGCAGAAACAGCATCAGGTCGTTGAGCTTCGACTCGATCGCCGCGAGGTCGGCGTCCATGGACTTGATGTCATCCGAGACCGTCTTCATCTCCGCCTTGAGAGCGGCGGCATCCTCCTTCGCCTTTCCCTTGCGCGCAATCTCTTCCCCGGCAAGGCGCTGGCGGTGCTTGAGGCTCTCCACCTTCTGGATGATCTGGCGGCGTCTGCCGTCAAGATCCCAGGGATCCGCGTCGGCAAAAACCTTCGCAGGATCATCGCCTCGATCCCGGATCGAGGTCAGGATCACTTCCTTGTTGTCGGCCACGTAGCGAAGTTCGAGCACGTTGTTCCTTCCTGTCTTTGCTCCTGAAGCGTCGGCGTCACCCTGACGCGTTTGAGATGGAGCGATGCTATTTTCCCCTCATGAGCCTCAAGGTTCGAAAAGTCGTCATTCCGGCCGCCGGACTCGGCACGCGTTTCCTGCCCGCCACCAAGGCGATGCCGAAGGAAATGTTGTGCGTGGTGGACAAGCCCATCATCCAGTACGCGGTCGAGGAGGCGGTGGCCTCGGGGATCGAACACATCATCATTGTCACCGGCCGCTCGAAGTCTTCGATGGAGGATCATTTCGACATCTCCTACGAGCTCGAGACGACCCTGCGCGAGCGGGGAAAACTCGATCTCGTCAAAGAGGCGCGGAAGGTTTCGGATCTCGCCTCGGTTTCCTACATCCGCCAGAAGCAGCCCCTGGGGCTCGGCCACGCCGTGCTCGCCGCCCGCGACCTCGTGGGCCACGAACCGTTCGCGGTGATTCTGCCCGACGACCTGATCGACTCCCCGGAAAAGCCCGCACTTCGTCAGATGCTGGACATCTTCGAACAGAAGGGGGACCCCGTGATCGCCCTGCTCAAAGTGGCGCTTGCCGACATCTCCGCCTACGGTGTGATCCGCGGGGAACGCGACCCCGGAAATCCCCGCCTCCACCTGCTCAAGGAACTCGTGGAAAAGCCGAAACAGAAGGATGCGCCGTCGGATCTGGCGATCATGGGACGTTACGTTCTCACTCCGGACATCTTCGACGACCTCGCGAAAACCGCGCACGACAAGAGCGGTGAGATTCAGCTCACCAACGGTCTGCGGGCCTTGAGCGCGCGGCGGCGGCTTATGGGCTATGAGTTCCTTGGCACACGCTACGACGCCGGCCAGAAACTCGGCTTTCTGAAAGCGACGGTCGACCTGGCCCTCAAACGAGATGATCTCGGCCCCGCTTTGAGGGAGCACATCCGCTCACTCCGGCTGGGCTAGGCCGGCCGCACGTTTCGAGAGACCGCTACTGAACGCGCAGGCGGGACACCGTCGATGCCGTGGGTCCGATGTTCACGCGCAGTCCGTATTCGCCCGGATCGACGTCTTTCGCGGAGATCGTGAAGACCACGCGGTCGAAGCCATCGGTATCGCGGCCGACGGTGAGGCTCTCGAACGGTTGCGCCTTTTCAGTCCCATCCGCGCCGATGAGGACCACCTTCAGTTCCTTCGCTTCTCCGGTGGACGGGGTCTTGAAGACACAGATCTCGCGGGCCGAGCCGCGCTTCAGCACCGGCGCCGCCTCGACCGTGAACGGCCGGTCGCCGATCCGGAAAGGAATCTCGCGGCCCGGACGGCGCTCCGTCACCGTGGGCAGGGCTACCCGCCCGAACGGGTCGTCGGTCACCATCGGAGACGAGACGAACAGGGTCGCGGGGAACGCGGGAATCGAAACCGGAATGCGCAGCGCCCCGAACTTCGGCGATTCGGTGTCGCGGACCAGAAGGCGAATCTCGAAATTGCCCGCTCCCGCCGCGAAGGTGGTGAGGATCTGCAGGCCGTTCGCCTTGATCTTGGCGGCCAGGGCCACGGGGTCGAGGCTCGGCGTGGTCTTGAAGAAGTCGCGGACCGTGCCCTTGTCGTCGACGAGGTAACCGAAGAGTTCGAGATTGATCTGCTTGCGCTTCAAGGCGTCGGCGAAGGCCTCCGGCGGAATCTGAATGACCACGGGAAGGCCGATGCCGGCCTGCGGCGACCGGTAGGGCAGAGCGTAGGCGGAGAGAAGGATCGATCCGCCCGTCATTCCTTTGGCGATGATCTCCGAAGCCTGGAGCGCCTGACGAGCGACATCGGGCTTCTTCGGATCGGGCACGAGGTAGGCGGGGCGGTGGTTCACCCGGAGACCCGGCTTTTTCACCTTGATCTTCAGTTTCCGAAGTTTCCCGACCTCCGATGAAGTGGGCGAGAAGGCGAGCACGTAGTAGTCCTTGGTGGCGGTCGATATGTCGGCAAGTGCCGAACCCACGTCGGACACCCCCTTCATGAATCTCCCACCGGTGTTCGATGCGAAGGTGGCCAGAGAGTCGATGGTCGACGCGGAGAAGGGCGAACCTTCCTGCGAACTCAGGTTCATCGTGTCGGTTCCGGCGCTCCCCAGATCGACGGTGTGGACGACCACATCCGAACCCCGCATGGTCGCGAACAGGTTGCTCATAGCGCTCTGACCGGTCGCCGAACCGAAGTAGGCGTCGCCGTCCACCTCCCACAACGCCCCGGTGGTGACCGAGTTCGAGGTCGTGGCTCTCTCGTTGCCGACGGTTCCGGAGACGATCGAAGTGTCGAACCCTTCCGAGAACATGATGATGTTCTTGCGGCCGCGGATGGCGTCGAGTTGCCGGGCGAGCGCCTGGAAACCTCCGAGAAACTGTGTGATCTGCTGAGCGTAGACCTGACGCTGCTGACGCATCATCATGAAGGCCCGCTCTCGCGATTCCTCCGCCGCGATCGTCTGGGTCGATTCGGGGTCCGCCGAGAGACCCATCGTCGCGTCGACGCCGGTATCGAAGATGATCCCGAGCGGATCGCGGCTGCGTCCCACATCGCCGCGCCCCACCGCGTTGATCGCCTGGACCATCTGCACGCGATCCGGACTGAGACCGAGCAGGATCTTCATCCCCTGCGGCGTCGCGGTCACCACGGACACGAGGTCTCGCGGACGCACCTCGTTCTCGATGAACTTCCGGGCCGCCACACGGGCGCGCTCGATCGCGACCGCGCGAGTAAGAGCGAGATCGAAGAGAAGGACGAACTGACGTCTCGAAGTGAGCTGGGTCAGGTTCGAAACGCTGTCGACCGGAACACCGAGGTCACCGTCGCCGGCGACCGCGAGAAAACCCTCAACCGGCGTCATCTTCCCGCCATCTTCGACCTCGAAGTCCTGGGCGGTCAGGCCAGCGACGGTCTTGCCATCCTTGTCCGTGACGAACACCGGCACCGCGACGAGATTCACTTCGGTTCCGAAGGTCAGGGGCTTCTTCGAATCCTGACCGGGGGCCTGGGTGGAGAGTGTGAGGGCAAGCAGGAATACGGAACCCGCGGCCACGGTGCTCGGAATTTTCATGAGGCCTCCAAATGCGCGGCCACGGCGGCAGCGCTTTTCCTGAGCGCGAGGCTACACTCGGAGCAGGGTCCGCGAACCGACCGATGCGTAAAATGACCAGACCGGTCAACGAATTGAATGTGCTGCCGCTTCGTCCGCGGGATTCCACACCGACGCGGAGGTCGCGAGTTCGGGCAAACCGCCCCCGCAGCCTTTGGGCAACAGAGCGGTTTGCTTCATACCGTCCAACACCGCCCCCGCGGCCACGTCGTGACCGCGAGCGTTCCAGTGCCCGTCGAAAGTGAAGTACGTGGAGCGCAGGGGAGACTCGGCGGCGGCGAGAGCGGGCACGAGGTCGATAACCGGCACACCGATCGAAGCCCCGATGGCCTGAACCCGACCCTTGACCTTGTTGAGGTCCCACGCGTCCCCGGACAGTCGGTAGAGTTTTTGCGTGGCCCGCCATGAGGACGGCTGGATCTCCATGCGTCCGGGGACATGGACGAGGGCGAGACGCGAACCGTGGGCTTCGACATCGTTCTTGAGCGCGGTCACGATCGCGCCTACTTTCTCCCACGCATCTTCGATGGGCGCCAGGTTCCTTCGATCGTAGACGAGCATCTCGAGGCGCGGCGTCGCCCTCGGGATCGGATTCCACAGGCCGAAACGCGCCAGGGCATCGTGCGCATCGGGCGCCCCAACCCAGAGCCTCTCGCGAACCATCTCGAGGAACGCGGAGCCACCAGGCGCTTCGTTCCCGGCCTCGGCCTCGGTCACCGGCGGCGGCGAAGTGGGGGGCTTTTCCTTGACCGGATATCGGTGAAGGCGCAGTTCCCCGCCTCCCATTTCAAAGGCCGGCTTGGGCGTGCCGAAATAATCCTGGCGATCGGTGTAGATGATGTCGTTCCAGAAGACGAAGAGCAGGACGAGAGACGGCCGGTAGCGCGCGCCGTCCGTCTTGTAGAAGAGGTACTCCTGGTCCGTGCTGTAGGCCGAAGTTCCTCCGTTGATCACCTCGGCACGGCACCCCGCGGCGATGAGCCGCCCCTCCAGGCGCTGCGTGATGGTCTGCGAGAGATCGACCGTGTACCCTTCGATG
>CAYNHK010000111.1:0-15612 GCA_964396875.1 uncultured Acidobacteriota bacterium | reverse complement strand
GTCGTCTTCAAGAACGTCGGTACCGGCCCGGTGGTAGGAGCAACAGGCTTTCAACTGCCGAAGCTCACGACGATCTTCAAGGACACCGGCATCAGCCTCAAGGATGACCTGATCAAAGTCCTCCTCCCGGGAGGAAGCCTGAGTCCCTATGGGTCGTACGCGCGCTGCACCGTCAAAGCTAGCTCCGAATCAATTGTTTTCTGGGAGGGAGCCACGTTGGCGGCCGATTGGAAAGAGGGCGCGACCCTCACTATCGACGAGGGAAAAGAAATCCCCCTTAGCCCCAACGCCCGGATCCATATTTCGAACAACTACACCGTCGATGATGGCAGTTCGCACGTAAGCATGTACGCGAACGCGCTCCAAGAGGGTGTCACCCTCACTCCTTACAAGTGCGATGAGCCCTACCCGACGATATCGAGGAAGAGCCAGGCGGGGAAGCTTCGCAACAATCCCGTGACCTGTCCCCCAGCCTCGCTCAAGTAGCGCGCCTCACTATTCGGCGAGCCAGACCCACGATCCTTATCTGACCCTGCCGTATGCTCCATCGCCAATGGAACCCACCCTCTGGCGATGGAGCATCGGCGTTCAGATCTCTTCGCTGGCGCTGATCACCGGGTTCTTCCTCGTCCTTCAGCGTTCACTGCCGCCAGGCGCCATCTCTTCGTGGGTTCGTGGCTGGGTGTGGAACTTCGTCGCCGTCGCGGCGGCGCTCGGGTTCTGGATGATCCGCACCACCGACGAAACGCGGCCGGTGGCCTACTTTCTCTACATGGCGCCGAAGTGCCTCTCGGTCCTGTACCTCGTCCAGGGCGCCTGGATCCTGCACCGACCGGGGGCGCTGCTCGTGGGGCCGGCGCAACTCGTGGTCGCGGCCTTCTTTTTTCCCCTGTTCGGGGCGTGGGCGTTCACCAGCATCGACCTCCTCGGCATCGGCCAGCAGCTCTTCATCGGCCTCATGTTCGTGCGGACCGGCATCGCTCTCGCGAGATCGGGCGACCGCGCGCTGCGGTGGCTCGCCGCGGGTTTTCTGGTTCGTGGGGGCCTGTGCCTGATCGAGGCTTCCGCCTACAGCTCGCAGCTCGCGCCCGACCACGTCATCCCGCCCGCGCTTCGCGCGCAGGTGGGGACGTTCCTTTCCGCTCACTCGTCCTTTGACACCGGCGGCGAGTGGCTTCTCGCCCTTGGTTTCGTTCTCGCAATTTCGTTGCGCGCGCAGCGCGACCTTCAAGCGACGATCGGGAACCTTCACGACGCTCAGGAGGGCCTGCGCCGCATGGTGGATCACGATCCGCTCACCGCCCTGCTCAATCGCCGAGCGCTTCCCGGCGTGCTCCGGGCTGCTCAACCCGAAGGCGCAACCCTGCTCTTCTTCGATCTGGACGACTTCAAGGGAATCAACGACCATCATGGGCATGAGGCGGGGGATCGCTGCCTGAAACACTTCGCCGACGCACTTCGCGAGAGTTTCCGGCCGAGCGACTCCTTTGTCCGTTACGGTGGCGACGAGTTTCTGGTGATAGCGCCCGGCCTGGAGAGAAAACTCGCTGACGAGCGTGTCGAGTCCTTGCGGCGGCGGCTTGCCGGGAGCGCCGACGTTCCGGAGCTTCGTTTCTCGGTGGGAATTTCGAACCTCGTCCCGGGCGGACGGCCCGAGGACGCCCTCCATGCCGCCGATCAGCTCATGTACGAGGCCAAGACCAGAGACGCCTCCTGATCCAAATTCACCCCGCATTTGTTCAGCGGCTTGAATTTTGGGGAAGCAGGACCTCGCGCCAAATCGCGCCACCACCCTGCTGGCGTGGGAAATGTCTTGCCCCCACGGGAGGAGCCGCCCTACGATCGTCCGTTTCCTGACACCTTCGGGAAATCCGGCCGTTTGGTTCCGTCTCAACCTGTGAGATTCCGACCATGCACTACGATGATCGACCGACCGAGGGGTCTGCTCCCCGCGCCGCGCTCTCCACGGAGACCGCCGAGCGGCATCGTGCCGCACCGGACGATTCGGACCGGGGCGGCGTTGACGTCAAGGCCGCGTTCAACAAGGGACGGGGCAATGCCAGCGAGTTGGTCACGGCCCGTAACCTCCACGCCCGGTCCAGCCGGGCCACGCCGCAGGGGCTGATCGTCGGGCTGGGCGATTCGTGGTTCGATCATCCGGGCGCCGATGTGCTGTCGTCCCTTGAAGACGCGGGCTACGAGGTAGAGGCCATCGCCCACTGCGGAGAGACGCTCGAGAACATGGCGTTCAACGTGCGGCTCCTCGGCGACTTTCATCGCCTGCTCACCCGGGTCAAGCAGAGCGGTCGCGCGCCCAAGGCGGTTTTGCTGGGCGGCGGGACCAACGACATCGCGGGCGAAGAGTTCGCGGTCCTCCTGAACCACGCATCTTCGGGCCTGCCCGCACTCAATCCGACCGTTCTCGATGGTCTGGTGGATCGCCGCCTCAAAGTCGCCCTCGCCCACTGGATCGGCGCCGTGGACACCGTGGGTCGCGGAGTCTTCGGCCTGCCTTTGAAGATCGTGATCCACGGTTACGACTACCCGGTTCCAGACGGCCGAGGCACCACTCTCGGCGGCCTGCAGGCGCGCGGGCCGGCGCTTCGCCCGGCGTTCTGGTCGAAGGGCCACACGAATCTGCAGCGCAATCGCGGTGTGGTGCGCGAGCTGATCAACCGCCTCAACGACATGCAGATTTCTCTGGTCGAGGAGCTGGAGTTGCCCAACCTGGTCCACGTCGACTTGCGGAACACGCTGTCGGCGGTGTTGTACGAGAACGACTGGGACAACGAGCTGGCCCCGACGGAAAGCGGCTTCCGTGCGCTGGCGCGGCGGATCGCCACGGCCATCTAGGGGACGGGCGAGCAGAAATGTAGCGGCGTGGAGGCGAGCGCGGTCAAGGGCTCGTCCGCGACGGATGCGGACTTGATGTCCTCACCGCGGCCCGCGCCGAAAAGGGGCGGACGTACATGTGCGGGGGCCGGGCTCGGGTGAAACCGGGCCCGGCCCTTGTCGCTTCAGGGGGCCTCGTCGGAAGTTCTCGCGGTAAACACGGGGCTCCCGTCCGTCTCCCGTTGAAAGGAGACCCACTTTCAATGAGTCCAAGAATCGCGCGTTCACACGTCCTCGCTCTGTCCGTTCTCTTCGCAGTGCCGTCGGTTCGCGCCGACACCTCCCACGTCATCTCCGATACCTTCACGAACCCAGGTTCGGTGAATCAGAAGAACGGCACCAATGCGGACATCATCGTCCGCAACACGAACGGTGATCGCTACGGCTTCGTCCACTTCGATCTTTCGGCGCTGCCTCCCGGCACGCCCATCGCGAGTGCGTATCTGCGGCTCTACGCGAGCCAGGTGCTGAACTCGGGGACCCTCGACGTGAAGACGGTCCTGGGAGCCTGGGACGAAGCGACCCTGAGCCATGCGCTCACGCCGGCCCTCGGCGCGGTCGCGGTCTCACATCCCATCGCCAGCGGCGATCAGGCGAGTTACGTCCTGATCGACATCACATCGATCGTCCAGCAGTGGGCGAGCGGCGCCCTCGTCAACCATGGCCTCGCTCTGATGCCCAACAGCGGCACGGTTCTGCGCGTGACTTTCGACAGTAAGGAATCTCCCGAGCGCGGGCATGCTCCCGAGCTCGAGATCATCCCGGTGGGGCCGGCCGGGCCCCAGGGCCCTCAGGGCCCGCAGGGCATCCAGGGCATTCAGGGAATCCAGGGAGAACCCGGCGTGGGCTCGGTTGTTCAGGTCGGCAGTGGAGTTGGTCTTCTGGGCGGTCCCATCACGACCACCGGCACGCTCAGTCTCGACACCGCTTTCACCGACAACCGCTATTTCCAGCTGAACGCCTCGAACGCGGTTTTCGGACAGCAGATCTTCACCAACAGCCTCGGCGGTTCCGCCATTGTCGGTTACACGACTCAGCCAGACAGCGGCCACGCCATCCTCGGCCATGCTCAGTCCACAACCGGCGACACCGCGGGGCTCTACGGCGTCGTTGATTCGCCCCAGGGCACGGCGCTGGTTCTGGACAACACCGCGGGAGGCCGGATCCTCCAGGCTCGCTCGAATGGCGTCAACTTCTTCACGGTCGACAACACGAGCGCGTGGACCGCCGACCTTTCGGGCGCGTTCCGTGCGAGCGGCGCGGTCCAGGCCGCGAGCTTCAGCGGTGACGGCGCGGGGCTCACCAACGTGGCCGCGGTCAGCGCCAACACCGCGAATACTGCAAACATCGCCGCGGTCTCGAACGACGTCAACTGCGCGGGCTGCATCACGGAATCGAAGCTCTCGTTCGTCCCGGTCACGCCCGCCCAGCTCGCCGGTTACGCGGTGCTCAGCGGGAACAACGCCCTCGCCGGCAACCAGACCATCACTGGCGAGGTGTATGCCTCCACCTCCGGCCCGACCAACACCGGCATCTTCCTTCAGTCCGGCGGGGGCACCGCATTGATCGGCCAGACCACTCAGTCGAACAGCGGCCATGCCGTGCTCGGCTATGCGTCGTCGACCACCGGAGATACCCACGGCGTTCGCGGAGTCAGCGACTCGGCCCAGGGAAGTGGAGTTGTTGGCGTAGCAAGCGAGACCACGGGTGCGACACGCGGGGTCTTCGGTCAGGTGGTGAGCCCGGCTGGCGTGGCGGGATCGTTCGACAACGCCGCGGCGGGGCGGCTCCTTGCCGGCAGTGTGAACGGCGCGACCCGGTTCCGCGTCGAGGGCGATGGCTCGATCTTCAACGACGGCGGGATCACCGCCCAGGGCACGGTGACCGCGCCGGCATTCGTCGGCGATGGTTCGGGACTGACGAACATCCCTGCCGGACCACAGGGCCCGGCGGGTCCTCAGGGAATCCAGGGCGTCGCTGGTCCGCAGGGACCGGAAGGTCCCACTGGCCCGCAGGGTGCGCCGGGTGCGGCGTACGTTCGAACCATCGTGGTCAGTCCCGTGGTCGGCAACCCTGCCGCGAGTGGCGCTGCCCTCCACAATGCGATGGCCTCCATCGCCACTTCGTCGGCGAGCGAGCGCTGGCTGCTCAAGCTCGAGCCCGGGATCTACGACATCAGTTCCGGTGGGGTGCTTTACGGCAAGCCCTACGTCGACATCGAGGGCTCCGGCGAAGGTGTCACGGTTGTGACCAAGACGGGAGATGGGAACTTCAACGACGGTACGATTCGCGTCGCCGACAATAGCGAGCTGCGGCGGTTGACCGTTCAGAACACCGGCGGCAATATCGCGGGAAGCGCCATTGTTCTCGTCGGAACCGTGAATGCGCGCCTCAGTCATGTCACCGCGCTGGCCGACGGCGGGTCGTTCCACACCTTCGGCATCATCGCCTGGAGCGGAGCGGTGGTTATCGAGGACTGCACGGCCCGCGCCACGGGCACCGGCACCTACATTCGAGGCATACAGGGCTCGGGTCCCGGATCGGCGATCGTAGTGAGGAACAGCCATGCCACCGCTTCCGCGTCGAATGCCACCTCCGAGGTCATCGGATTGCTCGCCACATACGGGACCGCGGAGATCCAGAACACGACCGCGCGGGGTGAGGGGGGAGGTTTCGCGGCGGGTCTCCTTAACGAGGCCGCTTCCTCCTTCCGAGTCATGGGTGGGCTCTTCACCGCCTCCGCCGGAGCGGCGGCCAATCAGGCCATCCAAAGTGCCGGGACCGACGCGGAGTTCCTGGGAGTCACCGGGATCGGTCAGAGTGCGTTCGTCGGTCTTGGCACGACGGCGGGAACCGCGCGCATCGTCGGCTCGGTTCTCGATGGCACGGTGGGCCTGAGCAACTCGGGGGCGTACACCGTACACGTCGCCGGGGGCCAGATCCGTGGATCGGTGTCCGGTTCAAACATCAAGTGCGCGTTCGTCTCGAACGCGGCTGCGGATCCGCTGACGTCGACCTGCACGCCGTAGGGTTCGCCGGCAAGTTGGGCGTGACCACGGCCGGGCTCGGGGAAAACCCCGGGTCCGGCCGTTCTTTCGTTGGCCGAATACAATCGCGGCCATGAAACTGTCGCGCGTCTGCATCGGGCTTGCCGCAACCGCCCTCGCCCTCCTGATCCTCTCCGGACCCCTCACCCGGTTCGGCCTCGTCCATTTCCGCACGGGCCTCCTGATCTTCGCCGGTGCCCTCATCTTCGCCATCGGCGCCTTCACCATCGCCGTCGTGTCGCTGATCGTCCCCCGACTGCGTGGCGACCGGGCGGGAGCCTTCAGGACTGCGGTGGCTCTAAGTACGATCGTCATGGTCCCTCCGGCGATCTTCGTCCAGAAGGCGCGCGGTGTGCCCGCGATCCACGACATCACCACCGACACCGACAATCCGCCGGCCTTCGTGGACGTGATTCCTCTGCGCCAGGCTGCGGGCGCGGCCAATCCACCTGAGTATCCGGGCGCGTCCGTTGCCGCCGAGCAGAAGAAGGCCTACGCTGATCTGGCTCCTCTCGATCTCGGCGTCCCGCCCGCCGAGGCCTTTCCGAGAGCACTCGCCGCGGCGCGCGCCATGGGCTGGGAGATCGTGGCCGAAAGGCCGACTGAGGGCCGCATTGAAGCGACGGCCACCACCGCGTGGTTCGGCTTCAAGGACGACATTGTGATCCGCATCGTGCCGGGCGTCGCGGGCTCGCGGATCGACGTCCGCTCCAAGTCGCGCGTGGGTCGGAGCGATGTCGGAGCCAACGCGGCTCGCATCCGCGACTACCTCGCGAAGCTGCGCACTTAGCTCCCCAAGTAGAATCCCCGCGCTATGCACACTCGCCTCCAACTGCCTCAGGGGGCATCGTGTTTCACTTTCGACGAGGCGCGCCGCCGTCGCGTGCTCGAGACCCGGGTGGTTTCGGTCTTCGAGGGATGGGGCTACGACGAGATCGTCCCTCCGCTTTTTGACGACGCCGCGACCTTCGACGACTCCCTCGCGTCGCAGCTCTACACCTTCACCGGCCGCGACGGAACCACGCTCGCCCTTCGGCCCGATTTCACCAGCCTGGTTGCGAAGATCGCGGCGGGACGACTCCGCCAGGTCGCAGCGCCCCTGCGTCTCTACTACTCCGGTGAGGTGGTGCGCTACGAACCTCCGCGGGCAGGCAGGCAGAGCGAGTTCCATCAGATGGGTCTCGAATTCCTGGGCGGCGGTGGTCCGTCGGCCGACATCGAAGTCATCGCCATCGCTATCGAATGCCTCGAAGCCGTGGGCGTGTCGAATTTCGTCCTCGCGCTCGGGCACGCGGGCGTCGTCACCGCCCTGCTCGACGAATGTGGCCTCGGCGCCGATGATCCGCGACGCGAAACTGCGCTCGAGAGCCTGAATCGGCGGGATCCGATTGCGCTGGCGACCGCTCTTGATGGCGCGTCGCAGAGCGAGACTGCGCGGAAGGCGCTCGTTGGCCTCGCCGAGGACAACGGCATCCGCCAGTCGATCGAGGAGGCGCGAAAAGCGCTCGGTGCGATACCGCGAGCCGCCGCCGCTCTGGACGATCTCGAATCCGTCACGAGGACGCTGGACGAAGCCGGATTGCGCAATCGAGTGGCGATCGACCTCTCCGAGAGTCGAGGTCTCGACTACTACACCGGCCTGGTCTTCCGCGTTTACGGGGGAGATCTCGGTTTCGACGTGGGCGGCGGCGGCCGCTACGACGCCCTCCTCGGTCGATTGGGCCGGCCCATGCCGGCAATCGGCTTCATGCTTGGCCTCGATCGCCTGGCGCTTCTGGTGGAGCGGCAGGTCGGTTGGACAGCGGAGACTCTGGCGCCGCCGACTCCTGTCGCGGCCGCTTCGCTCGGCGCTGCGGTGCGGGAAGCTCGAGAGCGGCGCGCCCGCGGCGAACGCATCCGTTTTGGGGGGGGCGCGTGAGCCTCACGATCGCTCTATCCAAGGGGCGCCTGCTGAGCGGAGCCGAGGCACTCTTCACCAAGGCAGGCCTGACGTTCCCGCCCCAGGACACGCGGCGTCTGATCGTCGAGTCGGGGGACCTGCGGTTCCTCTTCGTCAAGGACATGGACGTGCCGGTCTATGTCGAATACGGCGTCGCCGATGCCGGGATCTGCGGCAGCGACGTGCTGCTCGAAGCGGGAAGCGACGTGCTCGTCCCCCTTGATCTGGCCTACGGCCGCTGCCGGATGGTCCTCGCGGCTCCGCCGTCGAGCGGTTTCGCCGAAGTCTGGCCCGCGACTCTCCGCGTGGCCACGAAGTACGCGCATGTGGCCAGGGGCTTCTTCGAGGCGCGAGGCCAGGCGGCCGAGATCGTGAAGCTCCAGGGTTCGGTGGAGATCGCCCCCGGCCTCGGCCTCGCCGACTGCATCGTCGACATGGTCGAAACGGGCAGGACGTTGCGCGAGAACGGCCTCGAAGTGGTGGAAGAGATCGCGGCCACCTCGGCGAGGCTGGTGGTCAACCGCGCGAGCGATCACATCAAACGGGCGGAGATCGCGGACCTGATTGCCCGCCTGAAGGCCAGTCTCTAGCGATCAACACCGGGCTTCAGCCGCAAGGGCCGCCCTCAAAGACTGCCCCCATGAGCGGAAGGCGAAGGGGGCACACCTCGCGGCCCTTCGCTCCTTCGCCATCGTGTACAACCGCCCAAAGGCGCTCACCTGGCGGCAACGGCTCACGGACCGTACTGTAAAGCTGCCGGCCGGATGCGACTCGAACCAGCACCGAGAACCGTGTCGATGCGTTGCTCCGGGTTGGCTGGTTCCCGCCGACAACTGCGACAACCGTGACCTCGCCGGTTGTTGTGGGCTCGAACTCCGCGGCACGATAGAGGCGGCTCCTCGCCCAAGCAAGGAAAGCCAGAGACACCGCCGCGACCACCAAGCCGAGTCGGTACGCCCCCCGAGTCTGTGACCAACGCCCCAAGGACCGCAAGTACGACCTCTGACCAGCTTCGCGTTGCGGCATGCCATTCAGCCCGTCGAACACTGGCTTGAACTGCGGGGCGTGACTCCAACGACCGCCCGCAAAGCGGGCGCACCAACACGCCCCGTCTGTTCCAAGCCTTTGTTGGACGGCTGCCGATTGCATGCGACGCTGTGCATGCCCGCAACCTTTGCTCTTGCCCAACCGGCTAATTGGGATTCGATGCTGGGAGCCACGGAGCCGGTGGTGGTGCCCCACAAGAGATGGCTGTGCTGGAGACGATGGGCGCCATTCATGGCTGAACTCCCAGGTAGCGGGCTAGTTTGATTTGGCGGGTTTAGCAGTGCGCGATCGCCGCGCCGCCGCGACGGCACCGCCAAAGATCAGCCCGAACACCATGCCCACAACCATTTCCCCCAGGGCTATTCCGAAAATCATCCCCAGGACCATGCCGCCGCCTGCCGTGAGCCCTTTCCTCATTTTGCCTCCAACAAGCTTACGATTTCCTCGATGTCTCCAGACGGCTTCCATCGCGGGTGTGATCCGAAGCGTCTGGTGACTTCAGGTCTCGCGGAGGCGAGCGCGCAGCCTGGCCTCGGGCCACGATCCAAGCGTTGAAGGTCTGAGCGGGCCGTCGGGGAAAGGACCTGGGGGCGGCGGTTACGGTTTCACGACCTTCGAGCAGGGGCGACGCTTACGCGCACGAACCGTCGAACGGCGGCGACGCTCACGCACCGTCGAGCGCGGTCTACGTTCACGAGCCGTCGGATGGGATCTACGCGCACCCTGACGGAGTGGTAGTTGGGACGGCGTTTGCTTCGTCGCCCTGCCCCTACGTTTGCAGAATCGCTTCGGCGGCGATCCGTCCGGACCTGAGGGCGCCCTGGGCCGAGGCCTGCTGCGTGTGGTCGCCCGCGAGGTAGAGCCCGGGGCGAAGGAAGCCCGCCGCCTTCGTCGCGGCCGGGTGCGCGTGACGGATGCGGTCGACCCGGATCATCGACCACTCGGACACCTGCGGACCGAACCACGGTTCGAGTTGCGACAGGACCTTCCGTTTGAGGTCCGCGTCGTCCGGGGGGGCGAGAGGTCCGAGGATGGTCGCGGAGATGAGGGCCCTCGAATCCGACGAGTAGGTGGGAGCGACGTTGGTCATCACCGCGAGGTTGTTCACAACGCCGTCCTCATCTCCATTGAGGGTGAGCCACGGCCCCTCAAAGGGCGCAGTGGGCGCCGCGAACCAGACACACGTCACCGATTTCGAGCCGGTGTCGGCCATGCGCAGGAGCCTTCCCGCTTCCGGACCCTCGGTCGCCACGACGATCGTCCCGGCCTCGAGAACCTCGCCGGACGCGAGGCGAACCCGGTCGCCTTCGATCGAAACCACCCGGCAGCCGAGGCGAAGGGTGCCCGGCTGCAGACGCGCGGCCAGCTGTTCGCCCACCGCACCCATCCCCTGCTCGGGAATGGCGGCTTCGCCGTGGGCGAGGCAGCGGAAGACGAACTTGCAGAAAGCCGCGTCGGCCATCAGGGTGCGGTCGAGAGTGATCCCGCCGAACCAGGGTCTGAAGAAACTGTCGATGAAGTCAGCGGAAAAACCGCGGGCGCGAAGCTCATCGCCGAAGGAGACGCCGGCCGGGGTCTGAAGCTCCGCCTCGGACATGAGGAAGATCCGCGACCGGAAGGCGGCGAGCCGGAAACGGTCGGCCATGTTCCCCGGCGGACCGAAGAGTCCGAGCGCGCCCTCGAGGGGCCGCCGCCATGGATCGCAGAGTGTGGTGAAACGCCCCCGGCGGAAGACACGGGCGCCCGGAGCGAAGGACTTGAGCTTCAACGCCTTGAGGTCGAGCGCGGCCTTGACCTCCGGGTACTCGGTGAGCAGAACCTGAAAGCCGCGATCGAGGCGAAAGCCGTCGACCACATCGGTCCGCACGCGGCCTCCCGGCCCGTCTGCGGCCTCGAGCAACGTGACGCTGCGGCCGGCCTTCTGCAGCAGGTCTGCGGCGCGAAGGCCCGCGAGGCCCGCGCCGATCACGATCACGCGTTTCGACATCGGTCGTAGGATAAACGCGCCCCGGCGTTCACCGGGGCGAACAGGAAGGATCGAAATGGCCAGCAAGACAGAAGTCGCCAAAGCCGGGATCTCGTTCGGCACGGCTCTCGCGATCACGATCTCATGGAGCCTTCACAAGTCGCTGCTGTGGGCCGGGATCCACGGGATCCTCGGCTGGTTCTACGTCGTCTACTACGCTTTGACTCGCTAGCGCAGGCCGAATTCCTGGAGCACTCCGCTAGCGCGGAGCCTCCCAGAGCAGAGTCGCTCCCTTCGGTCGCTCGTCTGTCACTTCGGCCGGAGCGCGGGGGTTTGGGGGGCTGAGCACTTTGCGGCCCCCCAACTGAGATGAGGCTAACCCGTCTTGAAGCGGTAGCCGACTCCCGCTTCCGTCATGAGATGGCGCGGACGCGCGGGCTCGGTCTCGAGCTTGTGGCGGAGGTTCGCCATGTAGACGCGGAGATAGTGGGTGTGCTCGACGAGGCCAGGCCCCCACACCGCCTTCAGCAGTTGTCGTTGTGTCACCACGCGGTCGGCATTCTTGGCGAGTTCGGCGAGCAGCTTGAACTCGTTCGGGGTCAGGTGAATCTCCTCGTCGCCGCGGGACACCCGGCGCGCTCCGAGATCGACCTTGATGTCTCCCGCCACCACCACCGGCTGGTCGGCGCCCGGTCCGCGTTGCGCGTGGCGCAGGGCCACGCGGATCCGCGCGAGCAGTTCGCCTATCCCGAAGGGCTTGGTCAGGTAGTCGTCCGCCCCCGCGTCGAGCGCCTCGATCTTGTCGCGCTCCTGGCCGCGCGCGGAGAGGATGATGATCGGGATCTTCGTCCAGTCGCGGAGGCGTCGGCACACTTCGACCCCGTCCATGTCGGGAAGGCCCAGGTCGAGAAGGATGAGATCAGGCACCCGCGTCGAGGCTTCGACCAGGCCGGTGGCCCCCGTCGGCGCGTCGATGAGGTGGATCGCATGGCCGGCGAGGGAGGCGCGAAGAAAGCGGACCAGCTGCGGTTCATCCTCGATCGCGAGGATCACAACCTCCGAGGTCATGGCGTCTCTCCGGCCTGCGCCGCCGCGCCGCTCATCGACGGAGGCTGCCCCTCGATCGGGATCGTGAACCGGAACGTCGCTCCTCCGCCTTCGCGATTCAAGACGCTCATCTTTCCGCCGTGCGCGGTGACGATACCTCGACAGATGGTGAGGCCAAGTCCGACGCCGCCTTTGAGGCCCCGACTCTCGAGCCGATGGAACTTCTCGAACACGCGGCCGAGTTCGGCTTCGGGAATTCCCGGGCCGCGGTCGCTGACGTCGACGGTGATGGCATCCGCCGAGGCCGAAGCGGCGATCGTGATCGCGCTCTCCCGCGGCGTGTACTTGATCGCGTTCTCGATGAGGTTCACCAGCACCTGTTCGATCAGGATGCCGTCGCAGGGGACGAGGGGCAGGTGTTCGGGCACCTCGATGTTCACGGTTCGCATGGCGAGCGATCTCTCGAGCCGGACGAGGGCTCCGCCGATGACCTCTTCGATGGGGAGCCACTCCTTGGTGACGCGAAGCGCGCCCGACTCGAGCCGGGTCATGTCGAGGAGGTTTGCCACCAGGCGATTGAGGCGGAATCCCTCTTCATAAATTGTCTCGAGGAGGTCGCGCCGGCCCGCGTCATCGATCTTTCCCTCCGGGTCCAGAAGGCTGCTCGCAGCGCCCGTGATCGAGGCCAGAGGCGTGCGGAGATCGTGCGAGACGGAACTCAAGAGCGAGTTCCGAAGCCGCTCGGCCTCGACCTCGACGTGGGCCCGCTGGGCCTGGCCGATGAGCCGGACGCGGTCGAGGGCGGTCGCGGTCTGGCTGGCGAGGGCCTCGAGGAGCTGCATCTGATCGGGTGTGAACGGCGCCCCGGACGCAGGCCGGATCCCGAGAACCCCGAGGCTTGTATCGGATCCGGTGAGGGGAAGGAAGAGAGCGGAAGCGGCGGGCAGGGTGTCGGTGCCCAGTCCCGCGGGCCGGCGATTGTCGAACACCCACTGCCCGACCGCATCGTCGCGCTCATTCAGGGGACGGGACTGCACGCGGGCCCCCGCCTCACGCAAATGACCGGAACGGCCCGGGCACAGGACGAAGGCCTGGGCGGAGGTGACATCTTCGACGTGCCGTGTCGAGATTGCGCCCACTTCGTCGATGTTCTGTGCGCCCGCGAGATCGCGGCTGATCGCGTACAGCGACGCGGTACGGCGTTCACGCTGCCTCAGCGTATCCGCCTGCGCGCGCGCGCGCGACGCGAGTGTGCTGATCAGGAGGGCGACCAGCAGCATGACCGCGAAGGTGAGCAGGTATTGGGTGTCCGCGACCGCGAAGGTCAGCTGCGGAGGGACGAAGAAGAAGTTGAAGGCGGCGACGCTCAGCACCGAGGCGAGGGCGGCGGGGCCGCGCGGAGACCTGGTGGCCACCACCGTCACCCCGACCAGATAGACCATCACCAGATTCGCGGCCGAGAAAAGCGGGAACATGGCCCAGCAGACGAGGGTGGCGACCGCCACGACAGCGACCGCCGAGGCGTAGTCAGACAAGGGAGACCGGGGTCTGAAAGTCGGCGCAGGACGCGGGCGCTTCGCATCGCGTGAGGTGTCTCCGGAGATCACGTAGACGTCGATGTCGCCGCTCCCGCGCACCAGGGCGTCCACGAGAGACCCGCGCACGCGGTCGCGCCATCTGGGATGAGTGGGTTTACCGGCGAGGATGCGGCCCACATTGTGCTCACGTGCGTAAAGCACGAGTTGGCGGGCGACATCGGCGCCGGCGAGGATCACCGACTTGCCGCCCAGGCTCTCGGCCAGGCGCATGTTGTCGGCGAGCGCCCGGCGATCGGATTCCGGGAGGTCCGCATGCGCGGGTGTCTCCACGTACACCGCGATCCACTGCGCGCGAAGACCCACCGCCATCCGACGGGCCGCGCGGATCAGCCGCTCGCTCGCGGGATTGGGACCCACGCAGACGAGGAGGCGTTCCGACGCAGGCCAGGTGGCCGAGATACCGTGATCGCGGCGGTAGTCGCGCATCTGTTCGTCGACCCGTTCGGCGGTGCGGCGGAGCGCCAGTTCGCGCAAGGCGATGAGATTGCCCTTGCGGAAGAAGCCATCGATGGCCCGCTGGGCCTGCTCGGGTACGTAGACCTTGCCCTCGCGCAAACGCTGCAGGAGATCGTCGGGGGCGATGTCGACGAGTTCCACCTCGTTCGCCTCCTCGAGGATCGAATCGGGAATCGTCTCCTTGACCTTGACCCCGGTGATCTGCGCGACAACGTCGTTCAGGCTCTCGAGGTGCTGGACGTTGAGCGTGCTGTAGACGTCGATGCCCGCGTCGAGCAACTCCACCACGTCCTGGAACCGTTTCGCGTGGCGCGAACCCGGTGCGTTGGTGTGCGCGAGTTCGTCGAGGAGGATCAGGCCGGGCTTGCGACGGAGCGCCCCATCGAGGTCGAACTCGGCAAGCGCCACGCCGCGATGTTCGTCGTTTCGCGGGGGAAGCCGCTCCAAGCCTTCGAGAAGGCGGGCCGTCTCCTGCCGCCCGTGCGTCTCGACCCAGCCGATGACGATGTCACGGTTCTCCTGCCGGAGTTTTTGTCCGGCCTCGAGCATGGCGTAGGTCTTGCCCACGCCGGCGGAAGCGCCAAGGAAGATCTTGAGCTTGCCTCGGCGGCTCTTCTCCTCCTGCTCCTTGACGCGCGCGAGCAGTGCGTCCGGATCGGGCCGGCCCTCGCTCAATTCTTCGGCCCGCCCTCGGCATCTAGCGCGAGATTCAGTTCGAGGACGTTCACGACGGGTTCGCCGAACACGCCGAGGGCGCGTTCCGTTGTGGCTCGCGAAATCGCCGCCTCGACGAGGCTCACATCGATCACCCTGAGTCGGGCCACGCGCGGAGCCTGGTAAAGCGCGGCGGCCAGGCTGATGTGTGGATCGAGGCCGCTGCCCGAAGCAGTCACCAGATCCACCGGAACCGGCGCGAGGTTCCCCGGATCCGCGGCGCGCAGCGCCTCGATGCGCGCGACGACGTTGTCGCGAAGGGCTCGGTTGAGGGGTCCGAGATTCGATCCCGACGAGGCGGCCGCGTTGTAGGGCATGGGTGACGTGGCGGACAGCCGGCCCCAGAAGTAACGAGGATCGGTGAACGACTGGCCGATGAGTTTCGAGCCCACCGCCTCGCCGTCGCGCACGATCAGGCTGCCGGAAGCCTCTCGCGGGAAGAGGGTCTGAGCCAGAACCGTCACGGCCAGAGGATAGATCACGCCGGTCAGGACGGACAGCAGGGCCAGCAGGACGAGGGCGGGACGAAGGTGCGTGATCATGACGGATGCTCAGGCGAGGCCGATGGCGGAGAGGAACATGTCGATGAGCTTGATGCCGATAAAGGGTGAGAGAAGGCCGCCGAGGCCATAGACGAGCAGATTCCGGCGGAGGAGGACATCGGCGCCGAGGGCGCGATACTTGACGCCCTTGAGGGCCAGCGGAATCAGGAAGACGATGACGAGTGCGTTGAAGATCACGGCGGAGAGGATCGCGCTTGTGGGCGAGGCAAGATTCATGATGTCGAGCGCCTTGAGTGCCGGGTAGGTCGCCGCGAACGCCGCGGGCAGGATCGCGAAGTACTTCGCCACATCGTTCGCGACGCTGAACGTGGTGAGCGATCCGCGGGTCATCAGCAACTGCTTC
>CAYNHK010000110.1:0-15700 GCA_964396875.1 uncultured Acidobacteriota bacterium | reverse complement strand
AGAGCGGCAGCCTTCTAAGCTGCGGGTCAGGGGTTCGAGTCCCTTCAGGCGCGTTATTCCTTAAGTTGGGGTGAGGTGAACGGCCCCGCCCCCCAAACCCCCATCGCTTCGGCCGGAGTGAATCCGTCCTCCGCTCAGACGGTTGGACTGGAGTCGTTACGGCCGACGAAGCAACCCCGCCTGACCACTACCAACCTCATGCGAGAGATCCTCATCGCCACCCAGAACCGCGACAAGCTGCGGGAAATCGAAGGGCTCATCGCTGGTCTGCCGTTTCGTTTCGTCATCCCCCGCGACCTGGGCATCGAGGAGAGCCCCGAGGAGACGGAAACGACCTTCCTGGGCAACGCCCGATTGAAGGCCCTGCACTACGCGAAGGTTTCGGGTCTTCCGTCCGTAGCTGATGATTCCGGTCTGTCCATAGACGCCATGAACGGTGAGCCCGGCGTCTATTCGAGCCGCTTTTGTGGAGACGACGCGACCTACCCGCAGCGCTTCGAGGAGATCTGGCGACGCCTCCGCGACGTGCCCGAGGACAAACGCACCGCCCATTTCACGAGCGCGGTTGTGATGGCCTCGCCCGGCTTCATCCTGTTCGAGACCGAGCAGCACGTACACGGTCTCATCGCCTCGCGGCCCCGGGGTCTGAATGGCTTCGGCTACGACCCGATCTTCTTCCACCCGCCCTCGGGCTGCACCACCGGAGAGCTGCCGCGAGCGAAGAAGGACGCGATTTCCCATCGCGGTCAGGCGTTCGCAAAACTGCGCGGCTATCTGGAGTCCCTCGGAAAGGGCGAGCCGCGCCCCTGATCGGCTACTTGATCCAGCCTCGTTGCCGGTAGACGAGGATCCCGAGTCGCTCGTGGATGATCGAGCCGAACGAGAGCAGTCGCTCCTCGGGGCGATCCAGGGTTTCGAGGTCGAACCGCGTCTCCCGCGCGGGCGACGCCATCACTTCGAGTCCCAGCATCTCCAGAAGCGCCGCGCCCCGGAATGTGTGGGTGGGCGACGACGTCACGATGATGCGTTTGAGACCGCGCGCCTTCAGGTACTCCGCGGCCAGAACCGCTTCATCGTGGGTGTTCCGCACCGGCTGCAGGACCACGAGTTCGACGTCCGCCTTGAACCTCGTGAGAAGCGCCTGCGCGAAGGGCCTCTGCGCTGCGTAGGGTGGCGGCAGTTCGGAGATCATCAGCCTGGGCGCATGACCGTCGGCCACGATTTCGAGACCGCGGAGAAGTCGCGACAGTTGAGGCGAGGTGGGGTCGCCATCCGTCTGCATTCGAGAGGACAGAACCAGAACAGCGTCGGCGGGCCCGAGGGTGTCGCTGCGCACCAGACCCGCGAGCAGCATCCGGCTCACCGGCAGGTACGTCACCGCGAGCCAGAGGATCCCGAGGGCTGTCACCGCGGCGTAGAGAGGCTTGCGCAGGCGCGTCGTTGCACAGATCGCGCCCAGCAGCGCCCCGAGCGGCAGTAGAAAACCCCGATCACCCCAGAATGACACAAGGGTCGTGAGATCGAGATCGCGCGCGAGCAGTCCGCCCACCAGGCCAAGGGCCGCGCCCAGGGTGCGCTGCTCGCGCGGCGTCACCTCCTGTTTCCGTCCTTCGAGGACTTCCGCCGGAAACCGAGCTGGTTCACCACCACGCGCTGATGGCCGTCGGAGGGCTTGTTCTGGATGCCGCCCTCGCCCTTGATGTAGAGGGTGGTCGAACCACCGCCATCGAGGTTGATCGCGTTCACAACGCCTTCGCGCAGAAAGATCTCGCTCATCTCGGGACCCGTGAATCCGAGTGCGGCCTCGCGGCGTCCGTCGGCCACGAGGATCAGGAGCGTTCCGTCCTTCTTGAGTCCCAGCGCGGTTCGCGGGTGCCGCACGGTCATGAACTTTTCGACCGGGGGAGAGGCCTGCGCGTCTTCCACGAGACGCGGCCGACCGGAGACCGCCGCCCGCAGACCGACCGAGGGCGAAAGCGCGCCATCCTTTCGCAGCTTGCCCCGGAAGATCGAGGCGGTGCCGTCACGGAAGAACGCCACGGTCATGGGGCAGCCTTCATAGACCGCGGTCCACAAGCGTCCGTCGCCCGCGGTGACGCCGCAACTTTCGGTTTTCGAGAAGAAATTCGCGTTGATCGCGATCTCGGCGCCGACCCGCTCGGCGAAATCGGAGACGACCGACCACGCCTGATCGGGTTCGGTCGCGACCGCTTCCATCGCGCGCGGCGCTATGGAAACGAGGTGGTAGTCCTGCGCGTTGTCGGTGCGGTGGACATGAACGACCCCGGGGTAGGGCTTTGTCGTGCGCTCCGCGGCGGCCGTCGGGCCCGCCGCCGCAGCGACGGCCATGACGAGAAGGAATCTGCGCGCGTTCACTTGATCAGGTAGAACTCGGACTGACGTCCGAGAACCCACTGCCATCCGGTGGGGAACAGGAAGGCGTCTTCTTCGAGGGCGAAGCGCACCTCCTGGTCACCCCACTCCTTCACCTTGTGCCGGGCGTTCAGTTCGATCGAATGCCACGAGTAGGCGTTGAGCGGAAAGTCGCCCCGCACAGGCACGCCCTGCTGGTAGTCGGTCATGCCGATGGGTGAGCCCGCGCCATGGCCGTGATAGCCGATGGGATGACAGTAGATCGAGGGCACGATGCCTTCGGCGATCGCCTGCTTCCGCACGGCCGCAAGCGCCTCGTTCCCGGTTCCGCCCACTTTCGCGAACTGCATCGTGAGGTCCTGGAGGCGGTTCGCGGCCTTGAGGCCGTCCTTCAATCCCTGCGGCGCGTCGGTCTCGCCGGGAAGCAGGACATAGGCGTGGTGCTGGGTGTCGGTGGAGAAACCGACGTAGACGATGCCGAAGTCGGTGTGGAGAAGGTCGCCCCGCTGGATCGTTCGCTCCGCCGGGGGCACGCCGTCGGGGAAGTCCTTGCGCGCGATGGTGACCGAAGGGTGGAACCAGCCGCCGTGGCCCATCTCCGCCACTCTCTGCCGCATCCACCACACCACGTCGTCGGTGGTGGTGACTCCGGGGGCGATCACCCTGTTCGAGAAGGCCTCACGGATAACCTGGTGGGCGACCTGCATGACATGGCGGTAGATGTCGGCCTCTTCGGGCAGCTTGATGTCCAGCCAGTCAACCGCGAGTTTCTCCGCGGACTTCACGCGCGGCGTGAACTCGGGGCCGAGAGCTTTCATGAGATTGTCCTTCTCATTCGCGGTGAGGCCGTCCGCGTGAGAGAAGGCCTCCGACGTGTTGACGCCGATGGCCCTGGGATTGCGTTCGGTGACGAGCTTCCGCAAGCCCTCCCACTGCCCGTCGTTCGGTGTGGGAACGACTTTGAAGAGGCCATCGTGGTCGAACCGGCCGACCGAGAGCCGCTCCACCGGTTTGCCCCCTCCGGGGTCCACAAACACGAGGATGGTGCGACGCCTCGACGAATAGGTCGTCATAGGGGCCATCGAGCGGAAGAGGGGGTCATCGTTGTACTCGCGCGAAACGATGATCCACATGTCGATCCCGGCCTGACGCATCAGTCGCGGCAGCAGGGTCTCGAAGCGCTTTTCGATGAAGCCCTTGATCAGAGACGCCTGCTGGCGGTGGGTGAGGATCCGGACGTCCGGGGGCTGCGCCGCAGTGGCCGCCGCCGTCGCCGGCCCGCTGAGGGCGAGGAGGCAGAAGAGGGCGATGGATCGAGGTCGCTTCATGTCAATGGACTCCTGGAGCCCACGAGTTTAGTGTCTGCCGATGCGCGTTCTGATTGCTGGTCTCGCCTTCCTAATGGCTCCCCTCGCCTCGGCCCAACCCGCGTTTCGGTACAGCGTGGCGCCGGCTCCAACCGATGCCGCCGGCGTGAGCCGTTCGGTGCGCATCACCCTCACTCTGCCCGAGGACGCGCCGCCTGCTCCGATCAACCTCATCATGCCCCGCGCGATTCCCATGGGGTATGGCCAGCAGCCCTACGACCAGTTCGTCACCGTCACTGCCGCTCGTACGCGATCTGGTGCCGCCGCCACCGTGCGCCGTGGGGAAGGCCCGCGCTGGATGATCGCCAGCGCGGGGGCCGGCGAGCCGATCGCCGTGATCGACTACGAGGTCGACCTCATGGCGATGGAGTCCGCCATTCTCGCGGGGGGAGATTCCTCCCGCGCTCGCGATGGTTTCATCTCGCTCCTCGGCTATTCGGTCTTCGCGCATGTTGAGGGCCTCGAAGATCGCGGCGTCGAGCTATCGATATCTGCGCCTCCGGACCGCCCAGCCTGGCCGGTATTCTCGACGCTCGCGCCGAAAGCCCCGGCGGCCGCGGGACCGCTCCCCGTTAGCGCGCGCGACTTCTACAACCTCGCCGATTCCCAGATCCTCATGGGCCCCGACTTTCACGTGACCAGAGTCGGAACCGCGCCGGAGCTCTTTCTCGCGGTTCACTCCGAAGGTCCGGTGGACGCGCAGGTCATGGCGCCCCTGGCGCGTCAGGCGTTCGATGCTCTCATCGCCTACTTCGGCACGACGCCGTTCCCGCACTTCACACTGCTCTTCGACTACCTCAAGCCGCTCTCGCCGCGCCACACCTATGGCTTCAGCATGGAGCACATGGAAAGCGCCACCTTCGGAGCGCTCGCCACGGCGGCTCCGACCACGAAGTCGACCGAACGGGAACGCGCCGCGTTTCGGTACAACGTGGCCCACCACATCTCGCACGCCTGGATTCCCAAGCGCTGCGCCGGCGAGGGGTACTTCCCGTTTCGATGGGAATTGGCGCCGCTGATCGACACGATCTGGCTGAGCGAGGGCTTCGGACAGTTCGCTGCCGCGGACGCCCTGTCCGATGTCCTGCCCCCATCGCCGGACGGACGCGCGTACCGGGACGTTCTGGTCGAAGCCCGCTTCCGCAACACGCTGCGGGAAATGCCGGACTTCCTGAAACGCATGCCCCTGGTCGAGTTGTCGCGCATCGCATCCACGATGTATTCCGAGGACTTCCGGACCGGCCGCACCGTGTTTTCGCGCGGTGGTCTCATGGCCCAGGAGATGGATCAGAAGATCCGAGGCTCAACGAATGGGGCGAGGCGTCTGCGTGATGGCCTGCGCGCTCTCATCGCGTGGTCAGCCCGGGAGAAGCGAGCGTTCCGGATCGACGAACTGCCGTCCATCTTCAAGGATGGAACCGGCGTCGAGACCCGCGACATCATGGAACGCTGGCTTGCCGGTATGCCCTAGCCCCCCTCGATACCCGAGCGGAGCGCACGCAACGCCGCGGCTCGATCATGGGTCGAATGGCAAGATGGACGGCTTGTGAACATGCTTCCCGTTCTCGTTCTTGCCGCGTTCCTGAAACCCGACCCGACGTTTCTCCAGTCCACGCCGACGCCCGTACCCACACCGGTTCCGGTGGTCGGCGAATCGCAGTCGCTGCAGCCCACCCCCGAACTGGCCACTTTGCTTGCGGAGGCGGAAGCCCGTTTCGCGCGACGTTCGATCGGCGCCATCAACGAGGTCGCGAACCCGGCGGAAGTCGATGCCGCAATCGCCCTCTACCGAAAGGCTCTGGTCCTTGCTCCCCGGGACATCGCGATCCTCGCGCGGCTCATGCGGGCCATGCACTACCGGGGCGCGTTCACCGGCGCCGGCATCGAAGAGAAGAAGGCCATCTTTGAGGAGGGCCGGAAACTCGGACAGGACGCCGTCGACCGGCTGGAGGCCCAGGCCCGAGCGGTGCGGGGCATGTCGCGCATCGAGGCCCTCCGCCTGGTCAAGGGAGCGCCCGAGCTTTACCTTTGGACCGCCGGGCACTGGGGAGAGTGGGCGCTGGTTCGCGGAAAGTTCGCGGCCGCGCGAAGCGGGATCGCCGGAAAACTCAAGGATCTCTCGCAGACCGTGATCGACCTCGATCCGACTTTCGAGGATGCCGCGGGGTATCGCCTGCTCGGCCGCCTGCATTCCGAGGCGCCGAAAATTCCTTTCATCACCGGCTGGGTCTCTCGCGACAAAGCCCTCCAGTATCTGCGACGTGCGCATGCGGTGGGTCCGCGTCATCCCGTGACCTGGTACTTTCTCGCCGAAGCGATCCTCGACCACGAGCCCTCGAAGAGGGACGAGGCCCTGCGTCTGCTCGAGATGTGCGCGAACACGCCACCTCGCCCCGACACGCTCCTTGAAGATGCGCGTTACGCGACGCTCGCGCGCAAACAGCTCGAGGCTCTCGGCGTAGCTTCGGGACAGTAGCCCCGATTCACGTCCACCCGCGGCTTATGCTCCCGGCCAACCTGGAAGCATGATCAGCCCCCTCGCCGTCGTCATCGCGTATCTCATCCTGACCACCGGGCTCGGGATCGCGTTGGGACGCCGGGCGAAAAGCGCCCGGGACTGGGCGGTGGCCGGAGGAACGATGGGGACGTTCATGCTCGCGGCGGCGATCGCGGGTACGCGTATCGGAGGGGCCGGGATCTACGGAGTCGCGGGCGACGTGATTACCGGCGGAGTGTGGAACTCGATCTGGTACGCGATCAGCACGTTCCTGGCCCTCTCGGTGGTCGGGCTGTGGTTCGCGATCCCCTACCGGCGGCTCGGCCTTCAGACCGTGGGGGAGGCCTTCACCCGCAGGTTCGGCTCCACGCGCAACCAGACCCTCACCAGCCTCTGCGTGCAGACCGAGTACCTCATCGTCGATGTCATCGAGGTCTACGTGATCGCCTCGCTCCTGACGTTCATAACCGGGATGAGCGTGCCCACCGCGACCGTGTGCGCGGTGGTCGTTCTCGTGAGCTACACCGCGTTTGGCGGGCTTTGGGGCGCCGCCTACACGAATCTCATTCATGTGGCGGTCATTGTGTTCGGCCTTGGCGCGGTCGCGATCCTTGGCATCTCGTCCTTCGGCGGCTGGGCCGAGGTCTCGTTGGCGTTGGGGGAGAAGCTGGCCCTTTCCGGTCGCGACGAAGCCCCATTCTGGAGTTTCGCCGGTCAGGGGTTCGTGCCTATTGTCGCCATGATCTTTTCGGCGGTGATCCACACCCCCGCAGCATCGATCTATGCCAACTTCTCGACCGCGGCCCGCGAAGAGAGTCAGCTTCCGCGGACCTTCGTGCTCGCGGGTCTCGCCGCCTCACTCATGCCCCTTCTCGCCGGGATCATCGGCGTCCTCACCCTGGCCCGCTACGGCGCGGCGAAGGGCCTGTCCGGCTACGCGATCATCACCACCTTCGCGACGGAGACGAGTCCGTGGCTCGGCGGACTGGCGGTGGCCGCGATCCTCGCCGCCGTGGTCTCCACCGGCGGCCCGATCCTGCTGTCGAGCGCCACGCTGTTCGTCCGTGACTGGATGCCCGCGCGGGTGACCGCGACGCCCGAAGGCACATTGCGCGCCTACCGCATCGCCACCGTGGCCTACGGCGTTGTCTCGGGCTTCCTCTCGCTCCTCGTGGTGAAGTCGGGGATCTCCCTCCTGAGTCTTCTCCTGTTCGGCTATGCCACCGTGGTCCCTCCCGCGATCGCGATGTTCTTCCTGATCTACTGGAGGCGGACCACCGAGGCGAGCGCGTTCTGGGGCATGGGTCTTGGGTATGTCGCGAGCGTGGTCTCGTACGCGATGGTCCGTCTGGGTGTCTCAAGCTGGGATCCCTCCTACGCGAGCACGCTGGTTCCACTCGTCGCGATACCGCTGATCGCCCTCGCCACGCCGGCGAAGGAGGACCCGGCGGCCGCCACGTTCCACGAGACCCTCCACCCGAAAGCCATCGGATGAGCGGGGCCTTCCTTCTGGAGAGTGATCGCACCGTCCGTATGCGCGACGGTGTGGCCTTGTCGATCGACGTCTATCGTCCGGCGCAGGGTGGAGGTGCGGCGCCGGGTCGGTTTCCGGTTCTCCTGGAGAGGACGCCCTACGGAAAGCGGCGCACGGTCCTCAATCAAGCAGGGGAGTTCTTCGCGAAGGCCGGTTATGTCGTGGTCATGCAGGATGTCCGTGGACGTTTCGCGTCCGAGGGGGAGTGGTACTTCCTCTCCGAGCAGGAGGGACCGGACGGCTTCGACACGATGCAGTGGGTCGCGGCCCAGCCCTGGTGTGACGGAAACATCGGCACCATGGGTCTTTCCTACAGCACGGCCACCCAGCAGGCCCTCGCGGTTCTCCGGCCGCCGGGCCTCCACTCGCAGTTCCTCTCGGACGGCGGCTACGACTACTTCCATCGCACGTTGCGTCATTCCGGCGCGTTTGAACTCGGCGTGCTTCTGCCCTATGTGATCCGGCTCGCGCGCGAAGGCCCCGACCTTGCCGACGATCCCGATCGTCGTGCCGCGTTCGAAGCGGAACTCGATGGTCTCCGCCCGTGGCTCGACCGTCTTCCCCTCCGAAAAGGGGAGTCGTTCCTGCGCCACGCCCCGCGCGAAGAGCGCTGGTTCTTCGACATGCTCACCACGAGCCGGCGCACTCCGTACTGGACGCAGCCGACCCTGAGCCTGGCCGGCCAGGTGGGCGAGTATCCCGACATTCCGATCTTCTTTCAGACTTCGTGGTACGGCCACCACGTCTGGGCGACCACCGAGAAATATCTGGCGATTCGGCGCGGTCGCACGTCGCCGATGCGCCTGTTGATCGGCCCGTGGCTGCACGGCTACGACGATTTTGGTAGGACCTGGGCCGGGGACGTCGATTTCGGTCCGGAGGCGGCGATCGATTTCAACGAGCTTCGGCGAATGTGGTTCGATGCCACGCTCAAGGGTGTGGACAACGGCATGCTGGGCGGACCACCTGTTCATATCTTCGTGATGGGCGGGGGCTCGGGACAAGCGGACACACAAGGCCGCCTGCGCCATGAAGGATCGTGGCGGGACGAGGCCGCCTGGCCTCCACCGGCCGCGCGTGCCCTGACCCTCCATCTTCACGGCGATGGATCCCTGCGCCGCGAACCACCCGCGGAGAACGCTGCGCCCTTGAGCTTCCTGTTCGACCCGATCGACCCCGTCCCAACCGTGGGCGGTGGGGTCCAGAACGGGATGTTTCCCGCCTTCATTCAAGGCGGTCCGTACGACCAGCGGGGCCGCGAGGACCTGTGGGCGTGTTTCGACACACGGCCGCTCGCGGAACGCCGCGATGTCCTCGTGTTCGAGAGCGCTCCGCTCGAGACCGAGATCGAGATCACCGGTCCGGTGAGCGTCCGACTCTTCGTTTCCTCGTCCGCGAGGGACACGGATTTCACCGCGAAGCTCATCGATGTCTACCCCAAAGGTCCCGACTGGCCCGAGGGCTTTGCCATGAACCTGACCGACTCGGTCGTCCGCTGCCGCTACCGGGATGACTTTGAGGGCGAGACCTGGCTCGCGCCCCACCAGGCCGTCGAGGTCACGATCGAGCCGCAGGCGGTCAGCAACGTTTTCGCGCGCGGCCACCGGATCCGGCTCGATATCTCGAGCAGCAATTTCCCGCGTTTCGACGTCAACCCGAACACGGGCGAGCCCTGCGGCCGCGAGACGGGCTTCGAGATCGCCACAAATCAGGTATTCGTCGACCTCCGGCATCCTTCGAGCCTCACCTTGAGCACGGTCTGACCCTCCTCAGTTAGAATCCGCCCCCTCACGCCCCAGGTGGCGGCCGTTTCCCCGGGCGTGCCCCCGACCCTCCCTCCCCCAAGGTTCCTCTTTTAGGAGAAATGCATGTTCTCGTTCGTCGAGCGTAAAACGCTCAAGCGCGCCATCTTCATGGCCGCGGCTCTCGTGATCCTGGCCGGCGCGTCCCCGGCTTTCGCGAGCGAAGCCGAGCTCGTCCTGCCTGATCTGACCTCGGTCAGCTTCTTCGGCATGACCGGCTGGACCATCCTCTTCCTCGGCATCTTCGTCTGCCTCGCGGGAGCGGTGTTCGGCATGGTCTTCTACAAGCAACTGCGGGACATGCCCGTCCACTCCTCGATGCTCGAAGTTTCCGAGCTGATCTACGAGACCTGCAAGACCTATCTGCAGACCCAGGGCAAGTTCATCATGCTCCTGTGGGTGTTCATCGCCTCCATCATGGTGGTGTACTTCGGATGGCTGCGGCACTTCTCGATCGACCGCGTCCTGCTCATCATCTTCTTCTCGCTGGTCGGCATCGCGGGCAGCTACGGCGTGGCCTGGTTCGGCATCCGCATCAACACCTTCGCCAACTCGCGCACCGCCTTCGCGGCGCTCAAGGGCAAGCCTTTCCCGACCTACGCGATCCCGCTCAAGGCCGGCATCTCGATCGGCACGCTGCTCATCTCCGTCGAGCTCGTGATCATGCTCGCGATCCTCCTCTTCGTTCCCGGTGAATACGCGGGTCCCTGCTTCATCGGCTTCGCCATCGGTGAGTCGCTCGGCGCCGCCGCCCTCCGTATCGCGGGCGGCATCTTCACCAAGATCGCCGACATCGGTTCCGACCTCATGAAGATCGTCTTCGACGTCAAGGAAGACGACGCGCGCAACCCCGGCGTCATCGCCGACTGCACGGGCGACAACGCGGGCGACTCCGTCGGCCCCACCGCCGACGGCTTCGAGACCTACGGCGTCACCGGCGTCGCCCTCATCACCTTCATCCTCCTCGCCGTGGCCGACCCCACCGTCCAGGTTCAGCTCCTGGTCTGGATCTTCGTGATGCGCATCCTCATGATCGGCACCTCCGTCATCTCGTACTTCGTCAATGAAGCGTTCGCCTCGGGCAAGTACCTCAAGGCCGACAAGATGAACTTCGAAGCGCCGCTCACCTCGCTCGTGTGGCTCACTTCGCTCATGTCGGTGGCCGTCACCTACATCGTGTCCTACCTGATGATCCCGAACCTCGCGGGCGACTCGACGCTGTGGTGGAAGCTCTCGTCGATCATCACCTGCGGCACGCTCGCGGGCGCGATCATTCCCGAACTCGTGAAGATCTTCACCTCCACCGAGTCGAGCCACGTCAAGGAAGTGGTCACGGCGTCGCGCGAAGGCGGAGCGTCGCTCAACATCCTCGCCGGTCTCATCGCCGGAAACTTCTCGGCCTTCTGGCTTGGTCTGGCCATCACCGCTCTGATGGGTATCGCGGCCGCCATCTCCCACGGCTTCCCCGCGGACCTGATGCTCGCTCCCGCCGTCTTCGCTTTTGGTCTTGTGGCCTTCGGCTTCCTCGGCATGGGTCCGGTGACGATCGCGGTCGACTCCTACGGTCCGGTCACCGACAACGCGCAGTCGGTTTTCGAGCTCAGCACCATCGAACAGATGAAGGGCATCGACGCGCAGATCGAGAAGGATTTCGGATTCAAGCCCGACTTCACGAAGGCGAAGCACTTCCTCGAAGAGAACGACGGCGCCGGCAACACCTTCAAGGCGACGGCCAAGCCGGTTCTGATCGGCACCGCGGTGGTGGGCGCCACCACGATGATCTTCTCGATCATCGTCATGCTCACCGAGAAGCTCACCATCAACATGGACAAGCTCTCGATCCTGCACTCGCCCTTCCTCCTCGGCCTCGTGGCCGGGGGTGCGGTGATCTACTGGTTCACGGGCGCCTCCATGCAGGCGGTGTCCACCGGCGCCTACCGGGCCGTGGAGTTCATCAAGAAGAACATGAAGCTCGACTCGGGCGCCACCAAGGCCTCGGTCGAGGACTCGAAGAAGGTGGTCGAGATCTGCACCAAGTACGCGCAGAAGGGGATGTTCAACATCTTCCTCACCATCTTCTTCATCACTCTGTCCTTTGCCTGCTACGAACCGTTCTTCTTCATCGGCTACCTGATCTCCATCGCGCTGTTCGGTCTCTACCAGGCGATCTTCATGGCCAACGCCGGCGGAGCGTGGGACAACGCGAAGAAGATCGTGGAGGTCGAACTCAAGGAGAAGGGCACACCCCTTCATGCCGCGGCCGTCGTCGGCGACACCGTCGGCGATCCGTTCAAGGACACCTCGTCGGTGGCCATGAACCCGGTCATCAAGTTCACCACACTCTTCGGCCTCCTTGCCGTGGAGCTTGCCGTCGAGATGACGAGGGGCGGCCAGTTCATGCTGACCCAGATCCTTGCCGTCGCCTTTTTCGCGGTGGCGCTCTTCTTCGTGCACCGGTCGTTCTACGGCATGAGAATCGACACCAAGCTATAGGAGGGACGGCCGTCGGGCCGCGTCTTCCAGAAAAGCCGTCCGGCCTTTGCGCCGGGCGGCTTTTTCTTTCAGCGCACGACTTTGACGATGAGGCGGCGGGCGGCCATGTCGTAGAACCAGGCGCTCGTGGTCGAGCGGTTGACCGCGACCTCGGAGCCGACCTCGGGCAGATCTCCCGACTGGTTCACACGCACCGTGCCGCCCTCGATGCCGACCGCGGTGGGACGCGACGTGACCCGACCGATCCGGTACAGGATAGGCACGGTGGGGCCGGGCACGGCGTCCAGGGTGATGCTCGTGCCCGAGCGCACCGAGGTGAACGTGGTCCAGACCGCGGTGGCGGCCTCGTAGTAGCGGAAGGAGGTCGTTCCGTTCGGATAGACGAGCACGGTCAGCGACCCCGCCGATTCGCGGGTGCCATGTCCGGTGTAGTCGCGCTGAACCTCGAGAGGGATGATCGCGCCCAGGCGGAGGAACACGGGCTCCCGACCGAGCGGGACCGGCTCGCCGACCACCTCGCCGCTCACCGTCCGCTGTTCGTTCCAGTAGTCCACCCAGGCGCCAAAGGGAAGCCGGAAGTCGAGGGTCCTTGTGAACTCAGTGACGAGGGGCACGAAGATCTCATTGCCCACTCGCATCGAGTAGGGACTGAGCCCGGCGCGCAGGACGGCCCGGCGCGGGTCCTCGTGCATACGCACGGCGTACGACAGGAAGTAGGGGCGGAGTTCACGGTGAAGCCAGGCCCAGTAGCGATAGACCCCTACGAACCCTGGGCTGTACTCGGGCCGCCAGGGGTCGGCGTTCCCGTAGGGGGTGTGGGCCATGACGGGTTGGAAGGCTCCGAAATGGAGGCGTCGATGGTAGGTCTCTTCATCGGGAGCGCCGGGGTTGAGGTACGCGTATCCGGTGAACTCGTTGTAAGGGGCAGGGAGATAACGAGCCTTGGCGATCAGGCGGGTGAAGCCCTCGCGCAGCCCCGCGAAGTCGTAGGAGAGGTCGCCCACGTAGGCCGCGTTCGCGAAGTGGGAGAGGCCGGAGTTGGAGGTCGAGGGCTCCCGGTTCTGGTAGGCCTTGGCGATGTTCTCCCAGTCGCCCGGAGAGGCGCCGCGCATGAAGGTAGCCACCTCCTCGAGGTCCTGGTCGGACGAGCCATCGTCGAGGTAGAAGCCGAGCAGGTTGCGCCCGAGGCGCGTCTGCAGGCGCTGATACTGATCGTTCGCATGACAGCCGCCCCAGAAGTGGACGAGGGCGCGGACACGATCGCGAGACATCCGCTGGACCACCCCGTCTCCGAGCTTCCACGCGCAGCAGTCAGCTCCCGAGCAGGCGTTGGTCTGGCTGGAATTCCGGGACGACCACGCGCTTCCGTCGAACAGGTAGACCCCGACCGGAATGTCGAGCGCCTGTAGCCGATCCATCTGGCAGGTGAACTCCTGGGCCAGGTCGCGAGCCCCTCCACATCCGCAAGCGCCGAAGTCGGGGCACCCGCTGCCCCACCACAGACCCAGCACCGCGCGGTTCAGTGCGTGATCCCGAACCCCGGCCGCATCCGGGGGGATGGGCTCGGTCAGTTCGGAGTCATCATCAGAGTCGATGGTTGCCGGGTCTGCGGCGGCGCAGCCCTGGAGAAGGCCGGCCAGAAGAACCATCCGGACCACGCGCGCGTATCGGAATCCCCCCATGACCGAAGATTACGACGCCTTGATGAGTCATTTGCAGCGGTGCATGGAGCAAAGGGACGAGTACGCTCGGCAGGCCAATCAGGAGTAACTTGGACTCGTAGACGTAGTAACCGGACAGGTCCCTGATCGGTCCCCCGAAAGGAAGGTCCTCATGAAGCCACCCCTCCTCATCTTGTGCGCCACGGACCTGAGCGAGGACGCGGACCTCGCGGTCAAAGCCGCGAGCGATATCGCGCGGCAGTTCGGGTCGCGTCTCGTGTTCGTGCACGCGGTCCCCTATCCCGCCCCGGCTCAGGTTCTGTTTCCCCATCTCATCCAGGGAACCATGGACCGGTTGATGGCGGTCTCGCGGGTGGCCGCGGAAACCGTGACCGCGCGAGTCCTTAGCCTCACCGGCCGCACCGCGGAGGACATCGATGTGCGGGTCGACGTGGGAGCGCCCGAGGAGGTCATTGTGGACACCGCCGAGGAGTCTCACGCGGATCTTCTTGTGATCGGTCTCGCCGGCAGCGACTCGAGCGGTCCGGGTCCGGGAGCCACCGCGGTCCGAATCGCCCGTCACGCGCATTGCCCGGTCCTGATCGTCCGCAAAGGGCCGGCCCGGGGTCCGGTGCTCGCGGCGACCGACCTGTCCGATCCCGCGCAGGGAGCCTTGTCGATGGCGGCCCTGCTTTCCGGGAAGGGAGGCGAGCCGATGGTCGCCATTCATGTGGTCGACTACTCACCCGTGGTGGTGGTCCCCGAGGCCTTCGGCCCCGGCATCCCCATCCCCGTTTCCGAGGACGAACACCAGGCCATTCTGAAGGCCGCGAGCGAAAAACTGATCGAAGTCCTGGCCGCGTTGGAGATCAAGGCGGATCGCCTGATCGAGGAGGGAGCGCCCGCGGATCGCATCGTCGCCACCGCGGAGCAGATCGAGGCGAGTCTGGTGGTCGTCGGCACCGCGGGCGGCGGGGGGCTCCGGCGGATGCTGCTCGGCAGTGTGGCCGAGGATGTGCTCCGTCAGGCGCCGTGTTCCGTTCTGCTCGTTCGTCATCACACATCTGGAGGCAAGGAATGAAGGATCCGAGACAAAGCAGCGTGCGCGAATCGACGGTGGTACTCGTCTGTCGCGACATCGTGCTGAACGGAGAAGACCGAAGGGAAATCGAAAAGAGCGAAGCCGCGCTCGCCCATGTCTTCCCGAAGATCCATCGGATTGAGTGGACGGTCACCGCGAGGGCGCGGGCCGTCGAGGTTCATGCCCAAGTGCATGCGCGAGGAGGAGATTTCGAGGGCCGGGCTTCGAGCAAGGACGCCCGGAACGCCTTTCAGGCAGTGACGAAGAAGCTGCTGGGTCAGAAGCGCAACCAGAAGGAGGCCTCACTCGGTTCGCGCCGCGACGAGCGCGCGCGGCCTGCCCAAATCGACTGGCACTGAACCAGCGGCAAGAGCCGCGGCTACGAAGGATCGAGTTCCAGGCGATTCTTCAAGAGGCCGATATTCTCGATCTCGACTTCCACGACATCGCCGGCCTTCATGAAGATGGGCGGCTTGCGTGCGAAACCGACGCCTGACGGCGTGCCCGTCGCGATGATGTCACCCGGCGAAAGCGGCGTGAACGAGGACAGATACTCGATCAACTGCGGGATCCGGAAGATCAGCTGGCTGGTATCTGCGTCCTGAAGCACCTCGCCGTTGAGGCGGGTCTTGATGGCGAGGGTATGAGGGTCCGGGATCTGGTCCTTCGTGACCATCCACGGTCCCAAAGCACCCGTGCGGGGGAAGTTCTTGCCGGCCGTGAACTGCGTGGTGTGCCGCTGCCAGTCGCGAATCGAGATGTCGTTGAAGCAGGTGTAGCCCGCGACGTGATCGAGCGCGCCCGCCGCGTCGATGTGACGCCCGCCCTTGCCGATGATCACCGCGAGTTCACCCTCGTAGTCGACCGCGGTCGAGACCGAGGGTTTGGGAAC
>CAYNHK010000109.1:0-15715 GCA_964396875.1 uncultured Acidobacteriota bacterium | reverse complement strand
TGGTCAGGTCTTCACCCTTTGCGGGAGCGGAGATGATGACCTTTTTGGCCCCCGCGGCGAGATGCGCCTTCGCCTTCTCGGCGTCGGTGAAGAGGCCGGTCGACTCGACCGCATACTCGACGCCCAGATCCTTCCAGGGGAGGGCCGCCGGGTCCTTGAGGGCCAGCACCTTGACCTTGCGGCCGGCCACGAGGATGGTGTCGCCTTCCACCCGCACGTCCTCCGCGAGGTTGCCCAGGATGGAGTCGTATTTGAGGAGATGGCCCAGGGTTTTGGCGTCGGTGATGTCGTTGACCGCGACGATGTCGATGTCCTTGTCATGAAGCGCCGCGCGCAGGATGTTCCGACCGATCCGGCCGAAGCCGTTGATGCCTACTCGTACCGCCATGGACGTTCTCCTTCGATATGCCAGCGACCGACAGGGCGCGAGCCGGGAAAATTGTAATTGAGATCGAGCAGGTAGGCTCTGATGCATGAGCACTACTGACCTGATCTGTGTGGGGGAGTCGTTCGAGGATCTGATCTTCGCCGGCCTCGATCGCCTGCCCCGGCTTGGGGAGGAACTGCGGACGAAGTCGTTCATCCGCACGTTCGGTGGCGGGGCCACGATCACCGCGGTCGCGGCGGCTCGCCTCGGGGTGAACACCCGGATAGTGAGCGCTCTCGCCGATGGGGCCTGCGCGAGGCTGCGCAAGGAAGGCGTCCACGTCACCAACCTCAGGAAACGCGACGAGTTACACGCGATCACCGCGGCGCTGTCCACCCCGAAAGACAGGGCTTTCGCGACCTTCGACGGGGTCAACACCCTCCTCGGGCCGCGGATCAATGCAGCGCTCGCGAAGGTAGACGCCCGGGTCGTCCATGCCGCGATGTGCCCTCGCGACATTCCGCCCCTTGTCGATGCCCTTCGCTCGCTGCGCGCCCGCGGCGTGCTCGTGTCTCTCGATTTTGGCTACGACTTGAACCTCGCGAAGGACAAGAACCTGCCCTTGCTGATCGGGGCTGCGGATTTCCTGCTCGTCAACGAGGATGAGGCGAAGCTCTACTCGAAGCGCAAGTCGCTCGCCCAGGCCGAGGCGTTCTGGAAGGAACACTCCCGGAACACCGTGATCAAGCTCGGCGAGAAGGGTAGTCGGTGGATTTCGCCCCGCTCGATCATCGAAGAGCCGGCGCCGATGGTTCAGCCGATCGACACGACCGGCGCGGGCGATGCCTTCAACGCCGGTTTCCTGGCCGGCTGGCTCAGCGGTCTGACGCCGCGCCGCGCCCTGCGCCTTGGGAACACGGTCGGCGCCCGGTCGACGCAGGCGGTGGGCGGTCTCGATGGCCTTCCGCGCCTCGAGGAGTTGTGACGTCGTTCCTCGCGCGTCGTTCATGAACAGGATCCACGTGCGTCGAGTGGCGCTCGCGGCATGCGTGCTCACACTGCTGAGTCTCGCCGCATGGGTGGAGCGCTCGGAGGGGACGGGTCTTGGTCTTCGCATCTTTGACGAGAACGGGGCCCTTCTTCTGGCCCGCCCGCGCGCCGCCCTCGGGACCGGGCGGATCGACGCGCTTTCCGCCCTCGGGGGAAAACCTCGCCTGGCGGAGTGGGCCGGCTACTGGGTGGTCCCGAAAGCCGGTTTCGCCGAACTCGTTCTCAAGACCGACGGCGAGGCCACCGTCGAAGTCGACGGGGCCGCGATCCTCGGGAGCGGAGGTGAAACAACGCGCGGTCCCCGAAGCCGGCAGCCGGTCGCCCCCGGCGCGCACCGCCTCAAAATCTCCTACCGCCCCTCCGTGGACCCAGGCCAACGGCGGGAGATCTTCCTCAAGGGTGTGACCCCGGACGGCGCCTCCGTGCCGATCGAGAGACGGAGTACGACCACGCGGGACCCTTCGACGGTCGACAACGTGATGACCGAGGTTGAGCGCTTTCTTCCCCTCGTCGCCGGGGTCGTCTGGGGAATCTTCATCGTGGCGTCCTGGCGACTCGAACCTGCCCGCTTCGCAAGGCTCGCGCCCGCCGCGGCCCTGGTGCTGATGACCCTGGCCGCGGGCGCTTTCCGATTCGAATCGCTCGCGATCCGCTACTGGGGCGTTGCGGGCCCCGACTGGGCCGAGGCCCTCGCGGCGGACATCCGCGGCCTGCGCCCCGGCGCCTTCGAACACGCGCCCTACGCGGAGGCTTACGGGGGGGACCCATTCAGCTATCTGACGATCGCGCGTTCGATGGGGGGCTTCTACGAACCCAGTTCCCGAGAGCCCTTGTTTCCCGCCCTGACCCGCCTCGCCCTGTGGCTTGCCGCCGACCGCGACATCGGCATCAACTTCCTCTCCGCACTCGCTTCGACCCTCACCTGCGTTTCGATCTTCGCTCTCGGCGCGCGCCTCCTCTCGCCCTGGAGCGGCCTTCTCGCCGCGCTCCTCTGGGCCATCGAATGGCAGACGATCGCGTTCTCGGTCGAAGGCTGGCGCGACGATCTCTTCACGCTCCAGGTAGCGGCGTGCGCCGCGGGGCTCGTGTCGCTTCATCTGCGACCAACGACGCGAGGCGCCTTGCTCCTCGGCCTCGTCGGCGGTCTCACCCTGTTGACCCGCCTCAGCGCGCTCACTTTCCTGATCCCCGGGATTGTCGCCGCTGTGCTACTTCCGTCGAATGCAGGCCGGCCCGATCGGCTCCGCGCCTCGGCGATAGCGCTCGGCGGGATGGGCCTTCTCGCCGGACCGTTCATGATCTCCTGCGCGCTTGGTTATGGGGACCCCTTCCATGCGGTGAACGTTCACGCTGCGTTCTATCGAAGCCGCGCGGGGCTCGAGGGCAGCGGTGGCCTGACCGCGGTTCAGTTTCTCGCGCAGTCACGACTGCCGTGGGAGTTCGTTGAAACGGGCTATGTCGGGCTGACCTCCTTTCCGTTTCTCAACAAGTGGTCTGGCTTTGGCGCGTGGCTCCCAGGCCTCGGGGATACGGTGCGGCTTCTGGCCCTGGCCGGCCTGCCGGTCCTTCTTCTCAGGCCCGCGGGCCTCGTCGCTCTCGTCGTGCTGTTCTCCTCGATCGCGCCCTACGCCTGGACCTGGGACATCCCCGGCGGAAGCGAGTGGAGGTTCACCCTGCCCGCGTATCCCTTCTATCTGGTCTCGGCGGCGATCGCGGTTGAATCGGCTATCCGTTTCATCGCCGAGGTTCGCGCACGCGCCGCGCGGCGGAACGCTCTCCATCGCGCGGTGCGTTATGGGGTGGTCGCGGGCGTGCTGCTCCTTGGCGTCCCGTGGATCCACCAGAAGGTCGATTGGCTCCGGATCGCGGAGGGGATTCGGAGCGGGCGTTCCACCCTGATTCAGGCGGGGGCCGAGGCCAGGGACATTTTCGCGTCGGGTTGGCGGCTTCGCTCCGAAGGCGGCGGGGCTTTTGAGATGACGGGGACGGAGGCTCGGCTTTGGATACCTCTTCCCGAGGGGCGGCGCGCGCGCGTTGTCCTCAGGCTCGGCGCGACGACGACGCCGCGGACGTCCGTGGAAGTTCAGTCCGGGACCAGGACACTCGTCACACTCGAGGGCGACGCCGAGGGGACCGAAACCGCCGTCCTCGATCTGGCGCAGGAGCTGCCGCGCTCCGGCGGGGTCGTTGAATTGCGTTTCGTCCGACAGGGCCCATCCGCCGCGGTCGGCGCACCTCTGACTCTGCTTTGGGTGCGGGTGGAGCTATAAGCGAGCGCTATCGGGACCGCGTTCGCGACACCGCGTTGGTCCATCCTGCGTAGAGGGACTCGCGGCGGGTGGCGTCCATGGCGGGGGTGAACGTCCTGTCGAGGGCCCAGAGTTTCTGGATGTCGTCCTGGTCGGCCCAGACCCCCGTGGCGAGGCCGGCGAGGTACGCGGCTCCCAGCGCCGTGGTCTCCGCGACCACCGGACGCAGGACGCGCGCGCCGAGGATGTCGGCCTGGAACTGAAGCAGCGCGCCGTTACGGGTGGCACCGCCGTCTACGCGAATCGTCTCGAGCGAAAGTCCCGAGTCCTTGCGCATGGCCTCGATAACATCGCGCGACTGATAAGCGATCGAGTCCACGGCCGCCCGAGCGATGTGAGCGCGTGTGGTTCCCCGGGTCAGGCCGAAGATCGCACCGCGCGCATCGGAATCCCAGTACGGCGCGCCGAGGCCGACAAACGCCGGGACCATGTAGACGCCGCCGCTGTCGGGCACGCTGCCCGCGAGGGTTTCAACTTCGCCTGAGGTGGCGATGATCTGGAGAGAGTCGCGAAGCCACTGCACCACCGCGCCCGCGATGAAGACCGAACCCTCGAGGCCGTACGTGGTCTTGCCGCCCACGCGCCAGCCGACGGTGGTGAGCAGGCCGTTCGCCGAGGCCTTCGGCGTCGCCCCCGTGTTCATCAGAAGGAAGCAGCCCGTGCCGTAGGTGTTCTTGGTATCGCCGGGCTTGAAGCAGCACTGGCCGAAAGTCGCCGCCTGCTGGTCGCCCGCGATTCCCGCGATGGGAATGCGCGAGCCGAAAAGCGACTCGTCGGTTTCGCCCACGATGCCGCTCGAGTCGACGATCTTCGGAAGCATCGTTTTCGGCACGCCCATGATCTTCAGCAGCTCGTCGTCCCACTGCAGCGTTTCGAGATCCATGAGCAGCGTGCGCGAAGCGTTCGACACGTCGGTCACATGAACCCGTCCGCCGGTCAGGCGCCAGATGAGGAACGAATCGACCGTGCCGAAAAGGATGTCGCCCTTCTCGGCGCGCGCGCGAAGACCATCCACGGTGGCGAGGAGATGAGCGATCTTCGTGCCCGAGAAATAGGCGTCCATCACGAGACCCGTCTTGCGGCGGAAGAGAGGCTCGTGGCCTTCGGCCTTGAGGCGTTCGCAGACGTAAGCGCTCACCCGGCTCTGCCAGACGATCGCGTTCGCGACCGGTTTACCCGTGTGGCGGTCCCACAAGACCGTGGTCTCGCGCTGGTTGGTGATGCCGATGGCGGAGATCTTCTCCACGTTCGCGCGGGTGATGGCTTCCTTCGCGGTCTGAAGCTGGGTGGTCCAGATCGCCTCGGGGTCGTGCTCGACATCGCCCGGTTTCGGATAGATCTGTTCGAACTCGAGCTGCGAGGTCGAGAGCGGGAGGCCTTCGCGACCGAACACGATCGCGCGCGACGACGTGGTGCCCTGGTCGAGGGCGAGGACCGCTTGTTTCATATTTCGACTTTAGCCTCAGGATCGAGAGCCAGGATCTTCGTCCGCAGTTCCTCGCTGACCGGCTTCGATTTGAACTGCGTGTAGTCGTACGAGACCACCACGGTCCTCGCTTCCGCCACCACCCTCGAATCCGTGCGTGAGACCACCGCGTACTCGAACACCAGGGACGACCGCTTGATCAGCGAGGTCCGCACGAAGACGTCGAGCTTCTCGCCGTAGCTCACTGGCGACTTGTAGTCGATCTCGGTGCGGGCGAGGATCATGTCGATGAGCGCGCCCGACATGATCCCGGGCCCGGGTTCGTGCGAGGCTCCTCCCGGCTTCGGCAGGCCCGCGTGCGTCTTCTGGCCGGTGACGTGGATCCAGTAGGCGATGCGCGCGGTCTCGATCCAGGTCAGATAGACCACGTTGTTGACGTGGCCCATGGCGTCGAGATCCCCAAACGCCGCCTCCGCCTCGTGGGAGAAGCGGAAGCCCTTCACAGGATCTTTTTGCCGAGCAGCGAACAGAGCAGTTCGACGCCGAGTTTCGCGGTCTGGTTCGCGCGGTCGAGGACCGGGTTCACCTCGACCAGCTCGATCGAGGCCACCCGGTTGGTGTCCGCGAGCATCTCCATCGCGAGGTGCATTTCGCGATAGCCGATGCCGCCCGGGCTCGGGGTGCCCACTCCCGGCGCCTCCTCGGGGTCGACGGCGTCGAGGTCGATGCTGACGTGGATACCGGCGGTGCCGTTCATGGCGCGCTGGATCGCATCTTCCATCACCGACCGCATGCCGCGTTCATCGAGGTGCCGCATGGTGAAGGCGCCAATGCCGACCTGGGAGACGTTGGCGCGCTCCTTGAGGTCGACCGACCGCAGGCCGATGATGGCGGCGCGTTCCCCGTCGATCATGGGTCCCTTGGCGTCGTAGATCGAGAGCAGGTCCTTCGCCCCGAGGCCGAGGCACACCGCCATGGGCATGCCGTGGATGTTGCCGGTGGGCGAGGTGTGTTCGGTGTTGGCGTCGGCGTGGGCGTCGAACCAGACGAGGCCGGCCTTTTCTTTCCGCCGGCGGAAGTGGCGCGCCACGCCCGCGATGGTGCCCATGGCGATCGAGTGATCGCCGCCCAGAACGACGGGGATCACGCCCTCGTCCATCGTCCTGGTCACCACGTTGCGCAAGGTGACGCACATCGCGCGGATTTCCTTGAGGTACTTGAGCCGGGGGTTTCCCGGATGGCGGGTTTCCGCGACGTGCGCGTCGATGTCACCGGAGTCCTCGACCTCGATACCGAGGGCCCGGACCGCGTTGTGAATCTCGGCCACCCGGAACGCCGAAGGCCCCATGTCGACGCCGCGATGACCCGCCCCGAGGTCGAGGGGCGCGCCGATGATCCGGATCCGCTTCTTCGGTTTCTGCACGCTCACGCTTCGACTCCTTGGGTATGTCGGTTTTGCTTTTCCTGGATGAATCGGGTGACTTCCTCGCGCGGCATGGGCCGTCCGAGCAGATGACCCTGCAAAAGGTCGCAGCCTTGAGCTTCGAGGAAGTTCTTCTGGAACTCGGTTTCAACCCCCTCGCCCACGACTTCGAGCCCGAGCTGATGGGCGAGGGCGATGGTCGCAGACGCGATCGCCTCGTCCACACGGTCGGACCCCACGTCCTGGACAAACGATCGGTCGATCTTGATTCTCTTGATGGGAAGCCTCCGGAGCAGGTCGAGGGAGGCGTAGCCGGTGCCGAAGTCGTCGAGGCTGATGGCGACGCCCATGGCCACGAGCTCGCGCAGGGCTTCGATCGTCCTCTCCGCGCCTTGAAGCGCCGAGGATTCCGTGACCTCGAGTTCGAGCGCGCCCGCGTCGAGCCCCGCGTCGCGAAGCGTGGCTGCGACCAGCGACACGATGTTCGGCTCGCGGATCTGGGCCGCCGAGATGTTCACGGAAACCCGCACCGGCATCCCGAGCGTGGCGCGCATGTGGGCGATGTCGCGGCACGCGGTCTGGAGGACGAAGAAGCCGAGGGGCTGGATGAGACCGGTGGCTTCGGCCACGGGGACGAAATCATCGGGTTCGCGCATCGTGCCGTCGGGCCGACGCCAGCGGATCAGGGCCTCGAGACCGCACAGGTCGCCGGTGACCGCGCGGAGGATGGGCTGGTAGTAGAGGGCGAACTCATCGCGGGCCAGGCCCTCGTGAAGCTCGTTCTCGAGTTCCAGCAGGCGGGTCGCGGCCAGATTCATGGTGGCATCGAAGAGTTGAAGCCGGTCGCGTCCCGAGTCTTTCGCCCGGTACATCGCAGTATCCGCGCTTTTCACGAGGGTCTGCACGTCGGCGCCGTCCTGAGGACCGATGGCGAGACCGAGACTCGCGCTCACCCGCAGTTCACGTCCCGCGACGAGGAACGGCTGCCGCATCGCCTCGAGAAGTTTCTTGCCGACGCGCGCGGTTTCGTCCGACCGCAGTCCGGGAAGGAGCACCGCGAACTCGTCGCCCCCGAGCCGCGCCACCGTGTCGGAGCCGCGGAGCACATCCCGGAGGCGGTCGGCGCTGCGCCTGATGAGTTCGTCGCCCGCGTCGTGCCCGAGCGAGTCGTTTACGTTCTTGAAGCGGTCCACATCGAGGAGAATCACGCCCACCGTGCTCGACTCGCGGTGGGCCAGGGCGAGAGCGGCGTCCGCGCGGTCATTGAAAAGAGCGCGATTGGGGAGGTCGGTGAGAGCGTCGTGAAACGCCACATGGCGCGTGCGCTCCTCGGCTTCGCGCCGCTTCGTGATGTCGTAGGCGGTGGTGAGAACCGCGGGCAGGCCGTCGAGTTCGATGGGGGAGCCCGATACCTCGAACCAGCGCGTGGCGCCGTGGCGGTCGATCATCCGCACGTCGAACTTGTTCTCGATGGTCTCGCCTCGCGCCCGCGCCCGTCCCCGGGCCTTCACGGGCTCGATATCGTCCGGGTGAACGTTCACCCAGAACTCCCGGCCCACGATGTCGCCGAACACTTCCCGGGCCCACCGATTCGCGAAGACGATGGTGTCCTCGCGGTAGATCAGAAGGCCGCACTCCGCGCCCTCGGCGAACGTGCGGAAGCGCATCTCGCTTTCCCGCAGGGAGCGCTCGGCCGCGCGCCGGACCGTCACGTCGCGGAAACTCCACACCCTTCCCTGAATGTCGCTTCGCGGTCCGAGCGGTCGCGAGAACCGCTCGAAGATCCGGCCGTCCCTCAGGATGATGGTCTCGAAGCTCTCGTCTTCGGGGTGAGAGCGCAGTTCGCGAACGCGATCCGCGAAACCGCCCGCTTCGCTGATCACGTCGAGCGCGGCGGCGAGCGCGGTGTCGTCCTGATGGCTTTCCATGACCCCGAGGGCCATGTTCCACATCGAGACAAACATCTGGTTCCACGCCAGGATCTTCCCGGACCGGTCGACGACGAGCAGACCGTCGGCGGTGGAGTTCAGGATCGACGCGAGCAGGCCGGTCGAAGGGCCCTTGTCGAGGCCCAGCTCCGCCCGCGTTGGGATGGGCCCGCTCGGACCTTTCCAGACGGAGGGTCGCGATCTCTCAGACACGGCGGAACGCAATCGAGAACATGAGAACTCCCCCCCCGCGTAATCTACCCCCGAATGGAGTGGCCCGGGTGAGAGAATTCGGTGTGAGCCGACTATTGCGGACGGGCGGGCTCTTGTCCCTGCTCCTGTGCGCGGGGGTGACCGGGGCGTTCGCGGGGTCCTTTCCTCCCAGGTACCGATTTCAGACCTTCGAAACGGGGAAGGTCAAGGTCCATTTCCATGCCGAGGTGCAAGCGCCGGCGCGGCGCGTGATGGCCCTCGTCCTCGAAATTCTGCCCGGCCTGGAGGAGCGCTATCGCGTCCGGGTCCCGAGCCTCGATGTGGTCGTGCACGATGCGAACGACTCGCCGAACGGCCTCGCCACCGCCTTTCCGTATCCGTATGTGGAGATCCGCACCGCTTCGCCCGACGGCGCCGAGTCCGGACCCACGGAATCGTGGCTGCGCATGGTGGTGACCCACGAGCTCACCCACATCGTCCACATCGAACAGGCGGGCGGGCTCTACGGTTTTGGCCGCCGGGTTTTCGGGCGGGCGCCGTTCCTGTTCCCGAACGCCCTCCAGCCGACATGGTTCATCGAAGGCCTCGCGGTCCGCGAGGAAACGCGCGGCACCGCATTCGGGCGCGGGCGGCACACGTTCACCGAGATGGTGGTGGACGAAGCGGCGCGCAGCGGGCAGCTCGCGAAGTTCGACAAGGCGACTCTCGGGCTCGATGAATGGCCCTTTGGAACCGCGGCGTATCTTTTCGGCGAGGAGTTCCTGAGCTTCGTCGAGACGCGGTTCGGTCCGGACTCCACGCGCGACATCGCGTCCGCCCACGCGCGCGCGTTTCCCTACCTCGACGAGCGCACCTTCAAGAAGACCACGGGCCGGAGCCTGAGAGACCTGTGGGGCGAGTTCGCGCGGGAGCGCGCGGCGGCCGTCGAAACCACCGCACCTGCCACCCTGGCCTGGGTCACGGCGCTCACCACGCGCGGAACCATCCAGTCGTCTCCTCGACTTTCCCCGGACCGCACGATCCTCGCCTACACCAGCCGCACCCTCTCTCGACTCGGAGAAATCCGGCTCATGAAGCCCGACGGCTCTCTTGACCGGAAGTTGACGTCGCGCCTTTCCGGCGGCGCCTTGTCCTGGACGCGCGACGGGAAGTCGATCGTGTTCGACGAGACCAACGTGGTGTCGAATTTCGAATTCCGGTCCGATCTCCACCGCGTCCATGTCGAAACGGGTCGGCGCGAGCGGCTGACCCGAGGCCTGCGCGCGAGCGACCCGGATGTGGGACCGAGCGTCGACGGAGGAACGGACGAGATCGTCTTCGTTCAACGCTTTTCGGATCGTTCGGAGCTGTCCATCCTGGGAGCGGATGGGGAGGTGCGCCCGCTGACCGCGTCGGCCCCGGGGACGGAATGGTCTCACCCGCGTTTTTCTCCAGACGGCGACGCCATCGCGGCCTCGCGTCTCGAAGGCGGCTTCTCCGACCTCGTCCTCGTCGATGCTCTTACCGGCACGATCACGCCGCTCACTCGAGACCGGGCTCTGGACGCGGAACCCGCCTGGGTCGACGACCGCACACTGATCTTCAGGTCGGACCGCCAGGGCGATGTATTCAGCCTCTACCTGATCGGCCGCGACGCCTCCGGCCTGCGGGCCGTCGCGGGCACGCCGCCAAACGCTTTCACTCCCGAAGTGGACGCCCGAACCAATCGCGTCTTCTTCGCGCGCTATTCGTCTGAGGGCTATGACATCGCTTCCTTCCCGTACGCGTCCGGAGAAGCGGCGGGTGTCTACACCGACAACCTCCCCACCAACTTCGATGAGCCCCCACCCTTCGCGGGGGACGCCCGGCCCTACCGTTCGTTCCCAGCGCTGCGTCCCCGGTTCGTTTCGCCTTTCGCGGAGTTCGCTTCCGACGAGTGGCGGCTTGGACTGGCCACCGCTTCGTTCGATCCTCTCCTGCGCACGGCCTATGGCCTGGCCGGCTCCTGGGGAACGGAGGTAGCGAAGCCGAACCTCCTTGGCTATCTCCGCTACGATCGATTCACCCCGACGTTCACGGCGCTCGCTCGGATCGAGTCGTCCCCCGCGACCACCGGGAGGCGGGATCTGCGGGAGGGGCGGCTTTCCGTCGACTTCCCGATCGAGCGTTCGGTTCTTCGGCACCAGACCGCCGGACTTACCTTCAGGCGAAGACACGAGGCGACCCCGCCTTCGAAACTCGACACCTCGATCCTGGCCCTTACCTGGCAATTGGATTCCACTCGGACGTTTCCGATGTCGGTCTCCCCGCAGGACGGTGTTCGGTTGCGCGTGGCCTTCACCCGCGAATTCAAGGGCCTCGGGAGCGACCTCGAGTTCGGAAAGGCCATTGTCGATGCCCGCGCGTACACGAGAATCGGGCCGACGGTTCTGGTCAGCCGCCTCGGCGGCGGCTGGACGTTCGGACCGGATGTTCCCCTCAGTGCCTTCGCGGTGGGAGGACTTGCCAATCCCGCCCTTCTCGATCCTGTTGGAGACGAACCCGCGGTGCTCCGCGGCTACGAAGCGGCGGATGGGAGCGACCGGTCGCGTTACGGTCGCAAACTCGCGTTCTCAAACCTGGAATTGCGCGTGCCCCTCGGCCATCCGCAACGGGGTGTGCGCGCTTTGCCTTTCTTCCTTCGCCACCTTCACCTGAGCGCATCGCTCGACGCGGCGGTGGTCTCCGCGCGAAGCTTGAACCTCGACACCGCCCGCGTGGGCGTGTCCATTGGCCTCGGCGCCGACATTCTCATCGGTCACCGGATTCCCCTCACGGTCCAGGGAGGCGTGGGCCGGGGTTTGACCCGCGACCGCGCGACCGTGCCCTGGTTCTCTCTCGGCTTCCCCTTCTAACCCATGGTTTGGCCAGCTAGGATGGTCTGGCACTCATGAGGGGAGCGAAGCGCGTCCGCCGGAATCGCGAGGACCTCGCCGGAGAGAACCAGGAGAAGAAGAGCAAGCTGCAACGCCTTCGCGAGATCCTGCCCCTCGCCTGGTCGCTGGTCCGCCCGCGGGTGCCGGCACTCATCGCCGGTCTCCTCCTCATCCTGATCTCCCGGTCCGCGAGCCTGGTGCTGCCTGGCGCCGCGCGCGTCTTCATCGACGAGGTGGTCCCGGGCACGCATCCCGAGAAGATGAACCAGGTGTTCGCCGCGGTGATCGGCGCGGCGCTGGTTCAGGCCACCTGCGCCTATCTCCTCTTTCGCGTCCTCACCGTCCGCACCATCGAACTCGTCGCCGATCTTCGAGTCAAGGGTATCGCCCACCTGATCCGGCTGGCCGTGCCGTTTTTCGACCGGAATCAGACCGGGGCCTTGTTGCCCCGGGTCCTTCACGACATCGAGGCGCTGCGTCTCCTCATCGGTTCGGGCTTCATCGACTTCGCGGGCGGCGTTTTCTTCGCCGGTCTTTCCGCGGTGTACATGTGGACGATTTCGCCGAAGCTGACGCTGGTCGCCCTGGTCGCCCTGGTCGCGTTCGTCGCTCTGCTCGGCTGGGCCTTCTGGGGCGTGTCCGGAGTCTACGGGGAGAGGGCGCGACTGCTCTCGGAGACGAGCGGCCGGCTCAACGAGACGCTTTCCGGCATCCGCGTGATCAAGGCCTACCGGGCGGAGGAGCGCGAGAGCCTCGCCATGGAAACCTCGGTCCTGGCCATGCGCGACAACGCGATCGAGATGGCCCGGAACAACCGGATGTTCTCCTTCTGGAGCACGGCGCTGGTCGGATTCCTGGGCATCGGCCTCATGGCCATGGCCCTCACGGAGATTCAGTCCGGGCGACTCACCCTCGGCGGCTTCACCACCTTTTCGATTCTCCTCGGTTTCCTCAATGGCCCCGTGTACATGGCGGTGGCGCTGGCCGGGCAGTTCACGGATGCGCTCGTGTCGATCGAACGGCTCCAGGCGATTCTCAACGAGCCGAGCGAAGCGCCCGCGTTGGGTCGCGCAGCCTCCGCCTCGCCGCTCCCGCTCTCCGAGGTGAAGGGTCACGTACGGTTCGAGAGCGTGACGTTCGCGTATCGGCCGGAGGAGCCGGTGCTCAAGTCGGTCAGCTTCGACGCGCCCCCGGGCACGGCCACGGCTCTGGTCGGGCCGTCGGGCGCGGGCAAGTCCACGATCATGGGCCTGCTCGCGGCCTTCTACCGGCCCCAGTCAGGAAAGATCACTCTCGACGGCCACGACATCGAGACCCTTCCTCTCCAGGACTACCGCTCGAACCTGGGTGTGGTGTTCCAGGACACCTTCCTCTTCGACGCCACCCTGCGCGAGAACGTCCTGTTCGCCCGCCCGGACGCCTCGGAGAGCGATTTCAAGGCGGCCTGCCTGTCGGCTCACGTCGAGGAGTTCGCCGCTCGTTTCGCGAAGGGCTATGACACCGTGGTGGGTGAGCGGGGCGTGCGGCTTTCCGGCGGCCAGAAACAGCGCGTGGCCATAGCAAGAGCGTTCCTTGCGAACCCGAGGGTCCTCCTGCTCGATGAAGCCACCTCGAACCTCGACAGCGAGTCGGAGGCCTTGATCCAGAAGGGCCTCGAAGCCCTGCTGCCGGGACGGACCACCTTCGTCATCGCGCATCGCCTGTCGACGGTCCGGTCATGCCGCCAGATCCTGGTCCTCGACAAGGGTGAGGTGATCGAGCGCGGGACCTACGAAGACCTGCTCCGTCTCGGCGGCCGATACGCGGCCATGCTCGAGCAGCAGATGATGGGTCCCTCTACCTGACGAGGGGTGCGGGATCGCGCAGCAGTAGAACCAGGATCACGCCGAGCAGCGTGACCGTGAGCAGCAGCAGGGGCACCACGAAGCGCGTCAGAGCCGCCCCGCCGTTGATCGCGGTCTTGAGCGGGTTGGTCGCGTGACGGTGCGGCCGGTACTTCCGTTCGTGCATGGGTGGAGCGGCCGGACCCATGAAGCGGGTTCCGCAGTTGCCGCAGCGCCAGAAGGCGCCGGCGCCCGCAGCCAGTTTTTCCTTGTCCAGCGGGTAGGAGCTTTTCGAGGGCCGCACCTCGGCAGACTGGCAGTCGGGGCAGGGCGGATAGGGGGATCCTGAGGATGGGACGCTCACAAAGACAGGCCCTGCGGCGCGAGCCTGGCCGCGCCGGATTCCGCGGGGCGATCCTCGCCGAGTGCGGCATCGAGGAAACAGCGGTGAGCGTCCCGGTGCCCCTCGTCGAGCCAGTCGAGGAGCGTTGTCTCCACTTCGTTGGCCGGATCGATGGCGCCGTCGAGATCGAGCGGCCGCAGAAGCGAACGCCGCGGGCGGACGGTGTGAACCGAGATCGAGCGGAACTTCCGGCCGGTGAGAGGGTCCTGCCATTCGCGCTCGCCCGTGCTCCTCTGGTGGCCCACGGTTTCGACAATGCGGTTCAGCCTCTGGGTCTGCCGCAGGTCGGCCTCGATGGCGTTTCTCTCCTGAAGCGCCAGGAAGGCCGCGGCCAGGGCTTTGAGTCCGCGGCGCACGGGCATCGGCCCCGGGTCTTCCGCGGTTGCGGTCACGAAGACGATCCGGTTCGCGCCGAGGGCGATGGCCTCGCCCAGTCCGGAGCCCGCGATGGCCGAAGCCTCGGCGATGCGGTGGACTTCTCCGCCGAAAGCACCCTGTTTCGGCAGCCGGACGCGGCGGGGCGACGAAAACGGCGCGGTGTTGAATGCCGTGGCCATCACGTCGTAGAGCAATGGCGCGGTAGCCGCGTCCTTGAGGTCGAGGGGTTCCTCGCGCTCGGAGTTCTTGAACGAAGTCCGCTCATCGGGGGCCTGCGAGGTCAGCTTGAGAACAAGCGGTCGGCGCGCGTCGAGGTTCGCGGCGCGCAGGACCAGGCCGCGGAAACCGGGCTGACCGGAATTCTCCGCGATCAATGCCGCGTACTGGCGACCGATCTCGGCGGCGTCCGGGGCCTTTTCGTTCAGGGCCGGCCCGCGCGCCACTTCCCACAGCCGTCGCGCGATTTCCTTTTCGACGCCGGAATGATCGAACGCACTCTCGAGATGCTCGCCGACCCTCCGCCTCGAGGTCCTGAAGAGCCGCGCGCCGCCCAGCAGGATGAACAGAAAGGCGAGGAAGGTGGGCGCGGCAAGGGCGAAGATGAAGAAGAGCCGGAGCCCGGGGGCCAGACCCGCGAGGGCCTGAGTCAGAGTGGTCATGAAACCGGGCCGCGCGAAGTCGACGGCCAGGAAGACGGGCAGGAACAGGCCGAGCAGAAGCGCCAGCACGGCGGGCACGAGAAACGCAGAAAGGCCGACGAGGCCGAGCGAGCGCAGAAAGCGGAACGTCTTTCGCAACTCGAAAACCCTGCGGGTCGAGATCCAGCGCCACAGGCCCTTTTCGCCATACAACACGGAGCCCGAGGCGCCCGCGCCGAACGCCGCGGCGAGAACACCCACCCCCGAGCCCACCATGAAGTCGATGCGCACACCCGCTTCGTCGAGCGCCTTGAGGACGCCCGCGTGGTAGGCCCCGGAAGCTCCACTGCCGGCAAACACCACGGCCGTGCGCTGACCCAGGAGAGGTTCCTTCATGCGAGGCCGATTATGCGTTATTTCATCGGGCAGGTAACGGACCTGCGGACCTGCGCCCAGGCTCAGCGGGCGTCGTGGATGGTGGCGAGCCTGATGATCTCGACGTAGCGCGTGCCCTTGGGGACGCGTACTTCCACGACTTCGCCGATCTTCTTGTTCAGAAGGCAGCGGCCGATGGGGGACGAGGGCGAGATCTTGCCCTTCTCGGGGTCGCTCTCCTCGCTGGTGACGATGTCGTACGTGGCCTCTTCGCCGGTGTCCTCGTCGCGCACGTGGACGGTGGAGCCAAGGCCCACCTTGTCCCTCGGGATGTTGTCGAGGTTCATCATCGACAGGCCGGCAGGGCGGCCCTGCAGTTGGGAGATCCGCGCCTGCAGGAAGGTCTGACGTTCCTTGGCCGCCTTGTACTCGGCGTTCTCGCGCAGATCGCCCCATTCGCGAGCGCGCTGAATCTCTTTGGGAAGTTC
>CAYNHK010000108.1:0-15950 GCA_964396875.1 uncultured Acidobacteriota bacterium | reverse complement strand
AATTGAATCCCATGGACGAGCGAAAAGATCACTTGTGGAAGGTGCAGGAAGGCTCGGAGGCGGCCGGCGCCGAGGATGCCTCGCGGGGCATGCCGCTCGGAGTCGACGTGGGCACGAGCAAGATCGTGGCCGCGCGGCGTCGCACCAAGGGCACCGAGACCTCGATGCAGCTCAATGCCTTCATCCCGGTGCCTTTCTCCCGGTTCACCGAAACCATCCTCGGCCAGAACGAGATCCCGTACTTCCGGGACGGTGATGAGCTGGTGATCTTCGGCGGCGCGACCGAGCGTTTCGCGAACATGTTCAATGTCGAAACCCGCCGGCCGATGGCCGACGGCCTCCTCAATCCCAAAGAGCGCATGGGAACGGTCGTGCTCGAGTCGATCATGCGGAGCCTGATCCCGAAAGCGAAGACCCAGGGCGAAGTGCTCTCGTTCTCGGTGCCCGCGGCGTCCGAAGGCCGCGAGGCGGAACTGGTCTATCACGAGGCCAGCCTGCGTCGATTCTTCGAGACCCTGGGCTACCGTGCGGTGGCCATCAACGAGGGCCTCGCCGTCATCTTCTCGGAACTCGAGGATCAGAACTTCACCGGCATCGGCATCTCCTGCGGCGGCGGCATGTGCAACGTGGCGCTCGCCTACCTCTCGATTCCCTCGCTCCTCTTTGGCATCTCCAAGGGGGGCGACTACATCGACAACTCGGTCGGCTCGGTCGTGAATGAGCCCTCGACCCGGATCAAGACGATCAAGGAAGAGAAGCTCGATCTCACCAAGCCGCCCGCGGACAAACTCGAGAAGGCGCTCCACATCTACTACGAGGACCTCGTCGAGTCGCTCGTCGATTCGATCCGCAAGGCGGTGGCCAAGGCCGACAAGCTCCCGCGCGCGCATCGTCCGCTGCCCATCGTGATCGCGGGCGGAACCGCCAAGCCGAAGGGCTTCAAGGAACTCTTCGAGAAGTCGATGAAGTCGCGCCCGTTCCCGGTGGACATCTCGGAGATCCGTGTCGCCGCCGACCCGGTCACCGCCACCGCGCGCGGCGCCCTCATCGCCGCGCTGTACGAGAAGTAACGTCTCTTGAACAAGAGGCTCAAGACCCGCTTCGGCGGGTCTTTTTTTTCGCTCCTGCTTCTCGCGTCGCTCTGCGCGGCGCCGCCGACATACGCTCAACCCGGGGAGGCCGCCATGAAGGGCAAGTCTGTTCTTTCACCCAAAGGCGCCGCCCTCGATCGCTTCTCCGCCTTCTTCAAGGAACGCTCGGCCGCCCATGGAGTCGTGGGCGCGAGCCTTCGCGTGGTTCCCCTCGGCGCACCGGCGATCCAGACCTCATTCGGACTCAAGGACCGCGCGACCGGAGCCGCCACCGACGAGGCCACGATTTACCACTGGGCCTCGATCACGAAGACGATGACCGGCATCGCCATCCTTCAGTTGCGCGACCGCGGGCGCCTCTCCCTCGACGATCCGATCCTCAAGTACGTGCCTGAGCTTGCCGCCGTCCACAATCCGTTCGGGCCGACGAGCGAAATCACCCTGCGCCAGCTTCTCTCCCACACCGCGGGCTTTCGCGCGGGCACCTGGCCCTTTGGCGGAGACAAACCCTGGCACCCCCACGAGCCCGGCGAGTGGTCGCAGCTCGTGGCCATGATGCCGTACACCGCGGTGGAGTTCGCTCCCGGATCGAAGTACAGCTACTCGAATCCCGGCATCGTCTACCTCGGCCGCGTGATCGAGACGCTTGCGGGCGAGCCGTGGGAGGTTTACGTCCAGAAGAACATCCTCACCCCGCTGGGCATGACCCGGGCGTTCTTCGACCGCGCCCCATATCACCTCCTCGAAGATCGTTCGCACAGCTACTGGTTTTCGAAGGGAAAGCTGGAGGAAGCGCGCTTCGATTTCGACACCGGGATCACGGTATCGAACGGCGGCCTCAACGCGCCCCTCGGCGACATGGAGTCTTACGTGCGTTTTCTTCTCGGTGAGGCGAAGACTCGGGAGGCCGCGGCGGTGTTGAAACGCTCGTCGCTCGAAGAGATGTGGACGCCCGTGGCTCTGGTCGAAACGGTGGGCGAAGACCGCGTCGATATGGGCCTGTGTTTCTTCATCGAGAAGCGGGGAAGCCGGAAACTCATCGGGCACAGCGGCAGCCAGAACGGGTTCATCTCGCATCTCTATCTCGATCCCGTGGCGCGCGCGGGTTACGTGGTCTCGTTCAACACCGACGCGACCGACGACGTCGCTGTCCCGAACACCCGCAAGCTCGATGCCGAGGTGAGGGAGTTTTTCGTTGCGAATGTCGCAGGGGTCCTCGAAGCCGCCCCGTCCGCGCCATCGAAGGTGAAACGCTGATGGCGGCGAAGCTCCCGCGCCTCGCCCTCACCGTGGGCGATCCCGCCGGCATCGGCCCGGAGATCGTGCTCAAGGCTCTCGCTCACCCCGAAGTTCCCGCCGCTGACTGGGTGGTCTACGGTTCGAAAGAGGTCCTGAGAGTCACCGCGTCGCGTATGGGTCTTCCGCCCGTCGAAGCCTCGGGCGCTTCGGTTGTTGATGTGGGCGGTGGGGAAGTGGATCCCGGCGTGGTGGACGCGGAGGCGGGCCGGCAGGCTGCCGTCGCGGTGATGCGGGCGGCCGAGGACGCCATGCGGGAAGAGTTGGCCGGCCTCGTCACCGCACCCCTCAACAAGGAAGCGATGCACATCGCCGGCTTCAACTATCCCGGCCACACCGAACTTCTGGCCCACGTGGCCCACACCCCCAATGTGGCCATGATGTTCGTGGGCGGGAAGATTCGCGTGGCTCTGCTTACCATCCATGCTCCGCTCAAGGATGTACCGAAGCTCGTGACCACGGCGGCGATCGTCCGTGTGGCCGACCTGGTGCATCGCGCGTTGCCCCGGTTCGACGCCGGCCCGCGGAGAAAGATCGCGATCGCCGGCCTCAACCCGCACGCGGGCGAAAACGGGCACATCGGCCTCGAGGAGCAGGAGGTCTTTCCGCCCGCTCTGGCCACGCTCCGCGGAAGAGGGGTCGACATCGAGGGCCCCTTTCCGGGCGACACGCTTTTCGTGCGCGCCTCGCGTGGAGACTTCGATGCGGTGATTGCCTGTTATCACGACCAGGGGCTCATTCCGGTGAAACTCCTCGCTTTCGGCGAGGCGGTGAACGTGACCATCGGCCTGCCCTTCATCCGCACCTCCGTCGATCACGGAACCGGTTTCGACATCGCGGGCAGGGGCGTGGCCGACGCGGGGAGCCTGCTCGCCGCCATGCGCCTCGCGGTCAAACTCGCGGGCGACTGAAGACGACGCGGCCGCGGTGGGCCGTTTGACTCATGGCTCGGGTGCCTATGGGGGCGCATACTTGAAGTGCCCCCGAGGAGGTCATCGCCATGTCTGAGGTCCACAGTGCCTATCCCGTTTCCGTGCGCTGGGAGGGGGAACGCCGCGGCCTGGCCACGAGTGTCGATGGCCTTCCCGAACTCCCGGTCGCCGCACCTCCGCCTTTCGGCGGTCCGGCCGGCGTCTGGTCCCCCGAACATCTCTTCGTGCTCGCCGCCGCCACGTGCTGGATGACCACGTTCCTGGCCGTGGCGCAGAACTCGAAGCTGGAGTTTCGGGCCGTCGATTGCCCCGGCACCGGCACGCTCGAGAAGGGAGACGATCGCCGGTTCTGGATCTCGCGCATCGTCTTGAAACCGCGCGTCACGATCCTTCGCGAGGAGGATAGGGAACGCGCCATGCGTCTCATGGAGAAAGCCGAAGCGGCGTGCCTCATCAGCAACTCCATGAAGAGCGCGGTCACCCTGGAGGCCGAGGTGCTCGTAGGCGAGGTCGTCGCCGTTTAAGCGGGTTCGACCTCCATGCGGTATCCGGTGCCGCGTACGGTGAGCAGGATCGTCGGATTCGAAGGGTCGGCCTCGAGATACTTGCGCAGTCGCACCACGAAATTGTCCACCGCGCGAGTTTCGGTGTCGGGGTGCAGGTTCCAGACTTTTTCGAGGATTTCCGCCTTGGTGACCACGGAGCCGCGCTTTTCGTAGAGAAGGCGGAGCAGACCCGCTTCCAGGAGGGTGAGACGGATCAGGGATTCACCCCGCCTCACCTCGAAGTTGGCGAAGTCGACGCGGTTCGGCCCGATGGTCACGATCGTGTCTCCGCCGGGCGTGGACGACCCCTTCGTCCACTCGCGCCTGCGAAGCAGGCTCTTGACCCGGGCGAGCAGGACGGTGAGATCGAAAGGCTTGGGAAGATAATCGTCGGCCCCTGCCTCGAGCCCCTCCACGACATCCTCCGGCAATCCCTTGGCGGTGAGCATCAGGATCGGGGTGCGGTTTCCCGCCTGGCGCGCCGCGCGCACCACGGAGAAGCCGTCCATGTTCGGCAGCATCACGTCGAGGAGCACGAGGTCATGGCCCTGCGACGATTGGCCGCCGGGGGTCTTCAGCAGGTCGCTCGCCTCCTGCCCGTCCGCGATGCAGTCGACCGAATAACCCTCGACCTCGAGATTGAACGCGATTCCCCGGGCCAGGCTCGCTTCGTCCTCGACCACGAGGATCCGCGCGACGCCGTTTGGTTCAGGCATGAGCCACCTCCTCGCGAGGTTCGGCGAGTCCGTCCTTCACCACGCCGGGAAGGTGAAGCACGAATGTGGTTCCCCGGCCCTCGCCGTCGCTTTCCGCGCGCACCGTACCGCCGTGCGCCTTCACCACGGATTTGACGATGAAGAGGCCGAGCCCGGTTCCGGTTCGGGACCTTCGAGCCTCGGATCCGATCCGGTAGAAGCGGTTGAAGATGAATCGCAGGTGAGCCCGGTTCATCCCCACGCCCCGGTCCTCGACCGAGAGACGGGCGAAGCCGTTCGCCTCCTCGCGCAGGCGGACCTTCACCTCGACCTGTTCGGTGGAGTACTTCACCGCGTTGTCGAGCACGTTCAAGACCGCGGTCTCGAGCGCCGTGGAGTCACCCTTGAGCAGCAGGCTCGAGGGCCCGGTGTACGCGACCGCCTGTTCACCGAGCTGGTTCCGGGTGCGGGTCAGAGCCGAGGCGTGCTGGACCAGTTTCGCGAGGTCGATGGTCGGCGGATTCACCACCGCACGGTCGGCGTAGAGGCCGGCGTTGAGAACGTTGTTGATCGTTCCGTTCAGGCGGTCGAGATCGGCGCGCATGGTCTTGTAGAACTCATCGCGTTGATCGATCGAGAGGGTATCCGCGCGCAGCATCAGGGTATCGAGATAGAGACGCAGCGAAGAAACGGGTGTCTTGAGTTCGTGGGTTACCGCACTCACGAAATTCGACTGCCGTTCGTTCAGACGCACTTCGCGGATCAGGAGCGTGAACATGAGGCCGAGGCCCGAGATCAGGAGAAGGAAGAGGACGAGGCCGAAGAAGTAGACGAGATAGCGCGCGGTCGGGGAGGTCTGGAGGGCCGCCTCTTCGCTGCCGATGAGCTGCCAGCCGACCGTGAGCAGCACGGCCACGAGAAGCAGGGTGACGCCGATGGTGATGTGGAACCATGTGCGTCGCCTGGGGGCGGACAGCTCGGCTTCGGCCATCCTGACTCCTAAAACAGCTTGAAGATGTCCGGGATGACCCTCAGGATCCGGCCCCGGGTGAGGTACCGCTTCGAGAACGACAACCTGGACAGAGCGAACAGCCGCGCGAGCAGGAAGGGATGGTGGAACGAGCGCAGGGCGCCCGCCATCATCGACTTGAACTCCGGCCCGTACGGGTACCACCAGACCTCGCCGCCGCGCGACATGTCGCGGGCCACGTACTTGGGCTGGGTCATCTCGCGCAGGCCGAGGGCGCCATGGGTCCGTCCCACGCCCGAGGCCTTGATTCCGCCCCAGGGCGAGGTCGGTTCGCTGAAGGTGTAGACGTGATCGTTGATCGTGACGACACCGGCCTGCAACTCGCGCTCGAGCCGGGCCGCGGTGACCTCGCTGGTGGTCCAACCGCTCGCGGTGAGGCCATAGGGCGAGTCGTTGGCGAGGCGGACCGCCTCGTCGAGCGACTTCACGCGCATGATCGGCAGGACCGGACCGAACGTTTCATCGCGCATGATCGTCATCGTGTGATCGACGTTGGTGAGAACGGTGGGCGGATAGAAGTATCCCGGGCCCTCCGGACGGACGCCGCCGGTGTCGATGCGGGCTCCTTTGGCGCGGGCGTCTTCGACGTGCGCGACCACGATCGCGCGCTGGCGCTCCATCGTGAGCGGGCCCATGTCGTTGTTCGGGTCGAGCGGGTCGCCGTGTTTGATCGCCTTCGTCTTCTCGATGACCTTCGCGATGAAGGCGTCGGCGACTTCCTCCTCGACATAGACCCGTTCCACGGAAGCGCAGGTCTGGCCGGCGTTGAGGAAGGCCGCCCACACGATCCCCGAGGAGGCGCGCTCGAGGTCGGCGTCCCGGCACACGATCGCGGGATCCTTGCCGCCGAGTTCGAGGGTCACGGGCGTTCCCTGGGTCGCGGCGCCAGCCATGACCTTGCGGCCGGTGGCAACGCTTCCCGTGAAGAGGACCTTGCGGAAACGCGGGTCGCTCACCAGACCCGCCGCGACCGCGTCGGAGCAGGCAATGGTGTTGAGGACGCCGCGCGGAAGACCGGCGCGGGTGAAGAGCTCGCCGATGGCGAGTCCGATCAGCGTCGTGGCGGGTGCGGGTTTGAGCACCACGGTGTTTCCGGCCATAAGTGCGGCCGCGATTCCAGTGATGGGGATCGAGAACGGGTAGTTCCACGGCGTGATCACGAGGACGGGTCCCATGGGTGCGAACTCGATCCGGCCGCGTTTGTGGCCGATCAGGAAAACCGCGGGCTCGGTTTCCTGGGGAGCGAGCGCCTCCTCGCCATGATCGGCGACGTGCTTGAGATGATCGAGGGCGGGAAGGATCTCGGCGAGGTGTGCCTCGGCAGCCGGCTTGCCCTGCTCGCGGGCGATGAGGTTCGCCAGACTCTCCGCCTCGTCGAGCAGGAGCGCTCGAACCCGGTTCAGGCACTCACGGCGCTCCGCGAAGGTGGTCGCGGACCAAAGAGGGAACGCGGTGAGCGCCGCCCCCACGGCATCCGCGGCCTGGGACGCGTCGAGGAGGGAGAACGAACCGATGGGCGCCCCCGTTGCGGGGGAGACTGCGTTCGAGACGCCGTCCTTTCCGCCGACCCGATCGCCGCCCACGATCGAATGCGCCACCGCCAGGGGCGCCGTCGGATCGGCCTGCAGTGTGGAACTCGCTTCCATGCCTTCTATTTTCACCCTTTTCCGCCGAAAGCGCCGAAGGGTTCGTGTTCAAGGGCCGGCGGCTACAATCTCCGCGTGAGCAAAACCGAGGGACTGCCCGAAACGCCCGAGTCTCGGGCCGAACTGCTGGGCGCCAACTCGTCGTTCTACGAGTCGCTCGAGACTTTCGACCTGGCGCGCATGAAAGACCTCTGGTTCCGGGGAGAGGGCGTCCGTTGCATCCACCCCGGCTGGGAGGCGATCGACGGGTACGACGCCGTCATCGAGTCGTGGGATCAGGTTTTTCGCAACACCGGGTGGATGAGAGTGACGCCTACGGACATCGCGACATGGCGACTCGGTGAGCTGGGTCTGGTCTATTGCGCAGAGAACATCACTGCGAAACACGACGACGAGGTGGGCGTGGCGGTGACCATGGCCACGAACGTCTTCCGCCAAACCGACCTCGGCTGGCGGATGATCCTCCACCACGCCTCTCCGGCGCCGGTCGAAGTGACCCAGCCTTTCAACGGAACGCTCCAGTAACCCGAAAAGCAAAGGCGCCATCGAAACAACATGTTTTCCTCCCTGTTGAAGACCAGGATGCCCACCCCTGAGACGGCCCTCCCCGGCCGCGAGGATGAAATGCCGGTGCCTCCCGCACATCATGTGCTCGGTACCCCCCTGCGCGGTCCGTTCCCGTCGGGCATGGAGCAGGCCGTCTTCGGGCTGGGATGTTTCTGGGGCGCCGAGAAGCAATTCTGGAAGATCAAGGGCGTCTTCACCACCGCGGTTGGATACGCCGCCGGTGTGACCAAGAACCCGACGTACCGCGAGGTGTGCTCGGGTCGCACCGGTCACAACGAGGTGGTCCTCGTGGTCTTCGACCCGAAAGTTGTGAGCTATGCGACCCTGGTGAAGGTCTTCTTCGAATCGCACGACCCCACTCAGGGGATGCGGCAGGGGAACGATGTCGGGACTCAGTACCGGTCGGGCATCTACGTCTTCTCGGCCGATCAGCGTGCGCTCGCGGAGACCGCGAAGACCGCCTACTCCCAGGCGCTCACCGCGGCGGGGAAAGGCGAAGTCACCACGGAGATCGTCGACGCGCCGCCCTTCTATTACGCCGAGGACTATCACCAGCAGTACCTGTCCAAGAATCCCGCCGGCTACTGCGGACTTGGCGGCACCGGCGTCTCGTGTCCGATGCCGGTACGGCAGGACCCCGGGGCCTGAAACAACAAGGGCGACCCGATGGGGTCGTCCTTTTCACGTTTTCGGGGAGCTCGCGACGTCTAGAAACTCGCGGGCTGGCAGGTGTAGGCCCCGCCGACCCACGGCGAACGATCGGAGATCAGCACGTCGATGTGCTGGGAGAAGTTCTGATCCTCCTTCACGCGGAGCTCGTCGTGCCCGAGGGGTTCGGCACACAGGCCGTAGAGCTGGGTCAGGCGTCGGCCCAGCGCCGCCATGTACTCGAGGTTGTCTCGCACATCGCCGTTCGAGAGGAACAGTCCCGGCTGTGTGCGGGTCAGGTCGGCCTGGGTGGCCTCGATCTGGACCCGCCACCGAACCGAACCCCCCTCACGACAGCACTGGGCGTCGCAGTTCGGAAGCCGGGCGAGGTTGCAGGTCAAATTGGTGGTATTCGGCGTCGGCGTAGCGGCCGGTGTGGCGGTCGGGGTCGGAGTGGCCTGGACCACGGGGGTCGGAGTGGCCGAGGGTCCGCCGGTGGTGACGTCACCGATGCCGTCCCCGCAACCGATCATCAATACTGCGAGAGCCATCGCGGCCCCAAGAGTCGTCTTGTTCACTGTCGCCTAGCCTCTATTCGTTCTGGAAGTGTTCACACAATTGCCGCAGGCACGAGGTCCCGCAATCGAAGTGCGGCACTATACCGCGACTACCCGTGGCGTCCAGAGCCCAGGGTCACACGAGATCTGGGGGACTACCGGAGGTGCCCGACCTTCGACTGGATGAACGCTCTCAATCGTTTGAACTCGGCGACATCGGCCCGTCCGAGAGCCAGAACGGCCTCATCCGCTTTCACGGCCAGGGCTTCGTGGCCCTCCTCCCGCAGTTCGCGCCCCGCAAGGGTCATCTTCTCCGCGATGCGGTCGAGCGAGCCGACCTCGGTGGCATTCAAGGTGGCGAGAATCCGGTCAAGGGAAGTGGTCATGGGAATCCGGCAATCTATCAGTCCCGTCCGATCGTCGTGATAGTGTCCGGGAGGCATCGGGATTGTGGCGGTGTGCTGCCGGGATCCCGTGCTCCAAACGAAAAAGCGAGGACATCTTGTCGAACGAGTTCGATCTCACGGTTATTGGAAGCGGTCCGGGCGGGTACGTCGGAGCCATTCGCGCGGCCCAGCTCGGTCTCAAGGTGGCGGTGGTGGAACGCGACCCGAAAGGGGCCGGGGGAACCTGCCTGCAGCGGGGATGTATACCCACCAAAGCCCTCCTGCATACCGCCGATCTCTATGAAGACCTGAAGAACGGCAAGGACTTCGGCATCCTGGCCGAGAACGTGGGTATCGACTTCTCCGCGCTGATGTCCCGCAAGAGCCGGATCGTTACGCGTCTGTCCAAGGGGATCGAAGGGTATCTCTTCAAGAAGAACAAGATCACTTTCGTGAAGGGGCAGGGCCGCATCGAGAACCCGCACAGCGTGCTCGTCACTGGCGAGGGCGGCGCGTCGCGGATTCCCACGAAGAACATCATGCTCGCGACCGGCTCCAAGCCGCGCAGCCTTCCCAACATCGCGATCGACGGGCAGAGGATCATCACGTCGGACGAGATCCTCGAACTCAAGGAAATGCCGAAGAGCCTGATCGTCATCGGCGCGGGCGCGGTGGGCGTCGAGTTCGCCTCGATCTTCGGCCGCTTCGGCACGGCCGTCACCGTGATCGAAATGATGCCGAGAATCCTGCCCATCGAAGACGAGGAAATCTCGAAGGAAGCCGAGAAACATCTCGCGAAGCACATGACCTTCCTCACCGGCGCGCGCACCGAGTCGGCCACCGTCATACAAGGCGGAGTCCAGGTCGAAGTGACGCTGGCCTCGGGCGAGAAGAAGACGCTCATCGCCGAGCTGCTTCTCGTGGCCACCGGCCGCGGGCCGGTCTCGGATGGCCTCGGCCTTGAAGCCACTCGCGTTCGAATGGAGCGCGGCTTTGTTCGCGTCAACAACCGGTACGAGACCGACGAGCCCGGAATTCACGCCATCGGCGACCTCATCACGGTCGACGGCAAGCCCCACCCCCAGCTCGCGCACGTCGCTTCCGCTGAAGGTATCCGCGTCGCGGAGAAGCTCGCGGGCAAACACTTCGATCCCATCGACTATGACCGTGTGCCCGGGGCGACGTACTGCAACCCCGAAGTCGCGAGCGTCGGCCTCACCGAAGCCGAGGCCCGCAAGCGCGGCTACGATGTGGTGATCGGGAAGTTCAACTTCGGCAACCTCGCCAAGCCCCGCATCCTCGGCCACGACCAGGGTTTCATCAAGATCGTGTCCGAGAAGAAGTACGACCAGGTTCTTGGCGTCCACATGGTCGGCCCGCACGCCACCGACCTGATTTCCGAAGCGTGTGTGGCGCTGCAGCTCGAAACCACCACCGAGGAGATCGCCAAGACGATCCACCCGCACCCGACCCTGGGTGAGGCGATGATGCAGGCGGCGGAGTCGGTCTACGGGATGGCGATCGACGCATAGGGGCACGCCGGGGACGTCTCGGCAACGTCCACGTTCACGACTACGTCTGCGTTGTCGCCAAACGATGGCTCGTTCACGTCCACGTTGCCGCGTGACGATCAATCGTTGACGGCCTCTGGTTCGTCCTGTCGTTCACATTGAGCCTCGCCGGCCCACCCCGTCACTGCGAGGAGGCCATCGAGGAGCGTCGGACGAAGGAGTCTCCGAAACCGCGGCGCACCGGCCCGAGCGTCAACGCGCACCTCGACGCGCTTGTCACGCCGCATGCACCGTACGCAGCGGTGGGGGTAAGGAGGTTGCGACCTTCTCAAGTGCGGCCCTGCCTGGTGAGGGCCGCACTTCGCGACCCCGGAAAGGCCTCCATCTATTATGCCCACCACTGCTCCCGAGACATGCGGCGCGCCAACCGCTTCCCTTCACAGGTTTGACGCGTACCGCCTCGCTCTCGCATTTCGCGCCCACGTTGTTCGCTGGCTTCCGCTTCGTCGCGCGGAGTTGTCCGACCAGCTCGACCGCGCCAGTCTGAGCGTCCCGCTCAATGTCGCCGAGGGCGCTGGCCGCGCCGGTCGAGATCAGGCCCGTCACTACGCGATTGCGCGCGGCAGCGCGTTTGAGTGCCTCGCTGTTCTCGACCTCCTTGCGCTCGAGGGAGCCCCGAACACCAGCGCTGAAGCCCGCGCCGTCGTGATTCGCCTAATAGCCGTGCTCACGGCCCTCGTTCGAAAGTGAGTCCCAGGATTACGCATGCTCGGCGCATCCGAGGTCGCGCTCGCGCGACGGCTTCGGCCGCTAAGGCTCGGCACGACGCGCGGCCTCTGGATCCCGATTCTCGGGAGCGCTGCCATCGTGGGACTCCTGCTCGCGAAGGACCTCCTCGTGCGGTCCGGAGGTCTCGACGCCATTCGCCGCTCTCCCCGCCGGGCGCTTGCTGCGGTGTTTGCGATCACAATCGGGCCGTTCTATGGAGTTGGGGTTTGACCGCGGATGGAGCGGGGCCGGGCGCTGGTGTGGGTCGCATGCGTCGGGATTTTGAGCGCGAGTCGCAAGATCGTAGCGCGAAGCTGCGCTCAACTAAGCCGACTAAGGAGCCACACGATTCCATCGTTGCGCGTTCCAGTGGCGACGCAGGAGGCGGTCCCGGCGCAGCGAGCCCACACCAGCGTTCGGCGCCGCGGGTCACCACTACCAAGCCGTAGACCGTTTCAGTTCAAGCGGCACAACTGGTCTCCCGATGACGGTGGGTGACGAGCAGCGCGGGCGCGCAGCGTGCCCCAACGGCCCGCGCGCACCGGGGGAGGGAACCCGCTAAAGTACCCTCCCCATGTCCGACACGGCCCTGATTCTCGGGGCGATCTTCTTCCTTCTTCTTGGGAACGGTTTCTTCTCGGGAGCGGAAATCGCGCTGATATCCGCCCGCAAGGCGGCGCTCCGGAAGCGGGCCGACGAGGGGAGCCGCGGGGCCCAACTCGCCGAGTTGCTCCGGGAGGAGCCGGAGCGGTTCATGGCCACGGTTCAGATCGGGGTCACCGTGTGCGGAACCCTCGCGGGGGTATGCGGCGGATGGCTCGCGAGCCGCCATCTCGAGCCCTGGCTCGATCTCGCCGGGTTGCCGGACTGGGCCCCGGCCGCGGTCACCGCGAGCGTGATCGTATCGGTGGTGATCGTCTACGTCGAGATGGTTCTCGGCGAACTCGTTCCGAAGGCCCTCGCCCTTCGTTTCGCGGTCCCGGTTGCCTCCGCGGTCGCGATCCCGATTTCATTGATGGCCAAGATGAGTCGGGCTCCCCTCCGCGTGATGACCGAGTCGACACGCCTCGTCCTTCGCCTCTTCGGCCTCAAAGGACCGATGCGCGAGGGCATGGTTTCCGCGGAGGAAATCGAGCACCTCGTGGCCGAGGGACGGGTTCAAGGCGTTCTGTCACAAAGCGACGCGAGCCTCCTCGAAGGCGTCTTCAAGTTCCGCGACATGCCGGTGCGCAGCGTGATGGTCCCGCGGACGAAATCGTTCGCCCTCGACGTGGCCACCGAGCAGACCGTCGCGGTCAAGCGGATCGTCGAGGCGGGGTTTTCGCGGGTTCCCGTCTACGAAAGCACGTTCGACAACCCGATTGGCGTGCTTTACGTGAAGGACGTCCTCGCCGCCCTGGAACGCGGTGTCCCGGTCGATATTCGCGCCCGCCTTCACCCCGTGCACGTGGTCCCCGACAGCAAGAACGTGGGGGATCTGCTGCGGGAACTGCAGAAGAAGCGATCGCACATGGCCCTGGTGATCAACGAGCACGGGAGCGTCGTCGGCCTCGTGACCCTCGAGGACCTTGTCGAGGAAATCGTCGGGGAGATCCGCGACGAATACGACGAGGGCGAGGACAAGGCGATCGAGAGACTCAAGGGCGGCGCGCTCGTGGTCGAAGGCACGGTGTCGAACAGCCTGCTGCGGGAATCGCACGACGTGCCGATCCCGCTCGACATAGACGCGGAAACCGTGGGCGGCTTCATTCTCGAGAAGCTCGGCGCGGTGCCGAAGGGCGGCGAAACCGTCGAATTCGAGGGCCACCGCCTGACCGTGGTCGACGTCGAAAGGAACCGTGTTTCCAAGGTGAAGATAGAGAAAACGTAGTCAGAGGCGGTATGCTTCGCGGCTTGACCGCTCTGGCGCGTTCGAAGAACAACCGCAGCGCCTCCCATTCCCGAAATTTTGAGGATCCCCTCTTGAACTCAGCACTTCTCCGCGGGCTGGCGCTCGCCGCCTCCGCACTCACCCTCGCCGCCTGCAACAAGCCGGCCACCGCCCCCGCGGCCACCCCGTCGCCCTCTGCGCCGGGCGTCTCCGCGATGACCGACGATCAGAAGACCCTGTACGCCATGGGCTTCATCGCGGGCGGAAACTTCACCCAGTTCAAGCTCACCCCGCAGGAGTTCGCGACGTTCGCGAAGGGTCTCGAGGCCTCGAGCCTCGGCAACAAGCCCGACGTCGACCTCGCGGCGTTCCAGCCCCGTATCGAACCCTTCCTCCAGGCCAAGGTCGCCCAGGCCCGCGTCGCGAACGTGGGCGTCGCCCAGGCCCGTAAGACCGCCGACGGCGCGTTTGTCACCAAGGCCGGGGCCGAACCCGGCGCAGTCAAGCTCGAGAGCGGCGCGGTCGTTCAGACCCTGACCGCGGGCACGGGCGCCTCCCCCAAGGCCACCAGCACGGTCAAGGTCCACTACGAGGGCAAACTCACCGACGGTACGGTCTTCGACAGTTCCCTCCAGCGCGGGGAGCCGGTGGAGTTTCCGCTCAACGGCGTCATCCCCTGCTGGACCCAGGGCGTCGGCAAGATGAAGGTCGGCGAGAAGGCGCGGCTCACCTGCCCCTCCGACAGCGCATACGGTGATCAGGGCCAGGGCCCGATTCCCCCCGGCGCCACGCTGATCTTCGAAGTGCAACTCCTCAGCATCAAGTAGTTCGCCCTCGGCCCGTTCTCGATAGAGGTCAAGACCCGTGAAGATCCACGAATATCAGGGCAAGGCGGTCCTCCGGAAGTTCGGAGTGAAGGTGCCGGACGGCGAACCGGCGTTCACTCCCGAGGAGGCGGTGGCGATCGGAAACCGGCTCGGTTATCCCTGTGTGGTGAAGTCGCAGATCCACGCCGGCGGCCGCGGCAAGGGCGGCGGCGTCAAGCTCGCGAAGAACCGCGAGGAGGTGGAGGCCCTCACCCACCAGATGCTCGGCATGACCCTGGTGACCCACCAGACCGGGCCCGAGGGGCGCGTGGTCAAGCGGGTTCTCATCGAGCAGGGGATGAAGCTCGAGGGATCGCGCGAGATGTACCTCGCCATCGTCATGGACCGCGATTCCCAGCGCCCGGTGGTCATGGCGTCTTCAGAAGGCGGCGTCGACATCGAGGAGACGGCGGCCAACAATCCCAAGGCCATTCTCAAGCAGTACGTCGATCCCGCCGTCGGTTTTCAGGCCTTCCAGGCGCGGCAGATCGCCTTTGGTCTCGGCCTGCCGAACGCAGTGGTGGGCCAGGCGGTCCAGTTCATACGCGCCCTTTACGACGCGTTCGAGAAGACCGACTCGTCGTTGCTCGAGATCAATCCGTGGCTGCTCACCGCCGACGGCGTCCTCTACGCGCTTGACGCGAAGATCAACTTCGACGACAACGCCCTGGATCGCCATCCCGACCTGCGCGCCTATCGCGACCTCGACGAGGAGGAGCCCCTCGAGGTCGAGGCCAGCAAACACTCGCTCAACTACATCAAGCTTCCCGGCGGAAACGTGGGTTGCATGGTGAACGGCGCCGGTCTCGCCATGGCCACCATGGACATCATCAAGCTCGCCGGCGGTTCGCCCGCGAACTTCCTCGACGTCGGCGGCGGCGCCAACGCGGATCAGATCAAGAACGCCTTCCGCATCCTCATGGCGGACAAGGACGTGAAGGCCGTGTTCATCAACATCTTCGGCGGCATCCTGCGCTGCGACGTGCTTGCGGAGGGCGTCATCGCCGCGGTCCGCGATCTCAACGTGAAAGTGCCGATCGTGGTGCGCATGAAGGGCAACAACGAGGCGCTCGGAAAAGAGATGCTGCTCAACTCCGGCTTCGCCTTCCAGACCGCCGACAACATGATGGTCGCGGCGAAGAAGGTGGTGGCCGTGGTCTCGGGAGTTCCGGAAAAGCCGGCGGCGAAGGTCAAGACCGTCTCGAAAGGCGCGGTGAAGGCGAAAGGGGGCCGCAAGTGAGCGTTCTCGTCAACCGGAACACACGCGTCATCGTCCAGGGCATGGGCAAACACGGGACGTTCCACGCGATGGCCTGCCGTGACTATGGCACCAACATCGTGGGCGGCATCACCCCGGGCAAGGGCGGGACCACGCTCGAAGGTTTCCCGATGTTCAACACCGTCCAGGAGGCGGTCCGCAAGACGGGGGCCAACTGTTCGGTGATCTTCGTTCCGCCCCCCGGCGCCGCCGACGCGATCATGGAGGCGGCCGACGCCGACCTCGATCTCGCGGTCTGCATCACCGAGGGTGTGCCGGTTCTC
>CAYNHK010000107.1:0-15990 GCA_964396875.1 uncultured Acidobacteriota bacterium | reverse complement strand
ATGTTCAGGTCCTTGGCGATCCGGCGAACCTCGGCCTTGTGAAGATGACCGACCGGAAAGACGGCGGCCGCGAGCTGCTCCTGGGTCAAACCGAAGAGAAAGTAGGACTGGTCCTTGTCGGGATCGGCGCCCCGTAGCAACCGGAAGCGGCCCGTGGCCGGATCCTGGTCCTTCCTCGCATAGTGCCCGGTCGCAACGTGATCGATCCCAAGGGCTCGAGTGCGCGCGAGAAGCGAGTCGAACTTCACGTCGGTGTTGCAGTTCGCGCAGGGGAGGGGAGTCCGGCCCTCGGCGTAGTCCTTCACGAAGGGTTCGATGACCCCCTTACGAAAGGCCTCCTCGAGATTCAACACGTAGTGAGGCAGGCCGAGCTGGGAGGCGACTCGCTTGGCATCATGCAGGTCATTGAGCGCGCAGCACCGCCCGAAGGAGGAACCGTGGCCCTCCGTCTGGTCATGGAGCTGCATGGAAATCCCGACGACGTCATGACCTTCCTGCTTGAGCAGGGCGGCCGCGACGCAGGAATCGACGCCTCCGGACATGGCAACAACAACGCGCATCCACGCAGTTTATCGGGCTCGGCCGATTCTCGTGGTTTTCCGCGCTCGCAGAACGCCGCGGCGCTAGACTCCAGCCATGGAACCAGGGTGGGGCGGGGGTCCTGCGGGACCGGGATTGGGGCGGCTGACTTCGGCCATGCGCGGACGGGTCAGGCGAGGGATCTTCGTGGGTCTTGGTCTGCTCGCCGTGGGAGGAGGGTCGCAACTGAGCGTGCGTTCCTCCGCCTTCGATGTGGGGCCGCCGACGCAGGTCGCCGTCGATGGTGGTGACAATCAAACCGCGGTCGTGTCGACTGCAGTTGCGACTTCGCCGAGCGTGATCGTCCGCGACGCATCGAACAACCCGGTGCCTGGGGTCCCGGTCACTTTCAGTGTGACGTCCGGCGGCGGCGCGTTTCCCTTCGCCGTTGCGAGCCTGATGGGGGGCTTCCGGCATTCGTGCTCGCTGACGCCTTCGGGCGGGGTCAAGTGTTGGGGTTCCAATAGCCAGGGGAGTCTCGGAGACGGGACGCTCACGTTCCGGACCGTCGCCGTGGATGTTGTGGGGCTGCAGACCGGGATCGCGGCTCTGCAGACGAACGGCCTGGGTGAGCACACGTGCGTAGTGACCACCGCTGGGGGCGTCAAGTGCTGGGGCCCCAACTTCTTCGGTCAGCTGGGCAATGGCGTGAACGCGATCGCCCAGACGACGCCCGTCTCGGTGCTTACCCTGGAGAGCGGCGTGGCCAACGTGGCGGTGGGCACTTACCACACGTGCGCCCTGACCACCGGGGGTGCGGTGAAGTGCTGGGGCGCGAACTTCAGCGGGCAGCTCGGAGACGGAACTCTGACCGATCGCAGCTCGCCGGTCGCGGTGTCGGGTCTGTCGAGTGGCGTGGCGCAGATCACGGCGGGGACCGAGCACACATGCGCCTTGACCACCGCGGGGGGTGTGAAATGCTGGGGCGCCAACTACTACGGGGAACTCGGCGACGGTACGCTGACCCTGCGGTCCGCGCCGGTGAACGTGGCCGGGTTGACCAGCGGAGTCGCGAGCATCGTGGCCGGAGGCACGCACACCTGCGCGATCACGACCGTGGGCCAGGTGAAATGCTGGGGCGAGAACTCGCGGGGTCAGGTGGGCGATGGAAGCTTCGTGAATCGGACCACTGCCGTGAACGTCACGGGCCTTGCGAGCGGCGTGACGAGCCTGTCGTTGGGCTACTGGCATTCGTGCGCATTCACTACTACGAACGGTGTCAAGTGCTGGGGGCAGAACTACGACGGAGCGCTCGGAGACGGCACCCTCACCGATCGGAACATACCGGGGGACGTCTTCGGCCTGACCAGCGGCGTGTCGCAACTCGCGGTTGCCGGATTTCACAGCTGCGTCCGGATGACCGCGGGCGAGGTCAAGTGCTGGGGCTACAACAACGTGGGTCGCCTGGGGGATGGGACGCTGATCACGCGCAAGACACCTGTCGACACGGTGGGCGGCGCGTCCGCGGCCGTGGTCACCGATCTCGCTGGAATCGCATCGCCGCCTGGCTGGGTTCTGGGCCCGACGCCGGGCGCCAACAACAACACTATGACTGCGGCCGTCTCGGGCCTCAGCGGAAGCCCCGTGACCTTCACCGCGAGTTCGACCGTGGGGCCGGCGACCCAGATGGCGTTGAACGCCGGGGACAATCAGTCCGCCCCGATCAGCACCGCCGTGGCCGTGGCGCCGTCGGTCCTCTTGCGTGACACGAACGACAACGTCGTCCCCGACGTCGAAGTCACCTTCGCGGTAACGAGCGGCGGCGGCGGCGTCACGGGCGGGTTGGCGACGACCACCGCCACGGGTGTGGCGACGGTGGGGAGTTGGACTCTGGGCCCAGGGATTGGAACGAACAACAACTCGCTGACCGCGAGCGTTCCGGGGCTGATCGGGAGTCCGGTGAGGTTCACCGCTACGGGCTTCGGTCCGGCGACCCAGATCGCGTCCGCGGGGGGAAACAACCAGAAGGCGAACGCTGGAACCGCCGTGGCGACTCCGCCCTCGGTGCTCGTGCGGGATGCCGCGAATAATCCCGTGCCTGGAGTGGCGGTGACGTTCGCGGTCGGCCTGGGCGGCGGGTCGGTCGCTGGTGGAGCTGCAGTGACGGATTCACTGGGTCTTGCCTCCGTCGTGAGCTGGACCCTGGGAACTACCCCCGGGGTCAGCAACAACACGCTCGTCGCGACCGCATCCGGACTTGCGGGCAGTCCGATCACGTACACGGCGAGCGCGGTTGGTCCCCCTTTCAAGATCACGGTCGCCGCAGGCGACAACCAGACTGCCGCGGCAGGGTCCCCTGTCCCCATTCCCCCCGCGGTTTTGGTGCAGGACGCGTTCGACAGTCCAGTGACGGGCGTGGCGGTGGCGTTTGCGCCGGCCGCGGGGTCGGGGTTTGTGAGTGGGCTGACCGGCCAGGTGGCGCCCACGCAGGACTTCACGTGTGCGCTCACTCCGGGAGGCGGGGTTCAGTGCTGGGGGCGAAACGACTCCGGACAACTGGGGAATGGGACGTTCATTCCAGCCGCTTCGCCGGTGGCCGTGTCGGGTCTGCCATCCGGCGTCGTACAAGTCGCGACGGGAACCAGCCATGCCTGCGCCATCACGGGCGTCGGCGCGGTCAAGTGCTGGGGCTTCAATGGCAGCGGTCAGTTGGGTGATGGCACGACCATCGCGCGGTCGATCCCCGTCTCGGTCCCCGGTCTGTCCACCGGTGTCGTCGCGATCGCCGCCGGATCGGCGCACACGTGCGCGCTCGGAGCCACCGGCGGCCTGAAATGCTGGGGGGCGAACTCGAGCGGACAACTCGGAGACGGGACCACGACTCTGCGCCTCGCACCCGTTGACGTGTCCGGCCTCCTCTCTGGCGTCGACTCGGTCGTTGCGGCCTTCTCCCGTACCTGCGCCGTGAGCGCGGCCGGCGGGGCCAGGTGCTGGGGCTTCAACGGAAATGGGGAGGTCGGCGATGGGACAACCACCCAGCGTCTTGTGCCGACGGATGTGTCGGGTCTGACCAGTGGAGTCGCTCGGCTTTCCGCGGCCGGCAGCCATACCTGCGCCGTCACAAGCACCGGCGGCGCCAAGTGCTGGGGCTTCAATGGCTCGGGCCGGCTGGGCGACGGCACGACGACAAACCGGACAACACCGGCGAACGTGTCCGGACTCGCCACGGGAGTCGCCACGGTGGCGGCCGGGATCACTCACACCTGTGCCTTGACGACGGGCGGGGCCGTCAAGTGCTGGGGATCCAATTCCTCGGGACAGTTGGGGGATGGCACTTTCACGAGCCGCACGACACCCGTGGCGGTGACGGGCCTGTCGGCGGGTGTGTCGCAGGTTGCGAGCGGTTCGTTCACCGCCTGCGTCGTGTCGGCATCGGGACTGAAGTGCTGGGGCTCGAACGTCAGCGGGCAACTCGGCGACGGCACGCTCACGACACGTACGACGCCGACTGCCGTTGTCGGCTTGACCGCAGCTTCGCCGATCACGGACGATCTGGGCCTGGCCGGCGTCGCCAGCTGGACCCTCGGACCGGCCGCGGGAACCCAGAATCTCGTCGCCACCGCCGCAGGGCTTCCCGGGAGTCCGCTCACGTTCGTCGCGAACGCTACGCCCGTGACACTGCCTCAGCTGTCGATCGCGGACGTGACCGTCACTGAAGGCAACACGGGCACCGCGAATGCCATCCTCACGGTCTCGCTCTCCGCGCCGTCGAGCAAGACTGTGAGCTTCGTGACCTTCAGCGGGAACTCAACCGCCACGTCGGGAACGGACTACACGAGCATCACCACCAGGATCATCGCGATGAACCCGGGCGTCACCAGCGTCACGATTCCCGTCACGATTTCCGGGGATGTGACCTACGAGCCCACCGAGACCCTCACGGTTTCGGTGGTGAACGCATTGAACGCCACTATCGCTGATGGTCAGGCGGTGGTGACGATCACCAACGACGATCCGCTGCCGTCCATCTCGATCAACGATGTGACGGTCACGGAGGGCAACGTGGGGACGGTGAATGCGAACTTCGTGGTCTCTCTTTCGAATCCGAGCAGTCAGTCGATCAACGTGACCGCGGCCACTGCGGGCGGCACCGCGACATCCGGTGTCGATTTCGTCCCTCGAGGCCCGACGGTCTTGTCGATGTCGCCCGGAACAACGACCGCGGCGTTCACCGTGATCGTCAACTCCGACACTCTGAGCGAGGCCGCCGAGACGTTCACGATCGGCCTTACCGCGGCGACGAACTCCACGATCGCCGACAGCTCCGGCACGGGCACGATTCTCGACAACGATCCTCTTCCGAGCGTTTCCATCAACGACGTCGCGATCCTCGAGGGCGACGCGGGCACAGCGATCGCAACATTCACCCTCACTTTGTCCGAGGCGAGCGGGCAGGCGGTGTCGGTCACCGCCGCCACCGGGGGAGGGAGTGCGGCAGCCGGCACCGACTATGCCCCCGCGGGCCCGACCGTTGTCACCTTCGCGGCGGGCGTCACGACTCAGAACTTCCAGGTCACGGTGGCTGGCGACACGACGTCCGAACCCGACGAGACTTTCCAAGTGACCCTCTCGGCCCCGTCCGGCTTGACCATCCTGGACGGCCTCGGAATTGGGACGATCACCAACGACGACGCGCCGCCGCCGGCCCGCGTCTTCGTCTCGGTGAACGGCAATGACGGAAATGTCTGCTCCGGCCAGACCACGCCCTGTCGGACCCTGGCGGCTGCGCTGCCGCAGGTGGCGAACGACGGGGAAGTCATCGTCCTCGACTCCGGCGAGTACGCGACCGGACCCATATCGGTATTGAACGGCGTCAAGATCTCTTCGCCCTCCGGGACGGTTGCCTTCATCCGGCACCCGATTACGGTGAACGCCCCCGGTGCGAGGGTCGCGCTGCGCGGCCTGAGCCTCAAGGGAATCGGTGTGGACGATTGCGTCACCTTGACCGCCGCGAATTCGCTTTCGATCGAGGACACGAGTTTCGACAACTGCGGTGTCGGTCTCAAACTCAGCAATGCGCTCGCCGCTCAGGTGAGCGTGGCCAACTCCACGTTCCTCTCCAACAGCACGGGCATCGAGGACTTTGGCGGCGCCGCCTCGAACCGCATTTCGGTCGAAGAGGTGCGCCTTCTCAGGAACAGCGCGGGTATCGATGCGAGGGCGGGTGTCTTTACCGTGAGGGACTCGGCGTTCGTCGGGAATCTCCTCGCGGGGCTGCGGGTGGCGTCGGGCTCGGTGAGCGTGCAGCGGTCCGAGTTCGCATTCAACTTCCAGGGAGTGGAGGTCTACGGAACGGGCGCTGCGCGCCTTGCGCGATCTCGGGTCTTCGGGAACGGGATCGGGTTGACCCTCGCTCCGGGGTCATCGGGAGCGCTGATTTCGTTCGGCACAAACCAGATCCGGGGCAACGCCGCGGACGTTTCCGGCGCGGTTACGCTGATACCGGAACAGTAGCGCTCGGCAGCGCCACCGCGCGACAGGGTTCGAACTTTTGGACAGGGAAGTTCGTTTCTTCTCATAACGGTAAGGAGAAACCCATGACCTCGACGATCCCGGGCTACAAGACCTTCAAAGCCATAAAGTTCCTGATCACGGGGCCGATGATTCTCGCGATGCTCGTGGTGATCAACCTGATGACCTCGCCCGGGGACTGGTGGGTCCAGTGGGCGGCCCTCGGTATCGGCATCGCCTGGTTTATCAGCCTGATGCGGGTGCTGCGAGCGGTCATCGTGGCGGGCGGCCTGGCCGCCCTCGGTTACCTCGCCTACCGCCACTTCACGAAGCAGCAGGTCACGGTCCCCGGTCACCTGGTCTAGCCAGCCCGGGCCTGCGCGGCGCGCGGGGGTCAAGCCGGATATCATCTCGTCGTTTTGGGGCGCACCAAAGAGGGTGCGCCTTCCGCTTTTTCAGATCAACAACGACGAGGCAACTCAACAATGTCCATCCAGGTCGGCGACCGCCTGCCCGAAGCCACTTTCACCACCATGACCGCCGACGGTCCCAAGCCCCTCTCCACCACGGAGGTCTTCGCCGGGAAGAAGGTCGTCCTGTTCTCGGTTCCAGGCGCATTCACCCCGACGTGCTCGAAGCAACATCTGCCCGGCTATGTGAAACAGGCCGAGGAACTCAAGGCCAAAGGCGTGGCCGCCATCGCCTGCCTCGCGGTCAACGATGTCTTCGTGATGGACGCGTGGGCCAAGTCCCAGGGAGCGGACGGGAAGGTTCTGATGCTCGCCGACGGGAACGCCGCGTTCGCGAAACAGATCGGCCTTGAACTGGACGCCTCGAAGCACGGCATGGGGATCCGCTCCCAGCGCTTCTCGATGATCGTCGACGACGGAGTCGTGAGCACGCTGAACATCGAGGCGCCGGGTAAGTTCGAGGTTTCAAGCTGCGAAGCCACCGCTCGCCAGCTCTAGGAGCCTGCGTCGGTCCCTCACACAAATCGCTCGCGGAGACACCATGAAACCATCGTCCCATCGACGCCGGCTTGCCGCGGGCATCGCCACCGCCTTTGCCCTCGCGGCCCTTTTCATGCCGGCCGCTCGAGCCGCCTCCGGCGGCGCCGGGTCGATCAGCGAGACCGACCTCAAGGTCTGGCTGACTCAGATCGCCTCCGACGAGTTCGAGGGGCGCGCGACCTTCAGCGAGGGTCTTGGCCTCGCCGCCGCGTACATCGCGGGGGAACTCAAGGCCATGGGCGTGAAGCCCGGCGGGGACAACGGATCGTATTTCCAGCGGGTCGCGGTTCGCGGCGTCAAGGCGACGAGCCGGAACACGGTCAGCGTCACGGTGAACGGGCAGACCAGGACGTTCAAGGACGGGGAGGGAGTTTCCTTCCCTCGGAATCCGGGCGGCAAGCGGAACTTCACGGCGGACGAAGTCGAATTCGTCGGCTATGGCGCGTCGATTCCGGCTCTCGACTTCGATGACTACAAGGGCCGCAACGTCGCCGGCAAGGTGGTGGTCTTCCTCGGACCCCGCGGACCCAAAGGCGCCGAGGCGCCCACGATCCGCCGACTTCTCGGCGGCCGGTCCCGTTACGGGACCGACGTGATGAAGGCGGTCGCCACTATTGGCCCGCCCCTGCCGTCGATGTTCGGTCCCCCCGCGGCCGCGGCGGCCTCGCCCTCGCCGAGTCCCTCTCCCGCAGCGGTGCCGGCCGGCCGGGGCGGCGCGCCCCTTCCCACCCCGGACTTCACCACCGCCGAGCGGCTCGACAAATCTGTTCCGCCGGCGGTGAGCGCGCAGGATGAGTTCTTCGAATTCCTCTTCAGCGGTTCGGAGGTGAAGTACGCGGAACTCAAGGCGAAGGCGGCGAACCAGGAGCCGCTTCCCGCGGCGTCGCTCAAGGGTGTCTCGGTCACCTTCGGAATCGACACGGATTACGAAATTGTCCGGACGCAGTTCACCCGGAATGTGGTGGGCGTCGTTGAGGGCTCGGACGCAAAGCTCAAAGACACGTACGTCGCTTTTGGAGCCCACTACGATCACGTGGGCTACGCCGAAGGGGAACTCGCCGATGCTCCCGTCACCGAGACCTCTCCTGAAGGAAAGCGCCGCCTTGGGACGGTCCCGGGCCGCGTGAAGCCGGGAACTCTCGCCACCGATCGCATCTGGAACGGCGCCGACGATGACGGTTCAGGAACGGTCACGCTGATGGCGCTCGCGAAGGCCTTCGCCACCGGTCCGAAGACGAAGCGTTCCACCGTCTTCATCTGGCATACCGGCGAGGAGCGGGGGCTCTTGGGCTCGCGCTATTTTGCGGACTACTCCAACGTGCCGATGGAGAAGGTGGTCGCCGTGCTCAACATGGACATGGTGGGACGGAACAACCTGGACGATCCGAAAGAAGCGAACACCGTCTACCTCGTCGGCTCCGATCGCATCAGCACCGAACTGCACAACATCTCGGAAGCGGCCAACGCCGCCCTGAAGACGCCGATGAAGCTCGACTACACGGCGAACGATCCCGCCGATTCCGAGCAGGTCTACTATCGCAGCGACCACTACAGCTACGCGGTCAAGGGGATCCCGGTCATCTTCTATTCGACCGGCCTCCACTCGGACTACCACTTCAACACCGACACCGTGGACAAGATCTCGTTCGACAAGATGGCGCGCATCAGCCATCTGATGTACGAAACCGGCCGCCGCGTGGCGAACCTCGACCGCGCGCCCGCGCGGGACAACAAGGGCCCGCGCGTGGGGAAGGGCAGCGCGGGGAAACTCCCGGGGAAATAGGCTAGAAGGCCTCGCGGAACGATCGCTGCGCGCCTTCGTAGAGATCGCTCACGTCGAGGCCGTCGACGTACATGTGGTTGACCTGGAGGCCGACCGGAACGAACAGCCGGTCGCCCTCTTCGCGGAACTTTCCGAAGGCGGTCATCGGCTGTCCGGCGGTGCGATCGCGGTGGGGCGCGTGAGTGATGCCCAGGAAGGGCACGCCAGGGACCGCGGTGTAGTACGCGAAGTCGGGTTCGCCGCCGCGATTGAGGTTCACCTCGGCCGAGGAGCGGGCGATCTCTTCGCCCGCCGCCTTCAGAAACGCGGGGCCCGAGTCATTCCAGTCGTGAGTGGCGAAGGTGAAGGTTCGCCCGGGACCTGGCACGGTCATGCCGATGCGGAGCGTGTCGTACAGGACCACCTCTTCACCCTCGAGCCGCGTGCGAAAGGCGTCGACCTCCAACATAGCGCGGTGGAACCCCCAGCACAGCGCGGCGTAGACGGAGCCACCGACCCCACGCGCCCGCGCCCGGATCCGCGAAGCCTCGAGTTCGAACGTGACGGCGTAGAAAGGAGAAGGGTTCGCCCGATAGAACTCGAGATGCGCTCTACGGGGATAGTCGGTGAGGACCCTGGGCGGCATCAGACATTGAACTTAAACAGCATCACGTCACCGTCGGCGACGACGTAGGTCTTGCCTTCCATGCGGTACAGGCCTTTCTCTCTCGCCGCTGCCACCGAACCGCATCCGACGAGGTCCTTGTAGGCCACGGTCTCGGCCTTGATGAAGCCCTTCTCGAAGTCGGAGTGGATGACGCCCGCCGCCTTCGGCGCGGTGTCCCCGATGTGGATGGTCCACGCGCGGACTTCCTTCTCACCCGCGGTGAAATAGGTCTGGAGCCCGAGCAGGTGGTACGTCGCGCGGATGAGCGGGCCCATCCCGCTTTCGCTCACGCCAAGGTCCTTCAGGAACTCGGCGGCATCTTCGGGCGAGAGGTCGATGAGGTCGCTCTCGATCTGCGCGCTCACCACGACCGCCTCGCAGGCGAGATGGGTGCCGACGTACTCGCGGACCTTCGTCACGTAGGGGTTCGTATCCGCGGTGGCGAGATCGGTGTCTTTGACGTTGCAGGCGAAGATCGTTGGCTTGTCGGAGAGCAGGAAGAAGGAGTTGGAGATCGCCTTCTCGTCCTTGCTGAGTTCGACGGTGAGCGCGGGCTTGCCGGCATCGAGGGCGACTTCGATCTTCGCGAGCACCGCGTCCTCGGCGGCGGCGACCTTGTCGCCCCGTTTCACCTCGCGCGCGATCTTCTCCCGCTTCTTCTTCACAGTCTCGAGGTCCGCGAGCATCAACTCGGTGTTGATGACTTCGATGTCGCGCACGGGGTCGACCGAGCCCGCGACGTGAAGCACGTCCGCGTCCTCGAAGCACCGGACCACCTGGACGATCGCGTCGACCTCGCGGATGTGGGTGAGGAACTTGTTGCCGAGGCCCTCGCCCTGACTGGCGCCTTTCACCAGCCCGGCGATGTCCACGAACTCGATGGCCGCGGGAATCACGACATTGGTGCCCGCGATCTTCTGGAGCACCTCGAGGCGCGCGTCGGGCACCGTGACCATTCCCACGTTGGGGTCGATCGTGCAGAAGGGGTAGTTGGCCGCTTCCGCCTTGCGGTTGCGGGTCACGGCGTTGAAGAGGGTGGACTTGCCGACGTTGGGCAGACCTACGATTCCGGCTCTAAGCATCCGCACAGGATATCGCGTTCGAGCACTTCCATCCGACCGCATACCCATGGCCGAGGCCGTATGCTCCGGCCCGAATGTCGAGAAAGCTTCGTTTCGGCGTGCTCAGTACCGCCAACATCGGCCGCAACCAGGTCAACCCGGCGATCCGGGCCTCGCGCAACGCGGAACTCGTGGCGGTGGCGAGCCGCGATTCCGCTCGGGCGAGGGAATTCGCGGCGCAGGGCGGGATCGGGCGGCACTACGGGTCGTACGAAGCGCTGCTCGACGACCCCCACATCGACGCGGTCTACATCCCGCTTCCAAACTCGATGCACCGGGAGTGGGCCATCCGCGCCGCGGAGAAGGGGAAACACATCCTGTGCGAGAAGCCGCTCGCCACGACCGCGGAGGATTGCCGGCAGATGCAGGCGGCGGCCGACGCCAACCGCGTCATCCTCATGGAAGCGTTCATGTACCGGTTTCATCCCCGGACGGAGAAGCTGCTCCAGCTTTCAAGCGACGGAACGGTGGGGGAGATCCGCACGATTCGCAGCGCCTTCACGTTCAAGCTTCTGCGCGCGGACAACATCCGCTTCTTTCCTGAACTCGGGGGCGGCGCCCTCTTCGATCTGGGCTGCTATTGCGTGGACGCGAGCCGGCGGATCGCCCGTTCCGAACCAGTCGAGGCGCAGGCCTTCGCGGAGTGGAACGAGAGGGGAGTCGACACACAACTCACGGGCACGCTGCGGTTCGCGAACGGGGTCGTCGCCCATTTCGACTGCTCGTTCAAGATGGAGCGGCGGGAGTTCGTGGAGGCGGGCGGTGTTGACGGCGCCGTCGCGTCGGCCTCCGAAACGTTCGTCAACAGCACGGATTCCGCGGAGATCCTCCAATACCGCGGCCGCGAGCCCGTCATCGTGCACGCGGTTCCGGGCGACAATCACTACAGGCTGATGGTCGAACACTTCGCCGACGTGGCGCAGGGGAACGCCCCGCTGCGCTACGGGATGGAACACTCGATCGGAAACCTGCAGGCGATCGAGGCGCTCTATCAGTCCGCAAGGTCGGGCGGCCGGCCGGTCGCTGTGCGAGCCGAGGCCCCATGAGCGCCAACGGGCGGCTCACCGTCCTGATCGCGAGTTATCTCGAGCCGGAGCACGTCGCGACGGTACGGGCCGTCGATCCCCGGATCGATGTGATCTACGAGCCGGAGCTTCTGCGAAAGCCGCGTTATGCCGCCGACCACAACGGCGTGGCGGTGCAGCGGTCGCCTACCGACGAGGCACGGTGGCGATCGTTGCTTGCGCAGGCCGACGTCCTCTTCGATTTCGACTATACGAACGACGCGGAACTCCCAGAACTCGCTCCGCGCGTCCGCTGGGTTCAGGCATCGAGCGCGGGGATTGGCCAGTTTGTGGCGCAGAGGCGCTATCCGGAGCGTTGGAAGGGCGTGACCTTCACCACCGCGCGGGGCATCCACGCCGCCCCCCTGGCCGAGTTCTGCGTCATGGCGATGCTCGGTGCGAGCCGCGGTCTCTTTTTGATGCGTGATCTTCAGGCCCGCCGGCACTGGGAGCGTTTCGCCGGGACCGACCTCAGCGGCCGGACGCTGGTCATCTTCGGCCACGGTTCGATCGGCCGGGAGGTTGCGAGGCACTCGCGAGGGTTTGGCATGAAGGTGATCGGGGTGAAGCGTACCGTGGCGAATGAGGATCCCGCCGACCACGGTGTCGATGAACTGCACCCCGCGGGCGCCTTCAAGTCGCTCCTGCCGCGGGCCGAGTTTCTGGTCCTCGCCGCGCCACACACCAACGAGACGGAAAGGGTGATGGGAGCGTTGGAGTTCGAGAGCCTCCCCCGGGGCGCTTTCCTTGTCAACATTGGACGTGGCGCCCTCGTTGACGAGAGCGCGATGATCGAGGCGCTTCGAAGCGGCCGTCTCGGGGGCGCCGCTCTCGACGTCTTCGCCACCGAACCACTGCCCCAGGACAGCCCGCTCTGGACGCTGTCCAATGTCCTCGTCAGTCCTCATTCCGCGAGCACCAGCGACCGCGAAAACGGCCGGCTCACCGACCTCTTCTGCCTGAACCTCCGGAGCTTCCTGGCCGGTGAACCGCTGCGGAACGTCCTCGACGTTCTACGACTCTACTAAGGCCCTTAGTCGACGTAACTGAAGCCGCAGTTCGAACACGTCCAGGTGCGGCCCTGGCGGTACATCCGAAAGCCGCACTGCGGGCAGATGCGATATTCGCGGCCGTCTTCGTCCTTGAGTTCCGCTTCGGCCTTCTCCTGCTCCGCGAAGATTTCTTCGTCGGTCTTGGGGCCCTTGCGTCTCTCCTCCTCCCTCGGCGAGGGGGAAGGCGAGGGCTTGGCCTTGGGCGGATCCTGCTTTGGGGGATCCTGCGCCCGCGCCGCAGCGGCCGCGAGGGCCGCCGCGAAAAAAGACGATCCCTGGAGGAAGCTGCGGCGGGAAACCGTCGCCATTCAGCCGATCAGGCCCACTGCTTGGCCATGTCGCCGATCACCGGGAGTTTGAACTCCTCGTTGCCGTTGGCCTTGATCATGAGGAAGATCTGGGCGCCGAGAAAGGCCAGACCGATCGGCATTCCGAGCAGGCCGATGAGTCCGCCGAGCGCTCCCATGGCCATGCTCACCACGATGCTCAACACCTGGATGCCGAAGCCGATCACGAAGCCGGCGCCGTGGAGAAGCAGGCTCTGGAACGCGTGGAACCTGACGAACTTGTTCTCTTTTTCAACCACCACCGCCACGATCGAGAAGATGAACCCGATACAACAGGGGACGTTGCAGAGAAGGCCGCCGAGGTTCGGGGCCACGCCGAGTTTGGTTTGGTTGTCGCTCATGGCGCGGATGCTAGCAAAGATCCTTCTGGCCCAGCGCCGATTCGCCTTCGCACCATTCACGAACTCCGCGATGTCATTGTTGAGTCGACAAAGCCGGTCCTGATCTACGGCACCACGCCCTTGCCGATGTATTGCGGCCAGACCAGTACGGTCGATTTCGCCGCCGCCACCGAAGGCAGTTCGGCGAAGAGAGCGCTCACCGCAGCCGTGTCGGTAGACCGGCAGAAAAGGATCTCCGCGGTGCTTCCGCCCTCGAGGGTGTACCAGGCGCCGACCGCTCCCTTGTCGACAAGGGCCATGAGGAACGCATGATCCTGCTTCTGCTGCGGCGCGCTCAGGGGTGTTTGTGGCCGTGTGATTTGAACGATCCTGACCTCTTCGATTCCGCTCGGGTCGATCCCTTCGCTCTTCAGCGCGCGATGGACGGTGGCCCGCTCGGCGTTGAGGGTCATGTAACCCTCACGGACATAATCGTCCGGCTGGAAGTACGAGACGTACTCCTCTCGCGTGTGGGCCTTCACCACCACGATGCCGCGCTTCAGCTTCGAGGGATCGGCGAGCGGGCCGGCCGCGAACAGCTTCTTCTCTCCATGCAGCCTCACGAAGTTGTCGATATGTCCCTTCTGCATCTTCGCGACCGCTTCCTTGTCGTCGGGCGTCTTCTTCCCGGTCTCGAGGAAGATGAACCAGGTGGGTCGGCTGTCCACAACGTCCTGAGCGAGGGCGGGTCGGTGGGTCAGAAGAAGAGAGAAGAGAGCGAGAGCGAAGGCGTTGGGAATTTGTCGCATCATGTCTCGGAACTTAACAAAACGCGCCGGGGCCGCAATATCCTCTGCCCGGTGACCGGCGAGAAGGAGGAAGCGTAGATGAACGGCAGCGCGGTCGCGCGGGATCTTCGCTACGCCCTTCGAGGCTTTCTCAGGAATCCGGGTTTCACCGCGGCGGCCGTCATTTCGATCGCGATCGGGATCGGCGCCAACACCGCGATCTTCAGCGTGGCGAGCGCCCTGTTGCTGCGGCCTTTGCCTTACGCGGATCCGGAGCGCCTCGTCATCCTCTGGAATCGCTCGCCCGGGCTCAACATCGCCGAGGACTGGTTCTCCACCGCGCAGTACTTCGACATCAAATCCGGCCACCGCGGGTTCGAACAGGTGGCGATCGCAATCGGCGCGAATCAGAACCTCACCGGAGCGTTCGAGCCCGAGCGGATCGGTGTCTTGCGTGTTTCCTCGAACCTCCTTCCGATGCTCGGCGCGCGACCCGCCCTCGGTCGACTCTTCATTGCCGAGGAGGACGTGCCCGGACGCGGCGGCACGGCCGTGTTGAGCCACGGGACCTGGAAACGGCGCTACGGAGGGGAAGCCGGTGTGATCGGACGCGCGATCACGCTCAACGGGACGCCCTATGAAGTGGTCGGGGTCCTGCCCGAGGGTTTTTCACTTCCGCGTGAGGTGCTGCCGACGCTGGGCACCGCGGAGGACGGCGAAATGTATCTGCCCCTTCCGCTCGCGGAGGCCGCGGTGACCAATCGTGGGCAGGAGGACTACAACATCATCGCGAAGCTCAGGCCCGGCGTGAGCCCCGCCGAGGCGCAGATGGAGATGGATGGGATCACGCGGAGGCTTCGAACCGACCATCCCGACGTCTATCCGCCCAACGGAGGTCTGACGTTCGGGATCGTCCCGCTCCTCGACCAGGTCGTGGGCGGCGTGAGGCAGACCCTGCTCCTGCTGCTCGGATCGGTAGGCTTTGTACTGCTGATCGCGTGCGCGAACGTCGCGAACCTCCTCCTCTCAAGAGCCCTCGCTCGCGAAAAGGAGATCGCGGTGCGCGTGGCGGTGGGCGCATCGGGAGGGCGCCTGGCGCTTCAACTGCTGGTGGAGAGTCTGGCCCTCGCTTTTCTGGGCGGTCTGCTGGGCACGATCTTCTCCTTCGCCGCGGTGAAGTGGATCCATTTGCTCCAGCCGCGGAACGTACCCCGCCTTGGGGATATCGCGGTGAATGGGGAAGTGCTGCTGTTCACCCTCGTTCTCTGCGCGGGCGCGGGGATTCTCTTTGGCCTTGCGCCGGCCCTGGGCGCCCGGCGCGTCAACCCCGCGGAAACGCTCGTGGCCGCGGGCCGGGCGTCGACCAGCGCCAATCCGGTTTTCGGCCGCGGTCACGGATTGCGGAGGTTGCTCGTTGTCGCCGAGGTGGCGCTTTCGTTGGTTCTTCTGATCGGCTCGGGCCTGCTCGTCCGCAGCTTCGTGCGACTTCAAGACGTCACGCCGGGCTTCGACCCCCAGGGTGTGCTGACCATGGAACTCACCCTGACCGGCCCGAGGTACGCCGATGCGCAGATCGTCCGCGACACGTATCGAGATCTCTGGGCGCGACTCGATGCCTTGCCCGGGGTCACTGCCTCGGGAGGTGTCACGTCGTTGCCGCTCTCCGGATTCTTCGCCTGGGGTCCGATCACGATCGAGGGGCGCATCCCGCCCCCCGGTGAGAACTTCATCAACGCCGATCAACGCGTCGCCGCGGGCCGGTACTTCGAGGCCATGGGCATTCCTCTGATCAAGGGGCGCTTCTTCAATCCGGACGACACCCTCGAGAA
>CAYNHK010000106.1:0-16224 GCA_964396875.1 uncultured Acidobacteriota bacterium | reverse complement strand
GCCGTCACTGCGATGCGGTGCGCGGTCATGCCCCGGCGCGCGAGGGCTGCGAAATCCAGGCCATGACTCGCAAGCGCGATATCGATCGATCCTCCGGCCAGCGCCTCGAGACGAGCCCGGCTGTCGAGCCCGCCGCCCAGGACGACGTCGGCGCCATCGTTGCGCGCCTCGAAGCCCCGACGAAGCGCACCAGCCAGCGGGAGGACGCCGTTCGAACCGTCGATGCGCACCTGGATGTCGACCGCGCCGCCCGCTGTGGCCTGGCTGCCCAGCACGGGAGCCCCCGGAGCGGTCCACGCAATCAAGGCGATGGACGCCGCCAGCCCCACGCGGGCGATCTGTGAACCTGTCGGGCTCGTCATAGCCATGCTTTGGGTTGCCGACGCGTATGGCCGGGAGCAGGAATCTAGCACCTGGGGTGCACTCGGATCGCTGCCCGGTGGACCGGGGAGCGGCGCTGAAGATTTTTTGTTCATCTGATTGGATCGCTCGCGTGCCGCGCCGCAGTCGTGTCAATGGTTCGGTTAGATGTGTAACACAGATTCTTGAACAACTCCATTCAATCCATTGACTTACAGTGACTTGTCTCCTACGCTTTGCGAACTGGTGCGAGCGCATTCGAACACTGATCGGAGTGTTAGATGCCGCTCCACATTCCCCGGAGGAACAAGACCATGCGCCGTCCCCTTGCCATCGCCATAGCGGTGAGCGCTCTGCTTCTGCCCGTCCATTCTGTTGCACAGACATCCGTTGGCGAGATTTTCGGAAAGGCGACTGACGAGTCGGGGGCGGTGCTCCCTGGCGTCACGATCACCCTCGAAAGCCCTTCGCTGATCAGGCCCTTCAACACTGTCACGTCCGCCCGAGGCACGTATCTCGCGCCCAGCCTGCCGATCGGGTCCTACCGTGTTCGTTTCGAACTGGCGGGCTTCTCCAGAGTTGTTCGCGAGGGCGTGAAGGTCGAAACGGGCTTCGCCGCGGAGGTGAATGGAAAGCTCAAGGTGTCCTCGCTCGAGGAGACGGTGACGGTCAGCGGTGAGGCGCCGATCATCGACACCAAGTCACAGACACTCGCCGCGACGTTCACGCGCGACATGCTCGAGAACATCCCCTCGGCGCGCGATCCGTGGGTCATCATCGAGCAGGTGCCCGGCATGGTCATGGATCGCCAGAACGTGGGAGGCAACCAGTCGGGTCAGCAGGCGAGCTTCCTCGCGCATGGCTCCGCCACGAACCAGGTTTGGAACATGGACGGCGGCGGAATCACCGATATGGCCGCGGACTCCTCTCCCTCCTACTACGATTTCGATTCCTTCGAAGAAATCCAGATCACGACCGGTGGCGGAGACGCATCCCTGGATACGGGGGGCATCGCCGTCAACCTCGTCACCAAGAGCGGATCCAACTCCTTCCGGGGCTCGGCCCGCTTCTTCCTGGCCGATCGTTCGCTCAACGCCACGAACTCGAACTCCGGGATCCGGGCCCAGGGGGGAGGCGCAGGAAATCCACTCGAGAATGTGCAGGACTACGGAATCGAGTTCGGCGGCCCGATCAAGAGAGACCGGGCCTGGTTCTGGGGCAGCGCCAGCCAGAATGACATCAAGGTCGGAGTGGTCGGGTTCCTCAAGCCCGGCTGCACCGACGGGAACGATCCTGATTGCCTGGAAACCGATCTCACGGTCCTCAAGAACTACAACGGGAAGATCAACTACCAGTGGAGCCGGACCCACAAGTCCGCGTTTCAGGTCCAATATGGCGACAAATACCGGGGCACGCGCGGAGCCAGCAACCTGACCCCCATTGAGGCCACCGTCCGTCAGACCGCCCCCGGTTTCGCGTACTTCCTTCAGCACCAGTGGTTCGTGAGCGACAACCTGATGCTCGAAAGCCGCGCGAACTACGTCGACGGGGGCTTCCTGCTGGACTTCCACGAAGATTCGCTTGCGTCCGTCCAGCCCACCTTCGACGTGGTCACCCAGATGAACGGCCGATCGGCCACGTTGACCGACAACATCCGCCCGACCAAAGAAGCGAAGATCGACGGCACCTACTTCATCGCCGACCTTCTCGGCGGATCGCACTCCACCAAGTTCGGCGTCCGCGGACGTTGGACCCCCTACCAGACCATCACCCGGACGGGGGGAGGGGCGACCGCCCGGTTCAACAACGGCGTTCCGGTCGAGGCTTCGATCTCGAGAGACGGCCACACGACCCGCGATCTCTACGAATACTCGTTCTACGTGAACGACTCCTTCCGCCGGGGTCGCTTCACCGTCAACGCGGGCGCGCGATTCGACTACCAGAAGGACGAAGCCCTGGCCGCGAATATCCCGGCCAATCCGATCCTGCCGAACCTCCTGCCCGCCGTGGACTTCAAGGGCGCGGACTCCGGCGCAGCGTTTGAAGACCTGGCGCCTCGTTTCAGCATGACCTACGACGTATCCGGAGACGGCAAGACGATCCTCAAGGCCACGGCGGCCCGGTATTACGGTCTCGGGATCTTCACCGCCGGAAACCTCTCGCCCACCGGTCAAACCACGCTCCGTTACCCGTGGAACGATAGAAACGGCGACCGATTCGTGCAGGCGAACGAACTGGACCTGACCCGGCTTCTCGCTTCGAGCGCCAACTACAACCCCCAGAATCCCGCCGCGGTCGTGAGCCCGGTTACCGTGGACCCGAACCTCGAGAACGACATCACGAACGAGTTCCTCCTGGGAATCGAACGCGAGTTCGGCCGGGGAATCGGAGTGGGCGTGACTCTAATGAAGAGGCGCTACTACAACTACAACACGACGTTCCGGGTCGGACTCTCGTCCGAGAACTACATCCCCGTCACCATCAACCGCGCCTGCGGCAATTCGTCGTGCGACCAGCCGAACTACACCGTCCAGTATTTCCAGCTTCCCTTCACGCAGCCGGCGGCGCAGATTCAGAGAAACCACCTCGACGGACGCGAGTACAAGGGCGTCGAGTTCACGGCGCGCCGTCGTTTCAGCAGCGGCTGGATGGCGAATGCGAGCTTCACCTGGAACTCGACCAGGCGACGCTACGCGGGGGGCCCCAACGTCGACTACCTCGATCCCACCAACGTGGACCAGCAGGATGGCGAGCCGGTGGGCACGTCGAACGCGAGATGGGTGGCCAAGTTCACCGGCATGGTGTCGCTGCCCGCGGGGATCAATCTGTCGGCCTTCGTCAACGCCCGCGACGGCTTCCCCTTCAACCGGACGATTCTCTCGCCAACCCGTACCGGGGGCATCGGCACTGTGGACGTCTTCGTCCGGCCCTATGGCGCCGAGCGGTACCCCACCTTCTTCCAGGTGGATGGCGCACTCGACAAGACCGTGAAGCTCGGGAAGGCGGGAGTGCGGAAGCTGGTGTTGAGCGTGGCCGCGTTCAACGTGCTCAACTCGAACGTCGTCCTCGGCCGGACCGCCCGTCAGAACTCGTCGCTCGCCAACAACATCACGACGATCCTGGCTCCTCGGACATTGCGCCTCGGCGCGCGTCTGACCTTCTAGGCGGAGATTGCCCGGGCGCCGCCCCCTCGATCGTCGCGGGGCGGCGTCCGGGCTGTACTAATCTTGCGGCCTCCTCGGCGAGGCTTCATGGATTTTCAAACCGCTTACAACCTCGTCGTTCCCGTCGTCGAGAAGAAGTACGGCGTCGAGGTGATGATCTCGGACGTCGTCGATCCCAACACCGGGGACTTCGACGGCCAGACCATCCTGATCGACCACGACCAGGATCTCGAGATCGCCCTCTTCGTGCTCGTTCATCTCTTCGGGCACACGGTTCAGTGGAATGTCTCGGACGAATATCGAGCCCTCGGCCTCAACGTGGCCGTGGGCAAGACGCCCGAGGAGATGGCCGCGATCACGGAGTACGAACAGGGCGCCACCCGGCTCGGCATCACCCTCCTTCACGAGGCCGGGGTCACGGACCTCGACGGCTGGGCCTCGGACTGGTGGCGGGCCGACTTCGAGTACCTGCTTCACTACTACGCAACGGGTGAGAAGAAGGACGTGCGTGCCCTCCTCAAGAGAGGTGGGGATACCCTCGCTCCTCTGCCTATTCCGAGATTCACCCCCACGAAGTTCGCTTCGCGGTGGAGTTTCTGAATTGAAGCCATTGCGCGAACTCTTCGGGCCGAGCCGCGAGGCGATCTGGCGGCAGTTCAGCGGCGAGGTCCACGGGACCTACGTCGACGGCAGTTTCTGGAAAGGCGACAAGGTCCAGGCGAGCCATGGCGAATGGACGTTCACCCTCGACAAATACGCGGTTTCGACCGGCCAGGTCACGATCGTCTACACGCGGATGCGCGCTCCGTATGTCAACCCGGGCGGATTTCGTTTCCGGATCTACCGGCGCAACTCCCTGAGCGGCCTTGGGAAGATGCTCGGGATGCAGGACATCCCGATCGGCGACGCGGCTTTCGATCACGACTTCATCATCCAGGGCAACGACGAGGCGAAGGTGCGACAGCTGTTCCAGACGGCGCGCATTCGCGAGCTGTTGCGGGCGCAACCAGAGGTCGAGCTATCGGTGAAAGCGGACGAGGGCTGGTTCGGCCCGACGTTTCCCGAAGGCGTCGACGAACTCCAGTTTCTCGCGCATGGAATCATCAAGGACATGGATCGCCTGAAGAATCTCTACGGACTCTTCGCGGAAGTCCTCGACGAACTCTGTCGCATGGGATCGGCTTACCGCACCGATCCTCACGTGGACCTTTAGAGAATCAGGAAGCGCGCGAGGCTCAGGAAAAGTCCCATGCTGGCCACGTCGGTGGCGGTGGTCAGGAAGATGCTCGAGGCGGTCGCGGGGTCCAGACCAAGACGCTTGAGGGTCATGGGAATCAACGCACCAGAAAGGCCGCTGATCATGCAGCTTCCGATCATGGCCAGGAAGACCGAGAGGGCCAGAAGGCCCGCGTTCTCGTTCTTCTGAAGGGTCGCCACCACGAACATGCCCAGACCAGCGGTGACGCCCACGAACGCGCCGTTCATGAACCCGAGCAGGCCCTCCTTCATCACGAGCGTCCTCTCGCGTCCGGGCTTGAGCTCACCCAGCGTCATTCCGCGAAGCGTGACCGCAAGGGCCTGACAGCCGGTGTTCCCCGACTGGCCCGCCAGAACGGGAAGGAACACGGCAAGAACCACGAGTTGGTCGATCGTGTCCTGGAAGTAGCCGACCACGCCCGCCGCGATGAACGCAGTCAGGAGATTGAGCTGAAGCCACGGGTGGCGATACTTGAGGCTGGTGTTCCAGGGGGTCGAAAGACGCTCTTCCTTCTCGACGCCGACCATGGCGCCGACCTGGGCGCTGATCTCGTACGCGTGCTGTTCGAAGAGGGTCCGTCCGCGGACGATGCCCACCAGACGCCCCGCAGGATCGCAGACCGGATACACCGGGAAATGGTGGTTCACCACGAGCTTCATGGCGTCGATCGCGTCGAGGTCGGGAGCGAGGGAGAACGGATTCCGCAACATCACGCTCTCGACCGTAGCGTCCTTGCTCGCGAGGAGCAGGTCGCGCATCGCGACCACGCCGAGGAGCACGCCCGCACCGTCGACCACGAATCCGTAGGTGACGAACACGTTCTTCACCAGCTCGCGAATCCGTTCCGTGGTCTCGGCGACCGTCAGCTCGGGCCGGAACACCGCGCGCGGAGGTTCCATGAGACGACCGATCGAGTCGTCGGGATACGTGAAGTTCGCGGTCCACTGGTTGGCGTCGGCGAGGGGCGCGGCGGCGATGACGGTCTTCCGCCTCTCCTCCCCCATCGCGAGCATGATGTCCTCGGCCACCGCCGGGCTCAGCATGGCGAGAACCGTGGCCGCTTCGGCGTCGGGGAGCGGATCGAGCATCTTCGCAGCCTGGGTGGGCGCCAGGGCCACCAGTTCCGCGGCGATTGAGCCCAGACGCGATGGCGCGGTCGCGACGGGAAGGTCGGACGTGGCCGGCAATGGAGGCGAGTTCTGAGTCATAAGCGGGCTTCCGATCAGGATAACAACCGCGGGTCCGGATGTCACTTTCGTTTGCGAGTAGTCTCGGGCCATGATCGAACCACGCCCCATTGTTCTGGAGGGCCACGGCATGCGCCTCGAGCCCTTGTCGCCGGATCACGCGGAGGCCCTGGGGAGAGCGGCGGGCGACGGTCGCCTGTACGAACTCCACTTCACTTCCGTTCCCGCCCCCGGTCAGGAGGCGGCCTACATCGAGACCGCCCTCGAGGGTCAGCGCGCCGGCCACATGCTCCCGTGGGCCATCCGGGATTTGGGTCGCGATGAGATCGTGGGCAGCACCCGCTACCACGACATCGTGGCCGCGGTCGACCGGGTGGAGATCGGCTACACCTGGTACGCGAAGCGCTGCCAGCGCACGCACGTCAACACGTCGTGCAAACTGCTTCTGCTCGCCCACGGGTTCGACGGTCTCGGCTGTGAAGTCGTGGGCTTGCGGACGGACATTCTCAACACGCGCTCGCAACAGGCCATCGAAAAGCTGGGCGCCCATCGTGACGGCGTGATCCGGCATCACGCGGCCCGCCGAGACGGCACGGTCCGCGATACCGTGATGTACTCGATCCTCCGAAGCGAATGGCCGGCGATCCGCGAGCGGCTGGAGAGGCGACGAGCGATGGGCGGTTCAGAATAGCTTGAGATACTCGATCACCGCGCGTTTCTGGGCCTCGCTCATCGCATCGAACGGGAACTCGTGTCCCGCGTTCGACCGGCCGGGAAGACGAGTGTCGTAGATCGAGCTGATCGAGCGGGGCGTCCAGCCGTCTGGAAATCGAAGATGCGTCTGGCAGCCGGAGTCTTCGTCTCCTTCAAGGGCTATGCCCATGCGGTCGTAGTCGAGTCGATGACCACCCACTTCAAAAGTCGTAGGTCGCGCGTCTGGATGCATCAGGTGCCAGAGCGTCGGGACGGAGCCGTTGTGCAGGTACGGCGCAGTGGTCCAGACCCCATCCAGAATCGGCGCGACGTAACCGGACGTCGGTTCGATCTGCGCGTAGCGGAAGGCGGTACGCGAGCGGCCGTTGGCGCGGGTGGTCGCCACGGCGCTCGTGACGACCTGCGCTCGCCTCGGGTCGGTCCCGATCCGCGCAAGGGACACGAGCCGGTTCGGATACGACTGGAGCCTTGGCCGGCCTTCGCGCGTTTCGTAGTCGCCGTGGCACGACGAACAAAGATTCGCGAAGGTCCTCTCGCCCTCTGCGGCGAGATCGCGATCGATGACGCCCGGAAATGGCGGCGGGGTCAGGTAATCAAGACCACGGGCCAGTTCCTGAAACGAGGCCAGCCGCCGGGGCACGCGCGAAGGGTGGATGCCGCCCTCCCCGATCGAGAAGACCGCAAGAAGAGCGGCATGGGGCGCTGAGCCGCGCTCCTCGGCCTGGGCGCGCGTGACCGGTTCGAAACGGGGAGCCCCCGGCGCGACGTAAGCGCCATCCCACATCAACGAAGTCCGGAAGCCGCGACTGGTGAGAATCGGGATGCTGACGATCGCGTTCTGGTCGGTGCGGAAGGTCGACAAGGGGACGGCACCCCCGGCGATCAGGCGTGCCGCGACGTTGTTGACCGTGCCCGCGCCACCGTTGTCGAAGGGAAGCAGCCGGTCCACGCCCCAATTGGTGTCCCGCAGGCGCGCTCGGACACGGGGCAGGACCGCGCGCTCATAAGTCCGGATCTCGCGCGGCGACGCCTCGGGAAAGAGGCGGCGCAAGGCGCCAAGCAACTCGGCCTCATCACGCATCGCTGCCCGCAATGAAGCAGGGATCGCGCGGTTGAGTTCGTCGAGTTGCAGGGATGAGTTAGGAATCCCGAGCCACGCCGAACGCGTGGGCTTTCCGCTCGCGTCGTACATCACCCCCGAATGGCACAAAGGGCAGCCGGGGCTGCGGAGTTCGATCTCAAACCCGCCGAGACGCGACCTCGCGAGCCGCCGGGTCTGGCCGATCGTTTCGCCCAGCGTCGGGACCGGGCCAGCGTCGAGCGGCCAGTTCGCGACCGCTTCCGGGACAAGAAGGCCGAATCGCTCGAGAATCTTTGGGAGGGCCTCGCGATCCGTGGGGAGACCGAGGCGTTGCGCCTCGGAAATCACCAGGGCGGTCGCGACCAGTTTCCAGGGCAACGTGCCGGCCTGATGGTTCCGGAGATCGAGAAGCCCGAAGTCGTCGAACACAAATCGTTCGATACCGGTGTTCGGTGTGCTCGAAGCCGGAACGAAGCGCTCCACGGTGGGACGGACGAGCGACGCGCATCCTGAAGCCGCGAAAGCGGCCGACAGGACCAGGCAGCGGACGTTTCGGTGAAATAGCTTCATGACATTCCTCGGAATGCCATGGTAGGAAGGCCCCCTATGGCGCCTCGGCTCACGATGTGACACTTCGCCGACCGCCCCAGGGATGGCCCCACCGCAGTTTGACCCCGCCCCGTCAAGGGGAAGCGCACGTATGGTATGACAACCCTCGGATAGTCTGCCTCCATGGGTTCACGACACTGGTTCGTCGTCAGCGCGGCGCTGTTAGTGGCTGTCGCCTCCCGACCGGCCCTCGCTCAATCGGAGCCGCCTCGATTCAAGGGCGATCTCCTGGCGCGGCAGGAGTGGACCAAGAACCTCTTCACGACGCCGTGCGCCCAGTGCCACACCGTGGGGCCAGACCAGAGGGGCCGCCTCCAGTTTCGGCCCCGGATCGAGACCCGGGTGTCGTCTCTGCGGCTCATCGCCGGCGCGGAAATCAACTTCTCCTCCGACACGAACACGGGACCCACGGACGTAACGCTGCCGGTCCGGCCGATTCGGGATAATTACGACTCACGCGGCATCCGACTCGATCTCGCGTCGCTCGGAATCAATCCACTGCCTGACCTCGAGATCGACGCCGGACGCATGGTGATGCCGTTTCGCGTGACGGAAATGGTGTGGGATCGCGACCTGCGGGTGCAGGGGGCGGTGGCGAGGTGGACGCGCGTGTCCGAGGAGTCGGGCCTCGAGAGCCTGCGCCTGTCAGCCGTGTACTCGCGCGGGAGCCACGTCTTTCGGGATTCGGCCGGCTCTTTCCTGGGGTCGGGGACGACGCTTACGGGCGTCTCAGTGGATTTTGGCGTCGGATCCTCGAAGCGCGCCGATCTGACCGCGAGCTATCTGCGCTTCGATCGCACGGAGCACCTCGACAGCGTAATCCGACGGCAAAACACCCGATCGCCGTCGAGCGCGCTCGGGCGCAACTTCGGGATCGTCGACCTCGTCGGCCGTTTCCGGTGGGATTCGCGCGTCCCGCTTCAAGTCGTCGTCAACTACGCGATCAACCACAGAGCGGCCGGAAAGCCCGCCGGTCTGTGGGCGGCCCTCATCGCGGGATCCCTCCGCGATGCGCGCGTGCGGGGCGAGTACACGTACGCGACCGTCGATCGCGACTTGACGCTCGCCGCCTACGCGGGCGACGATTTCTTCTGGGGAACCGGCTGGGATGGACATCGGCTGGACCTGGGTTTCGCGCCATTGTCCACGACTTCGTTTCATATCGTGGGCCAATGGCAGCGCTTCAAGGAGACCGCCGACCCGGTGGAGCGCGCCTGGATCCGGCGGGTTCGGCTCGAGGCGAGGAGGGCGTTCTAGCTACCGGAACGTAGGATCTTTTCCATCTTTCGACCCTTCGCCAACTCATCCACCAGCTTGTCGAGGTAACGAACCTTCCGGGTCAGAGGATTCTCGATCTCCTCCACGCGATACCCGCAGATGACTCCGGTGATGAGAGTGGCGTTGGGGTTCAGCGAAGCCTGTTCGAAGAACGATTCGAAGGTCACCTTCTTCTCGATCAGTTGAAGCAGCTTCCTCGAATCAAAGCCGGTTAACCACCTGATGACCTGATCCAGCTCCTCCTTCGTTCTGCCCTTCTTCTCTACCTTCTGGACATACATCGGGTAGACCGATGCGAAAGTCATTCGCGCGATCCGTTGATGGTGTGCGGCAGAGTTGTCCATGCGTGATCTCCCTGACTCGGCCGTCAGCTTGCGCTGAGGGCCGGCAGGGAGGATCTTCGCATGGCCTCTGGAGCCCTGGTCGCGCGCAGGCTCCTAGAACTGGAAACGAAGAGACGCGCGAATGTCCCGGCCGGGCAGCGGAACGATGTCCTTCAGGTAGGAGACATGGTTCCGGCCTTCGGCGTTCCCGAGGTTGGTTCCTCGTAGCACGATGTCGGTGACGGTGCGCGTACCCCCGAAGATCCGGTAACTGGCGGTCGCGTTGATGAAGGTATGCCCCGGGGTGGCGAATTCGAACTCCGAGACCCGATCCTGCTTCCGCACACGCCGGACCTCGCCGCGGAGGTCGAGTCGGGAGTCGCGATAGTGGAGACCGAAACCGAGGCGCATCGGGGCGATGCGGGGCAGCGGCTCATCGGTGGGATCGAGGCGGGCCCGCACATAGTCTGCGGAGGCCTCGAGGTCGAGATGCCGGTCGGCCTTCTCGAAGAGCTGGAGGCTCGCCTGAGCCTCCATGCCCCAGAACAAGGCGTCGCGCTGCTCGTAGCGAACCACGCGCAGTCCGTCCTCCTCTTCGTCGGTGAATCGCTCGAAGATGTAACCGCTGAACGCGTTCCGGAAGAACGAAATCTCGGCGTTGACCGGTCCGCCGCTCTTCTTGATCGAGGCGTCAAGACCCAGGCTCTTCTCCTTCGCGAGGTTCGGATCGCCGACTTCGAAGGCGTTCGTCGCGGCGTGGGGTCCATCGGAGAACAGCTCCTCGGCCCCGGGAAGGCGTTCGGAGTGGGCCAGGCTGACCCCGATCGAGAACCCCTTCTCGGCACGGACCGTGAGCCCGACCGAAGCGCTCGCGCCCGTCATCGTTCTCGAATCGCCCCCGGTCACCTCGACGGTCTGACGTTCGATACGGCCGCCAAGGGCGAGCCGGGTCCGGCCTCGCCCCACCTCTTCGAGAACGAAGGCGGCGATCGAACTGGTCCGGTTCGGGGGCAGGAAGGCCTCGGCGCCGGTGACCGTGAGATCGCGGCCCTGGACCTGGAAGCCGAAGGCTCCATTCGAGGCGCCGATCGGCTTGTGTAGTAACTCGAGGCGCCCCTCGTAACCCTGGTTCTCGAAACGAGTGCCCACTTCCTCGCCCTCCAGTTCCCGGTGCTGGTAGTCCGAGACGCCGAAACGGAACTTCGCGCCGCGAAACGCGCCGAACGGCTCGCGAATGCCGCCCTTCAGGTCAAGACGCCGCTGGTTGAGGTCGATCACCACGTCCTCGTGGCCATGACCCTCCTCCTCGCCTTCGTGGTCGCCCCCGGTCGGGATCCCGTAGGCGCTGTCGAAGAGGGACACATTCGCGCCGAAGAAGCCTCGGTCACCGATGAACGAGGCGCCCACCGAAGCCGCGGTGTTCTCGGTCGCAGAGTTGGGAATCCGACCGTCGGCGATCGGGATCCTGACGTCATCCGTTTCGCGCCGAAGAGCATCGACATGCCAGGCGAACCTGTTCCGGCCGCCTTGCAGAGAGGCGCCTCCCTGCTTTTCGCTCGAGACGCTGCCCAGGGCGAGGTCGAAGACGCCCCCTATCGGGTTCTCCTGCTTCGACTCTGGAATGCGTCCGTCGATGACGTTCACGACCCCGCCGATCGCGGTGCTTCCATAAAGGAGAGTGGCCGGCCCGCGTAGGACCTCGATCTGCTCGGCCGAGAGCGGGTCGAAGCTGACCGCGTGATCGGGGCTCGTGTTGGAGGCATCGGCCATGCCGATTCCGCTTTGCAGCAGCCGGACCCGGTCGCCGCCCATGCCCCGGATGACCGGGCGGCTCGACCCCGGACCAAAGGAGGTCGAACTCACGCCGGGCTGTTCGGCGAGGGTTTCGCCCAGCGTCGACTTGAGGCGGGAGGCGAGGTCGAGACCCGCGAGCACAGTGATGGGTTTCGCGCTCTCGGCCAGAGAAGCGGTTTCGACACCGGAGGTCACGACGATGGCCTCGCGGTGAACGGCGACGCTCAGGACGATGTTTGCCTCCACGGAGCCTGGAGCCGAAGCTTCGACACGGACGATCTGGGATCCGAACCGGTCAGAACGCGCCTCGACGAGGTACGAACCGCGGGGCACGGCATCGAAGCGGTAAGCACCGTCAGCACCCGCATCGGTGTGGCGGGCAAGCTCGACGATGCGAACGTGTGCGCCACTCACCGGCGCACCGTCGATGGTGGTGACCTTGCCGGCGATCGACGTGTCCTGGGCAAAGACGGTCGAAGCGAGCAGGCCGAGAACGGAGACGAGTCCACTCACGCGGACACGTCGGGAAGAAGACAGAAAAGACAGACGCATTGAAAACGGGCTCCTCGAAGATGGGAATCAGACCTGAAGGGTTGATGCCGGCGGCCGCCATGTGGGGCTCGCGCCGGACAAAGAAACGACGACGGCTTCAGGCCGAGAGGGGAGGAGCTCTACCGGGAGGAAGGAGGTGTTGAGGCGCGTCGTGAGGGCGCTGATCCTGCGCCCGCACCATCGCGACGACCTGGCTCGCGCCGCTGAAGATGAACTTCGGAGCGGTGAGATCGGTGATGGGGCCGAGATGGGCCCGGCAGGCGATACAGTGGAGTTCAACCTCGCAACCGTCGTCGGTATGAGGCAGGAAATCGGCAAGGCCCAGCAGACCGATGAGCGCCACCAGGACGCTCATGCCGATTCTGCGACGCCAGAGGGTCGTTTCGCGCATCTTCCGTGACCGGCGAAGATAGCAGACCTCGGCTCGCGGCCTCATCGCGAACATGATGCGATCGAACCATCGACAGCCCCCTCCCCGAGTCGTCTAGGCTCTGGGAGCCGCAATTCCACGAACTGCAAGCCCTCATCCCATACTCTCCCAAGGAGCCCTCCATGTCCGTTGTGCGCCCTATCGCCGATGTCGCCAAAGATCTCGGAATCGCTCGTGAGCATCTGATCCCCTATGGCGACGACAAGGCCAAGATCCGGCTCGAGGCCCTGGCCTCAAGGCCGTCCCGCGGCAAGCTCATCCTGGTCTCGGCGGTGACGCCGACCTCGGCAGGCGAAGGCAAGACGACGACCTCGATCGGTCTCGCTCAGGGGATGGCCAAGATCGGCCAGAAGGTCTGCCTCGCTTTGCGCGAACCCTCGCTCGGACCCACCTTCGGTGTGAAGGGCGGAGCCACCGGCGGAGGCAAATCGATCGTGGTTCCCGCCGAGGACATCAACCTCCACTTCACCGGCGACTTCCACGCGATCACCTCCGCTAACAATCTGCTCGCCTCTCTCGTCGACAACCACATTCACGCGGGGAATCCCCGGGGCATCGATCCGCGGAAGATCCTGTGGCGGCGCGTCATCGATCTCAACGACCGATCCCTGCGGCGCGTGATCATCGGACTCGGAGGGGCGCTCGAGGGCGTTCCGCGCGAGACCGGCTTCGACATCACTCCGGCCTCCGAGATCATGGCGGTGTTGTGCCTTTCAAGAGACCGGGATGATCTGCGCCTTCGCCTCGGTCGCCTGATCGTGGCGGTCGACAAGGATGGCGCGCCGGTCACCGCGAACGACCTCAAGGCCACGGGCGCCCTGATGATCCTGCTCAAGGACGCGATCCAGCCCAACCTCGTGCAGACCTGCGAGGGCGTGCCCGCATTCGTCCATGGCGGTCCCTTCGCCAACATCGCGCACGGCTGCAACTCCGTGATCGCCACCAACATGGCCCTGGCCCACGCCGACTGGGCGATCACCGAGGCCGGCTTCGGCCTCGACCTCGGAGCCGAGAAGTTCATCGACATCAAATGCGCTTCGGCCGGTCTTCAAACCGCCGCCATCGTCCTGGTCGCCACCATCCGCGCGCTCAAGCGCCACGGCGGCCTCCTGAAGGACGACCTCGCGACTCCCGAGCCCTCCGCGGTGGAGCGCGGTCTGCCCAACCTCGAGAAACACATCGAGAACGCCCGGCTGTTCGGTCACAACCCCATCGTGGCCCTGAACCGCTTCCACACGGACAGCCCCGAAGAACTCGCGGTGGTTCGCGGGCTGTGCGACCGCCTTGGTGTTCCCTGCGCCGATTCCGATGTCTTCGCCCGCGGGGGCGAGGGCGGCAAGGAACTCGCGGAGGCGGTGGTCAAGCATGCCGTGTCGCCCTCGCCGATGAAGCGGCTCTACGAATGGAACGAACCGCTTAAGCAGAAGATCGAGAAGATCTGCACGAAGGTCTATGGCGCCGCGGGCGTCGCTTACTCGCCCGCCGCCGAACGCGACCTCAAACAGGCCGAACGCCTCGGATTCGCGGGCGCACCCGTCTGCATGGCCAAGACGCAGATGTCTCTCTCGGACGACGCCAACAAGCCGGGCCGGCCGACCGGCTTCACGGTGACAGTTAAGAGCGTAGTGGTGGCGGCGGGGGCGGGCTTCGTGGTTCCTCTCCTCGGCGACATCATCCGCATGCCAGGCCTCAACGCCACGCCGCAGGCCGAGCGTATGGATCTGGTCGACGGCAAGGTGGTGGGTCTGCTCGGAGGCTGAGGACCCGAGCCCTCCTGCCGCGCAGGCGTCTAGAAGTCCACGCGATTTCGTCCTGAGGATCCCGATCTGCCCGCATCGATCAAAGCGTCGATCTCCGTCGCGCGTTCGAGAAGGAGCGAGTGAACCTCCGCCGGGAATTCCGGAGGAGCGGGAACGCGCCGCGCCGCTATCGTCCGGGCGAGTTGCCTGAGGCGGCTCGCCACCGCCGCGTCCTTCTCCGCCGCCGCAAGGTCGGAAAGCTCCTTCGCGACCCGTGAAACCGCGGCAGGGTCGAGGCCCTTCGCGCGCAGCGGGCGGAGCCAGAGCCGATAGACCACGCGTTCGATGTATCCATACTCCTCTGGGGTCATATCGGCCTCGCGATACGCGTCCATGCGGCCGGTAACCGCGCCGCCCACTCCTTCGATCAGCCCCTGAATCTGGGCGACGCTGGGTCGCTCGTTTCTCCGCATGTCGTCGACGGGGAGCGGGTTCTTCTCGTCGACGGCGTCGAGATGGCGGCGCAGTTTCAGGAACCGCTCCAGTTGTGCGCTCGAGAGTTCGGTGTGCGCGGGTTTCTTGAAGGCCTTTTCCCGACTCCAGGCCTCGAAGTCCTTCTGCGCCCCCTGCATCTTCGCGATGGGTTCGTAGAACTTCCCGCCCTCTCGGACAATGGTGGGGCCCACAAGGGCGAGGGCGAGCGCCATGAGAGCAAGCCCGACGGCCAGCACGATCAAACAGCCTCGAGCTTTCATGCGCCTGATTATCCCGGGTTCGGGGCGCGTTTGCAGACCGGCGTCGCCATGGCCCATACTTCCGGTCATCATGGGGCGGCTGCTCGGTATTGCGACGCTGGCGTTCGCCGCCCTCCTGACCGCGGTTCCCGCCGAAGCCGCGCAGTCGCTGGTCACCCTCGAGCGGGGGCCCACGCTGGACGCGTTCGAGCGTCGCTTCATTCTGGACGAACGCGAGATCCTCGACCCTGATGGCTGGGGCTACCTGAGCCCGTCCGTCAAGGGCGCGATCCAGGTGCTCGAAAGCACGCATCTGTTCAAGGCCACACACGGTTACTCGAAGGTGCTGCAGGGCTTCGTGGCGGATCTCAACGAGGAGCAGATCGAGGGCCTGCGGTACGAGCCTCTCGTGGAGTCGATCTCGGTCAGCGTCGAGATGACCTCCGCGGACCAGCGAGTACCCTGGGGTATCGCCCGGATCGGCGCGGCTCCGAGACCCATCGACTTCGGCGAGGCCCTTCCCGACGATGTCGGCGGTGTGACCGTCTACGTGCTCGACTCCGGCATCGACGGCCGGGGCGGCGACTTGAACCTCGTCCGCCACGTGAATTTCGCGGACGGACCAAACGCGGACTGCCACGGCCACGGCACGCACGTCGCCGGAACCATCGGGGCGCGGAACAACTACATGGGGATCAGCGGAGTGGCCCCCGGAGTTCCCTTGGTGGGGGTCCGGGTGATTGACTGCTCGGGCAACGGCACGAGCGCCTCGATCATCAAGGGTATCGACTGGGTAGCCGGGAATCAAACCGGTCCCTCCGTCATCAACCTGAGCGTGGGCGGCGGAATCTCGCCCTCCCTGGACGCAGCGGTGAAAGCGGCTTCGGGACAGGGCATCTTCTTCGCGATCGCCGCGGGCAATGCCGCGACCGACGCCTGCCTCCTCTCACCCTCGCTCAACGGCGCGGCTTCCGGAATCGTCACCGTGGCCGCGGTGGACG
>CAYNHK010000105.1:0-16286 GCA_964396875.1 uncultured Acidobacteriota bacterium | reverse complement strand
ACCCGGACCTGGGGCGGCCTCGTTCACACCGCCGACTCCCCGGCACTCCTCGATGGCGGGACGATGATCGCCCCGCGCGGCGGCTTCTTCACCCGCGACGGCAAGTGGGCGGTGGAGAACGAAGGCGTCGGCCCGGACATTGAGGTCGAGAATTTCCCGAAGGACGTGATCGCGGGGCGCGATCCGCAACTCGAGCGCGCGGTGCAGGAAGCCCTCCGCATGCTCAAGGAGAAGCCGGTGGATCGCATGATGAAGGAACCTCCGCCGCCGACCTGGGGCAAGCGCAAGATCGGATAGGCTCGGCTCCGTGGCTGCCCCTTTCCGCGTTCGCGATGTCATGACTCCGGATCCGCTGACTTTGTCGCCGGAGGAGAACCTGATGGAAGCGCTCCAGTTGATGCGCCTCCGCAAAATTCGACGCATCCCCATCGTCGCGCACGGGAAACTCGTGGGCCTGCTCACCGAGGGCGACCTCAAGCGGGCCGAGCCCTCGACCCTTTCGGATACCCAGGAGGAGTTCCTGGCGGTGATGGAGGGGACCCCGGTCAACCGCATCATGATCGAGAACCTCGTCACCACGACACCGGATGCGCCCCTGGTCGACGCCGCGCGCACCCTGTGGTCGAGCAAGTACGGCGCCCTGCCGGTCCTCGAAGACGGGAAACTCGTGGGGATCCTGACCGACAACGACCTGCTGGGCGCGCTGGTGAAGCTCCTCGAACGCGAGCGCTGATCCCTTTACAGGCGGTTTGGTGCATATGCATCAGCGGATCCGGCCATCCCGGCGTGATAAACCTTGTCCATGCTGAAGATCGCCATCCTCATCCTTCCCCTGTTCCTCGTAGGCTGCGGCAAAGCGGGCGCCACCGCCGCCGACACCAAGGCGGCCCCCCCGGCCCCGGCCAAGACCGAGGCTATGGCCGCGGATCCCACCGCGGTCACCGGCACCGTTCTTGAGACCATGGACGCGGGCGCTTACACCTACGTGCGCCTCAAGACCGCGAATGGCGAGGCCTGGGCGGCGGTGAATCAAACCACGCTGAGCAAGGGCGCCGAGATCACGATCGGAAACGCCATGTGGATGGAGAACTTCGAGAGCAAGACGCTGAATCGCAAGTTCGACCACATCCTCTTCGGGAGCCTCGCGGGCGCCGCGAATCTCGATGCGATGGCCGCGGCCGCGGAACTTCCGGCCGGACATCCCGCCACTTCGAGCGCCTCCGCCGCTTCGGCATCGCAGGTGGGTGACATCCTGGGTGACGCCAAGGTCGACAAGGCGACGGGCAAGGATGCGCGGACGGTGGCGGAGGTCTGGGCCCAGCGCAAGGAACTCGGCGGCAAGGAAGTCGTGATTCGAGCCAAGGTCGTGAAGTTCAATCCGGAGATCATGGGCAAGAACTGGATCCACCTCCGCGATGGCTCGGGCACGGCGGAGAAGGGCGACAACGACATCACCGTGACCACCGACGCCGTGGTCGCGAAGGGCGACATCGTGAGCGTGCGCGGCAAGGTCGGGGTCGACCGCGACTTCACCGCCGGATACGCCTACCCCGTGATCATCGAAGAAGCGAAGGTCATCAAGTAAGCGGCAGCCCCCGGACCTCTTTCCACTCCCGTCCGTCCCACTCCCAGGTATCGTCCTTCGCGTCCTGAAGTCCGCCGTAGAGCACCGTCTTTCCGCGGGCGCGGTCGTACACCATGATGGGCTGATAGCGATGGCCGGGTGTGCGACCCGCGAGCGGGATCTCCGTCCATCGCATGCCGTCCCACTGCCACATGTCGCTCAGCGGGGCGTCGCGATGCGCCGCAGCGCCGCTATAAAGCAGAACGACGCCCGCGCGCTCGTCGAACACCATGCCATGGGCGTAGCGGGCCCGCGGCCCACCCTCCGCCACTTTGCGCCAGCTGTCCCGTTCCCAGACCCAGGTGTCGTTGAAGAAGGGCTGGGGTTCTCCGCGCGCGGGTTCCGCGCCCACTCCGCCAAAGAGAACGACCTGTTTCCGCTTCTTGTCGTACACGAGGGCTGAGCGTGCCCGACCAGCCGGGCCTTCGGTCGCTATGCGTGTCCACCCCCCGGGTTTGAATTCCCACGTATCGGACGGCCACGGCGTCGCGCGCCCTTTCGGAATGCCGCCGAACAGAAGCACGGTGCCGCGTCCCTCGTCGAAAGCCATCGAGAGATGGTCGCGGGCGCTGACGTCGGTTCCGCGAATGCGTTGCCAGTTGACCTCCGTCCCCACCCAGCTGTCGCCCACAACTTCGAAGGAAGAATCGTCGGCCGTTCGCGCTAGTCCGCCGGCGACAATCGCCACGCCCCGCCGCGCATCGTAGGCCGCACCCGCGTTCCCTCGAGATCGTGGACCTGCTTCGGTCATCAGTTCCCAACGCGTCCCTGACCAGCTCCAAACCCGATCCCGGCTCGCCGCCCTCAAGTCGCCGGCGCTGCCCAGAAGCACCACGCGCTTCAAAGTCGAATCGTAGTATCCCAGGGCTCGCGTGAGGCCCGGCGTCGCCAACGTCTTCGATCCGGGGGTGCCGGTCTCGGTCGACCCGGATTGCGCGTAGGCGGAAACCGCGGCCGCGAGCAGGAGGGCGAATCGCACATGTATCTGACGCACACCGCCTGGTGATGGACGGCGCCTTTCACCATCCCGCCGCCGGGAAAGCGCGTTTCCCGCAACGTTCAAGAATCTGATGAACGGGCGAGCGCGCCTTCAGCGGGGTTTGAGCGCTTTGCGGCGGTCGAATTCCTGCTTCAGCCGCGGATGAACGGGCACACCCGCCTTCTCCGTGGCTGCGATTTCCCGCTCAGCTTCGTCGAGTCGGTCGGTGATGGTCAGGACGAGGGCCAGGTTGTGGTGCGCGTCGCCCGAGCCCTGGTCGCGAGACAGGACCTCGCGGAATGCGGCCTCCGCCTCCACGATCGCGTTGGTCTGGAACAGCGCGGTGCCGAGCGCCAAGGTCACCCCGGGGGGTGAAGGATCGGTGTCCTTGAGCGACCGCTCGAGTTCGGCGAGCCGCTGTTCCGCGTCCCGGATGGTTCGCATCTTTGAACCGGGTGTCGCCACGTCCCCGTTCGCCTCCTTCCACTTGACCGCGATGTCCTTGACCCGCCTCTGGTCGAGCGCCCTCACTGCTTCGCGCAGTTCGAGGATCTCGTCGGTGCGGCTCTTCCGATCCTCGGCCGACATGGGGAAGCAGCGGAAAGCGTCGCGGGCCAGGGTGAACGATCGCACCGCATCCGGGAACCGCTGCATCGACATGTACGTCTGACCCAGGCCATAGTGCGCGATCGCCAGGGTTGGGTCGAAGGCCACGGCCTTGACCAGGGCGGCTTCGGCCTCCGGCCACTTCGAACCCTCGATGGCCTTCTCGCCTGCTTTGAATCGGGCGAGCGCGCTCTCGCGATTCTCCTTCTCGATGGTCACCGCGCAGTCGACGGTTGCAGGGAGCGGTGCGGCCTGCGCCTGAAAGAATGCGCTTACCAGTGACGCTGCGAGCCTGAGGGGCATGAGAGTTGGTGTGACATTACACCCCGGCGACGCGGAGTGAGAGATCCCTCGTCGGTCTGCGTCGAATGCCTCCTCGGGATGACGCCTACGACAGAACTACGGCGGCGTCACATCGAGATCGAGCCCTCGCGGAAATCGGTCTTGTCGAGCCAGACGTTGATCAGCACCGGCCGTCCCGCCGCGGCGAACGCGCGCGCACGGGCCAACGCATCTGCGACCTCATCCGCGCGTCTGACCTCGATGCCTTCGGCTCCGAAGGCGCGAGCCACTTCGTGATACGCGGTGCGGGCGAGGACCGTGCCCACATCGTCCTTGAGCATCTTCACCTGCTCGCGCGCGATCTGGGTCCAGCCCGCGTCGTTGCCCACCACCGCGATCACCGGGATGCCGTGGCGCACGAATGTATCGAACTCGGCCAGGCCGTAACCCGAGGCCCCGTCGCCCCAGAGCAGCCAGACTTCAGCACCCGGCCGGGCGAGCGACGCGCCGAGCGCGAAGCCGGCGCCCACACCCAGCGTCCCGAAAACACCCGGGTCGAGCCAGGTGAGCGGTCCGCGCGGGCGGAGGATGTAAGAGGCGGTGGCCACGAAGTCGCCTCCGTCGGCTACGAACAGCGCAGCGTCACCGGCCGCGCGGTCGAGCGCGCGGAAGAACGCCACGGGATTCACGTGCTCGGAGGCTGTGTCGGCGGAGCCCCGGGCCTGGGCGTCGATCCCGGTCTCCCGCACCTGGTCGCGTTCGCGAAGGGCGGCAATCCACTCGTTGCGGCTACCCTTGTCCGCGCCCGAGTGTTCTGCGAGTTGTTCGATGAACAGGCTCGCATCGCCGATGGCCGCGATGGTCGGCCGGCGATTGAGCCGCGTTTCCTTCCTGCTGCGGTTGGCCGCGATGAGGGTCGCGTTACGCTTCACGTGTTTGCCGTAGTCGAGCCGGAAGTCGCAGGGCACGCCCGCGAGGACCACGCAGTCGGCTTCGCGCAGCGCTTTCCGGCGTTCGTGCCTCATCTGCAGAGGATGATCGCGTCCGAGAAGGCCGCGGGCCATGCCGGAGAGGTAAACGGGCACGCCCAGCCGCGTCACCGCCGTCGCGAGGCGGACGGCATTTGTGGCCTGGGCGAGCGACTGGGAGCCGATGACCATGAGTGGACGCTCGGCCTTCTGGAGCGCGGCGACGGACCGCGCCACCGCTCCCTCGCCAGGCGCGGGGGCGATGACGTTCTGCACGCGAGGGGCGCCCACTTCCGAGGACCCCGCAAACAGCCGCGAGGCGTGGCGGTTGAGATACCAGCGCAGCGCGCGATCGGGAATCGACGTGCCTTTACCCGAGGCATCGACGTACCACTGCCTTATGGTCGCCTCTTCGTAGAGAAGGTCGACCGGACACTCGATGAAGACAGGACCGGGGATACCTTCGCGGGCGACGGCGAGAGCCTCGCTCACCGCCGGTCCGAGATCGGCCACCCGGCGGATCTGCTTGACGAGCTTCACATGCGGTGAGATCAGGGGACGCTGATCGATATCCTGAAGCGCGCCGCGGCCCTGCAGAGCTGTTGGCGCGGCTCCTCCGATGAGCAGGATCGGAGATTGCGCGAGTTGCGCGTTCTTGAGCGCGGTGATGGTGTTGGTGAGTCCGGGGCCCGCGGTAACCGCAGCGACGCCGGGGATGCCGGTGAGCCTGGCCGAGGCATCGGCCGCGAAGACCGCGGTGACCTCGTCGCGGGTGTCGACGATACGAATGCCGCGAGCTTTCGCAGCCACGAGGATGGGCGAGATGTGGCCGCCGCACAAGGTGAAGATGATCGGCACGCCGTGGGCGACAAGCGCTTCCGCGACGCGATCGCCGCCGTGAGGAGTTCCGGCGGTTGAGGTCACGTCGATGCCTTTCCCGCGGATTGTTTCGCCGCATGTTCCTCAACCAGCGCGCGGTAGTCGACCTTTCCCACTCGTGTCTTCGGCAGATCGGGCCGGAATTCGATCTCTCGCGGGCACGACCACTTGATGAGCGTCTCGCGGCAGTGAGCGATGAGTGTCTTCTCCGTCTCGGGGCCGGCCAGGGCCGGGTCGCGCAGCACCACGTACGCCTTCACCCTCTCGACCTGCGCTTCGTCGGGTACACCCACGACACACGCGTCGGCCACGAGGGGATGGCGATAGAGCACGGCCTCCACCTGCGCGGGGTAGACGTTGAATCCCGACGACTTGATCATGCGCTTGAGCCGGCTGGTGAAGTAGAAGAAGCCGTCCGCATCCATCTTCCCGATGTCGCCGGTGTGAAGCCACACGCGTCCATCCGAGTGCGTGCGCAGGGTCAGGGCCGTGGCTTCCGGATCGTCGAGGTAGCCGAGCATCACCGCAGGACCGGAGACGCAGATCTCGCCCTCGGCTCCCGCTTCGACCGCGTCGCTCGTCCCCGACGCACAGATCATCGCGTCCATGTCGGGAAAGGGGAGGCCGATGGATCCCTCGCGGTATTCCGTGAGCGGCGTGGCCATGATCGCGGACACCGCCTCGGTGAGGCCGTAGCCCTCGAGGAGCTTCACCGTGCCCCCGCAGTCCCGCACGAGCGCCTCGAAACGTTCCTTCACCGGCCGCGGCAGCGTGTCGGCGCCGCAGAAGCATGCGCGCAGGCAGGACAGATCCGCTCCGCGCAGCGTCTTGTCCTTCGCGAGCGCGTCGAAGAGAGTGGGCACGCCCACCATCACGGTCGGTCGCTTCGTGCGGAGGAGCTTCGCCACGACCTCCGGCGTGAACGTGGGCACGAGTATCGACTTGCCACCCGCCATCAGGACGGCGTTCACGCACACCCCGAGGCCGAAGCCGTGGAAGAGAGGCAGGATCGCGAGCATCGCGTCGCCGCGGCGAATTCCACCCCAGGCCACCACTTGCAGGCTCTCGGCGATGAAGTTGTGGTTCGAGAGCAGGATCCCCTTGGGCTCTCCGGTAGTGCCGCCCGAGAAAAGAATCGCCGCGGGATCGTGGGTCGAAACCGACGCGGTCGGGCTCGAGAGCGGTTCCTTCCCGCCCGCAGACATCAGGTCGGACCACCATCGCACTCGCGGATCCGCCGGAACCTTCCGGATCTTCCGCCCTTTGGTCAGCCAGAAGCCAAGCTTCTTGAGCGGCGAGAGGTAGTCGGGGATGCGTGTGACTACGATCGCGGTCAGCGGCGTCTTCGGGGTCGCCGCCTCGACCGTGCTGAAGAACGCATCGAGCACCACCGCGATCCGCGCTTTGCTCGCGTCTATGTAGTGCGTGATTTCGGCCGCGGTGGAGAGCGGATGGATCAACGCCGCCACCGCGCCCAGCTTGTTCGCGGCGTAGAAGGCGATGACGCCGGGCGGGGACGTGGGCATCGAGATGAGGATTCGGTCGCCCTGCTTCAGGCCAAGGGATGCGAGCGCGTGGGCCGCGCGGTCGATGGCTGCGATCAGGTCGCGATAAGTGCACGTCGAACCGAGGAAGTCCCAGGCGATGTCGTCGGGCACGCGTCGGGCCGTGGCCGCGATCGCCTCGAAAAGCGTGGTCGCGGGATATTCGAGGCTCGTTGGAACCTCGCCATAGAACCGCAGCCAGGGACGCTCAGCCATGCGCCCAATGGTACCCGTCCGCGAGCCCCCCTGGAGCAGAGGAGCCGCGGCGGGACTCAAAGGGTTGCGATCAGGACTTTGCCTTGCCCTTCATGCGATAGAGCTTCGTCGCGGTCCGGACATAGATGCTCTCGGCATCCGCGGCCGGCGTCGCGAGACTCATTTCGCCCAGAGAGTTCTTCGCGACTTCCTTGTATTCATCGCCTGCCGCGACGACGTACATGTCGCCGTCTTCGCTGAGGAGATAGACCTTGCCGTCGCTCGCGAGCGGCGAACTCGAGAACGTGGCGCTGCCCGTGCCCACGCGCGACTTGTAGATCTCCTTGCCGGTCTTGGCGTCGGCCACCTGGAGGATGCCGTTGTCGTTCACCGCGTAGACGCGGCCGCGATAGAGAAGAGGCGACGAGGTGTAGGCGGAGAAGCGGGGAAGAAACCAGCTCACGTGTTCGTTGAGCGGAGCGTCCTTGGCGGTGGTGAGGTCGCCGGTGGCGCCTGGCTTCACTGCGAACAGCGGCCGGTTCGTCTCGCCCTGCGAGCCTGAGCCCACAAAGAGCAGGCCTTCGCCCGCGATCGGGCTGGGTGTCGCCTGGGTCATGCCGCCAAGGCGCCAGATCTCCTTGCCATCCGTGCCGTAGCTGATCACCAGGCCCTTGCCGATGGTGATGACTTCGGTGCGGGCGCCGTTCTCCCAGATGAAGGGCGTCGCCCATCCGGACTGAGAGCGGGCCTTGAAACCGCTACGACTCGTCTTGAATACCTCCTCGCCGGTCTTCGCGTCGAGCGCCACCAGGAAGGACTCGCCTTCATTGTCGTGCATCTGATACACGCGGCCGCCGTGAACGACGGGTGAAGACGCGGTTCCGAAGTCGAGGTAGATGGGCTGGGGCGGCCAGGTCTTCTTCCAGAGCTGCTTTCCGTCCATGGAGTAGCAGAAGAGGCCGACGTTGCCGCCGAACGAAGCGTAGATCCGCTCACCATCCGTGGCCGGCGTCTCTGACGCGTACGTGTTCTTGCGGTGCCGTCCGCCGGGCGGCAGGCCCTTGTGGGCTTCATGCTGCCACTTGACCTTGCCCGTCTTCGAGTCGATGGCGAAGACCCGGTAGCTCACCTCTTCGGCTTCCTTGGTGAGTTCGATGTCGCGCGCGGTGATGCGCTTCAGGATCTCCTCGTCCGAGTGTCCGGCGGCTTTGAGTTCAGCGGCGTAGTCGTTGCCGAAGATCCCCTTCGAGGGCGCCTTGAACTGCCCGGTGTTGACCGCGGAGGTGAGGATGACCGTGTCTTTCCAGACGATCGGCGAGGACCACCCATGCCCCGGGATCTCCGCCGCCCATGCGACGTTCTCCTTGGCGGACCACTGCGTCGGCAGCGTCGAACCGTCGGCGACGCCTCCCGCCTTTCCGCCCCGGAACTGTGGCCAGTTCACAGGCGTCGCGGCTTGGGTCGCGACCGTGGAGAGGGCGAAAGCGCTCGTGAGGATCAAGGCGGTGTGTTTCATAGAGACATTGTCCGCCGAAGAACCAACGCCCCGCAAGCGCGCGGATGCGAATTCGTGTTCAACGAATTGAAGTCACTTCAGTCTCGAGTATTTGCGCAGCGCGGCCAGCAGACGGTCATGCGGAAGAGCCTCGACCCGGGCACCGTTGGCTCCCGTCATCGTTTCCGCGGCGAGCATCGCGTTGAGGATCGCTTCCTCGGTCGCCTGTACCGTGGCGGCGAACAAGGCATCCATCCGCGTGTTGGGAAGCATGGCGACGTTCGTCACCGTATCGCTGCCGCCGGTCTTCGGGTTTGCGGTGGAGAAGGCGACGAAGATGTCGCCGGAGCCGTTGCCGCCCATTCCGCCGCTTCGGCCGACGCCGAGGGCCACGCGGGTGGCGATGCGCTTCAGTTGATGGGGAAGGAGCGGCGCGTCGGTGGCCACCACCACGATGATCGACCCCGACTCCTCGTCCGAACTGGTCGTGCCTGAGGTGGGGAGGTGCGGCAGCAGGTCGGTGATTTCCTGCCCGACCGGTGCGCCGGCCACGCGCAGATCCGGCCGCCGTCCGAAGTTGCATTGAACAAGAACCCCAACGGTGTAGCCGCCGCGCGCCGCGTCGAGCACGCGCGAGGCCGTGCCGATGCCGCCCTTGAACTGGTGGCACACCATGCCGGTCCCGCCACCCACGTTGCCCTCCGTGACCGGGCCCCCCTTGGCCCCGTCGAGAGCCGCGATGGTGTGAGCCGGCTTCACGTGGAAACCGTTGATGTCGTTGAGACGGCCGTCGTACGTCTCGGCCACCACCGGCAGACCCCACGGCTGGAGCCCGGGCCGCGTGGCCTGCCATTCGAGGATCGCGTCGCGCACCACGCCAACGCTGTGCGTGTTGGTGATTCCGATCGGTCCCTCGAGCAGGCCGCTTTCCTGAAGCCAGGTCGTTCCCGTCATCTCGCCATTGCCGTTGAGCGTGAACCAGGCGCCGAACACCGGATCCGCGCTTGCTTTGCCTCGAGGGTGGATCATGGTGACACCGGTACGGACCGGACCCTGGCCGCGTACGAGCTTGCCCTCACCTGAGATCAAGGTGACTTGACCCACCTCGACCCCCGCGACATCGGTGATGGCGTCGAGCGCGCCGGGAACGCCGCCGATCAGCGGTGAGATTCCGAGCTCGCGGGCGCGCGACTTGCCGGTTTGCGCTTCGGCCACGCCGACCGAGAGAAGGAAAGCTGCGAGTAGAAGTCGAGTCATTGGACGCTAAAGACCGAAGCAGTAGAGGGTATTCGCGGTCCGGATGTAGATCCGGTTGCCCACGATCGCGGGAGTCGCGTAGATCTCCTCGTCGAGCTTGTTGAGCGAGAGGACCTCCTGATCGCCGCCTGCCTTCAAAACCGCGACGATGCCGGAGCGGCTCGGAATGTAGACCTTCCCGTCGGCGGCCACGGGCGAGGCGTAGTAGCTGTCCACCGCGCCCCGCAGCCGCGCCTGCTTCAGCACCGCTCCGGTATTGGGATTGAAGGTGGTCAGGATGCCGCCGTCGTTGATCATGTAGAGCACGTCCTGATAGACGAGGACGGTGGGCAGCTGCGGCACCGAACGCTGATACTTCCACACCAGACCCTTCGTGGTCATGTCGCCTTCACCATTCGCGCGGAAGGCGAGCAGGCCGTTCTCGGAGGCCGCGTTCGCCATGTACATCCGCCACTCCGTCGCGTCGATCGCGCCGTTCGAGTTGAGGTCGATGAAGAAGAACATGTCCTTCGTCTCTTTGTCGGGGATCTCGGCGGCAGAGAGGAGAGAGTTCTTGTCCGCGTCGAGTTTCGCGAGCATTTCGTCGAAGGGCGGCACCTTCACCTGCGCGCCCGGGTCGTTCTGCGGCGTGTTGAAGCCGGAGACGAAGACGGTGTCGCCCATCAGCACCGGCCCGGACTTCATCTCGCCGGGAAGCGCGTTGACGAACCAGACTGTCCTGCCGTCCCTGGGCGAATACGCGTCCATGCGGAGGGAACCGGGCGCCAGGATCAGGGGCTCGCTCGCACCCTTCGCCTGATAAAGAACCGGCGTGGAGTGACCGCTGATCGCCTCGGGCCGGGGCTTCCTCCACACCTCGCGGCCGGTGCCGGCGTCGAACGCGGCGATGTACGAACCGCTCGACTGATCGCACACCAGGATCACCTTGTCGCCCACGAGCATCGGGGACGCGCCCATGCCATAGATGTTGTTGAACGGCCCGAGCGGCGTCTTCCATCGCTCTTTGCCGTTGAAGTCGTACGAGAGCAGGCCGTAGTCGGGGAAGAAGATGAAGACATTCTTTCCGTCGGCCACCGCGGAGGGCGACGCCGGACCGTTGCGCCGATCGAGTTTCTCCTTGCGGCTTCGCGGGCTCTCCCGCCGCCACTTTTCCGCCCCGGTCTTGAGATCGAGGGCGATGGTGAAGAGCTTGTCGTTCTCGACCGCGGTTACGAAGATGTGGCCCGCGCTGATGATGGGCGAGGAGTAGCCCGCGGGCAGCGTGGTTTTCCAGACGACGTTTTTCGCCGGTCCGAACTCGGCGGGAAGGCCGGTGGACTCGGCCGTGCCGAGACCGTTGGGGCCGCGGAAGCGGGACCAGTCGGTCGTGTCGGCCGGACCTGCGGCGAGAAGGGCGGTGAGGGCTAGGGCAAACATGGTCCCCGGAGACTACTACTCCCTGGACTCTCGCTTGGCGATGGTCGCAGCCATGGACTGGTAGCATCGGTGACCCGCCGTGACCTGTGCGACTCGAGTGAACATGCGCGTTCCGGACTCTGCCCCGCGCGGGCTGGGCGTCGGCTTTGGGCCAGGGGCAGCGTGACCAGCGTCGAACTGCACGACACCGAGGGCAAGCTGTCGGCCACGCTGCGGGGCGTCTCGGCCACTCTGTCCGCACCGACGGTCTCGCTCCGCCAGATCCTGGAGACCATTGGGGAGCAGGGCCTGCTGCTGATGTGCGCCGTGCTCACCCTGCCCTTTCTGATCCCGGTATCCATTCCCGGCGTCAGCACGGTGTTCGGACTCGCCATCGTGCTGCTCTCCGTGGCTATCACCTTGAACCGTGTGCCGTGGCTGCCGCGCCGGATTCTCGACCGGCAGTTGGAAGCGCCGGCCCTGCGCCGCACGTTCGAGAGGGCGAGCGCCATCGTCGCGCGGGTCGAGCGCCTGGTGAAACCGAGGCTCGACTTCGTCGCGGCCACTCGCGGTTCCCGAGTGATTCACGGCTGCGGTCTGATCGTTGGGGGCCTCCTCCTGATGGTCCCTTTCGGCTTCGTTCCGTTCTCGAACACTCTCCCGGGGATTGCGATCCTCCTGCTGGCGCTGGGATTGCTCGAACGAGATGGTGTGCTCCTCATTGCCGGTCATCTCATGAACGTGGTCACCGTCGTGTATTTCGCGACGCTTGTGGTCGGCGCCATCGCAGCCGGACGCGGCCTCGCCGGCATCGTGGGTTAATCGTCGGGCGGAAGCCTCGCCGAGGCGCACTGCTGCCCGCGATGGCCGGGCGTCGTTCGGGTATCCTGCCCGCGGCGTTGGCCTTCTTCAAGGAGCACCTGAAATGCGAGTTCTGATCGGCGTCGCCGCACTGGTTCTTTCCGCGGGCGTTGCCCACGCCCAGAGCACGGGACGGCAGCTCCTCCAGCAGCCGGCCCTCAGTCGCACCCATATCGTGTTCGTCCACGGTGGCGACTTGTGGAGCGTGCCGCGCGATGGCGGCGCGGCCAGCCGACTCACCTCGGGGCCGGGCGCTGAAACCGGTCCGGTGTTCTCCGCGGACGGAACGAAGGTGGCCTTCACCGGTGAATACGACGGCAACGTCGATGTCTTCGTGATCCCGGCCGCGGGGGGAGTTCCGAAGCGTCTCACTTATCACCCAACCGCCGATGTGGCGCTCGGCTTCACGCCGGACGGAAACCGCGTCCTCTTCCGGTCGACCCGCACCTCGCGTTCGCGCTATGCGGAGTTGTTCACCATCGGCCTCGACGGGGGCTTGCCGCACACCTTGCCTCTTCCCATGGCGGCCGAGGGAAGCTACTCGGCGGACGGCGCGCGCATCGCCTATGTGCCGCTCCAGCGGGCGTTCGCGACCTGGAAGCGCTATCGCGGGGGCCAGACCACGCCCATCTGGCTCGCCACCCTCGCCAACTCGAAGGTGGAGAAGCTGCCGCGGGAGAATTCGAACGACTTCAATCCCATGTGGGTCGGAGACAAGGTGTATTTCCTCTCCGATCGCGACGGCCGGACCACGCTCTTCAGTTACGACACCCAGACGAAAAAGGTCGCACGGCTCTTCGACAACGATGGCTTCGACCTCAAGTCCGCGTCGGCCGGGCCGGGCGCGATCGTCTATGAGCAGTTCGGCTCCCTCGGCCTCTTCGACCTTGCCACCGGGCGCCGCCGCCCCGTATCGGTGACGGTCACCGGAGATTTCCCCGAAGTTCGCGAACGTCTGCTCCGCGTCGGCACGGCGCTCACCAACGGCCATCTTTCTCCAACCGCGGTGCGGGCGGTGTTCGAGGCTCACGGCGACATCATCACGGTGCCGGCCGAGAAAGGGGATCCGCGCAACCTCACCAACACGCCCGGGGTCATGGAGCGCGATCCCTCGTGGTCTCCCGATGGGAAATCCGTCGCTTATTTTTCGGACGAGTCCGGTGAATATGCCCTGCACGTGCGCCCGCAGACCGGCACAGGCGATGTGATCAAGATCTCCCTGGGCGAGAAGCCGTCGATCTACTTCGCGCCGCGGTGGTCGCCCGACAGCAAGCGCCTGGCGTTCATCGACTCTCACCAGACCCTGTGGTGCGTCGACCTCGAAACGAAGAAACCGGTTCGGGTCGATCGCGATCGCTTCTGGAGCCGATCGGGCGACATCCTCCTCCCGAGCTGGTCTCCGGACTCGAAGTGGCTTGCTTACGCGAAGCGTCTGCCGAACTACCTCGGCGGGGTCTTCATGTACTCGGTGGCGAGCGGCCAGAGCACGGCGGTCACCGACGGCATGAGCGACGCGCGCACGCCCGTCTTCGACGCGGATGGGAAATACCTCTATTTCACGGCGAGCACCGACGCCGGGGCTTCCGCGCAGCCGGACATCCACAGTTTCAGCCGGCCCGTGTCGCGCAGCATCTATCTGATTGTGCTTTCGAAGGACGACCCCTCGCCATTCGCGCCAGAGAGCGACGAGGAAAAGGGCGCGGAGGAGAAGCCTTCGGGAGACAAACCGGCGGGAGAGGCGAAGTCCGGCGCTGCCGCCGCGAAGCCCGAAGGCGCCGATCAGAAGCCCGACGCTGCGGGTACCTCCAAGCCTCCGGGTGCGGGCGCACCGTCAAAGGCGGTGACCGTGAAGGTCGACTTTGAGAACATCCTCCAGCGCGTGCTCGCGGTGCCGATGCCGGCGCGCCGCTACGTGGGTCTGCAGGCGGGCAAAGCGGGTGTCCTTCTTGCGAGCGAAGCCGCGGATCCATTCGCGGGCGGCACCCCGGTTCCCGGCGTGACCGTACATCGATACGACTTGAAGGCGCGCAAGGCCGACGTGGCGATCAGCGGCGTCTCCGGTTTCGAGATCGCGCGCAACGGTGAAAAGATGCTCTATCGCCAGGGCGAGCGCTGGTTCATCACCGCCCTTCGTCCGATGCCGACCGGATCGGCTCCCGCTCCCCCTGCGCCCCCCGCGGCTTCGGGCACAACGGGAGCGCTCACCACCGACACCATCGAAGTCCGCGTGGATCCGCGCGCGGAGTGGCGACAGATGTACCGGGAAGCCTGGCGGATCCAGAGGGAGTTCTTCTACGACCCGGGGTATCACGGCCTTGATCTCGCGGCCGCCGAGAAACGCTACGAACCCTTCCTCGAAGGCGTTGCCTCGAGGAGCGATCTCAACTACCTCTTCGCGGAGATGCTCGGCGAAATCACGGTGTCTCATCTTGGAGTGGGCGGTGGGACCACTCCTGAGGTCCGTCGTGTCGCAACCGGACTTCTCGGCGCCGACTTCACCATCGAGAATGGCCACTACCGTTTCGCGCGTGTCTACAACGGCGAGAACTGGAATCCACAACTGCGCGCTCCGCTCACCCAGCCGGGCGTCAACGTGGTCGCGGGCGAGTACCTGCTCTCCGTGAATGGGCGACCCCTCACGGGTTCGGACAGCGTCTTTCGACTCTTCGAGGGCACGGTCGGCAAGAGCGTGCTGCTGAGGGTCGGCCCGCGGCCCTCCGTCGACGGCTCGCGCGAGGTGACGGTGACGCCGGTTGCGACCGAGGCCGCGCTTCGCAACTATGCCTGGATCGAAGACAACCGTCGATACGTCGACCGGGTGTCGAAGGGGCGCGTGGCTTACGTGTACATGCCCGACACCGCCACCGGGGGTTTCACGTACTTCAACCGCTACTTCTACGCCCAGGTCGGCAAAGAGGGCCTCATCCTCGACGAGCGCTTCAATGGCGGCGGCAACCTCGCCACGGACATCATCGAGCACCTGAAGCGGCCGCTGATGAGCATGGTGGCGACCCGCCACGGCGAGAACGAAGTCCAGCCGCAAGGCGCCATCTTCGGGCCGAAGGTGATGCTCATCAATGAATCCGCGGGCTCGGGCGGAGACGCCATGCCCTGGTACTTCCGGAAGGCCGGCGTGGGCCCGCTCATCGGGAAACGGACCTGGGGCGGGCTCGTGGGCCGCGCGGCCGGCGTGCCTCTCATGGACGGCGGTTTTGTGGGTTCACCGTCGTCGGCGGTGTGGGATCCGGCCACGAGTCAATGGATCGCCGAGAACATCGGCGTGGCTCCTGACATCGAAGTGGAGCAGGATCCGGAGCTGGTTCGTCAAGGCAAGGATCCCCAACTCGACAAGGCCATCGAGGTGGTGATGGCGGAACTCGCGAAATCGCCGCAGACGACGCCCAAGCGCCCGGCCTATCCCGAGTACAAGCGCTGAACGTGATGGAGACCCGATTCTTTCCGCGACGCGCGGGGGCGGCGCCGGTTCTTCTCGCCGGTGCGATGTTCATGTCGTGCGCCACGTCTCAAAAGTCCGCCCCGCCCGCGGTCCCCGGGCCGAAAGCCGTCGCAACGCCGGTCGCCGCACCCACGCCGCTTCCTGCCCTGGTTCCGCTGCCCGTTGAGGTCGACTTTCCCGACGCGGCGGGTTTGCCGGTCTCACCCGCCACCACCATCTTCGTTCAGTCAACGGATCCAAGCGCGCGCTTCGTCGCCGAGTTCCTGGCTGGTCTCCTGACCACGGTGGGACCCGCGGGTCCTTCGGTCGTTGCGATGGGGGCACAGGTCCCTGAGGGCAGCATCGTCCTCAACGTCGAACCCGGATTCTCCAAGAATCCCGAGGCCTACGAACTGCACGTCACCGCTTCGGGCGGGACGCTCAAGGCGGCATCCGCGGCCGGACTGTTCCACGGGGTGCAGAGCCTCCGCCAGGCGCTGCCCGCGTTCCTCGAGCATGACGCGGCGAGGCCGCGGCCGATCGTGATACCGGCGGTTCATATCAAGGACGCTCCGCGGTTCGCCTGGCGCGGCGCGATGCTCGACGTGGCCCGGCACTTCTTCGAGGTGGGAGACGTGAAGCGTTACATCGATCTCATGGCGCTCCATAAGCTGAATCGCCTTCATCTGCATCTCTCGGACGATCAGGGATGGCGGATCGAGATCAAGAGCTGGCCGAACCTCACCGCGGCGGGGGCGCGCACCG
>CAYNHK010000104.1:0-16362 GCA_964396875.1 uncultured Acidobacteriota bacterium | reverse complement strand
GCCGCAAGCGAGAAACATGTAGCCGAGCTGCGAGACGGTCGAGTAGGCGAGGACCTTCTTGATGTCGTTCTGAACCACCGCGATGGTGGCGGCGACGAACGCGGTGACCCCTCCCACGACGGCCACGATCCACATCGCGGTCTCGGAGAGCTGGTACATGGCGCCGAGTCTCGCCACCATGTAGACGCCGGCCGTGACCATGGTCGCGGCGTGGATGAGGGCGGAGACCGGCGTGGGGCCCTCCATCGCGTCGGGCAACCAGACATGCAGCGGGATCTGCGCGCTCTTGCCGCAGGCTCCGATGAAAAGAGCGATGGCGATCAGGGTGATCGGGCCGAACACGCCGAAGGCTTCCTTGGGCATGGTGGCGACCCCGGTGGAGATCTCCATCAGGTTCAGCGTGCCCAGGCTCGAAGCCGCGAGCGCCATGCCGATGATCAGCCCCGCGTCACCCACGCGGTTGACGATGAAGGCCTTCTTCCCGGCGTCCGACGCGCTTTGCTTCTTGAACCAGAAACCGATGAGCAGGTAGGAACAGAGGCCAACCCCCTCCCACCCGATGAACATCAAGGGCAGGGAGCCGGCGGTCACGAGCACGAGCATGAAGAAGGTGAAGAGGTTCAGGTACGAGAAGTAGCGCACCGGCTCGTCGTCATGCGCCATGTAGCCGATCGAATACAGGTGGATCAGGAAGCCGATCCCCGCAACGACGAGCATCATGGTCGCGGAAAGCGGGTCGATCAGCAGGCTCATCGGGATGGCGAAGCCCGCCACGTCGATGAAGTTGAGGGGCAGAGCGGGCTGGGCGAAGTGCAGGCCGTGATCGCCCGCGGGGAGCGCAAGCAGGCTGCGGACGGACATCAGCGCGAAGACGAAGGACACGAACACGCAGCCGGTGGCGATGACCATCATGCCCTTCTGGTTGCCCTGCTTCTTCGCGAGGCCGCCCAGGAAGGCGAGGATGATGAAGCCGAAGAGGGGCATGAAGAGCACCATCCAGGGCGCCCAGATCATGATTCGTTCGGGGGTGAACATGTTCGTCGCTTAGCCCTTCAGCAGGTTGAAGCTGTCGACGTCGAGATCCTCGCGATTGCGCTGGAGCGCGATCACGATGGCGAGGCCCACCGCCGCTTCGGCGGCGGCGACGGTGAACACGAAGAAGACCAGGATCTGGCCGTCGATGGTGCCGTGGGCGCGGGAGAAGGCGATGAAGGCGAGATTGACTGCGTTCAGCATCAACTCGATGCACATCATCACGGTGATGACGTTGCGGCGGATGAACACGCCGATCGCGCCGATGACGAAGAGGAACGCGCTCACCGCAAGGGCCACCTGCACGAAACCGTCGTGGGCGACCTGGAAACCGCCCAGCGTCTGTGTGTAGAGAGTGTCGAGAGCGGGCATTACTTCCCCTTCTCCTTCTCTTTGCGCGACACCACGATGGCTCCGATCATGGCGGAGAGGATGAGGATGGACGTAGCTTCGAAAGCGTAGAGGTAGCGGGGCGATGCGAACAACCCGCGCGCCACATCCACCGAGGCCGTCTCCCTGTAGTTCCGGGGCAGGCCGGACGAACCCGTCCACACGACCATCACCGACTGGATGGCCAGGATCACTCCAAGCGCGATTCCGGCGCGACCGATGCCGCCGCCCCGGTCACCTTCGTCCTGCTTGGTGTTGAGCAGCATGATGACGAAGAGGAAGAGGACCATGATCGCGCCCGCGTAGACGATCACCTGCAGCGCCGCGATGAAGCCCGAGCCGAGCATCGCGAACATCACGGCCAGGGAGCACATGGTGATGATCAGCGAGAAGGCGCTGTTGATCGGGCTGCGCTGGGCGATGACGAAGAGGCCGGAAATGAGAGCCACCAGAGCGGCGCTGTAGAAGACGATGACGTCGAGGATCATCGCGACACCTGCCCGGCGGGGGCTGCCGTCGAAACTGCCGCGGTGGTCGTCGGAGGTGTCTTCTTCTCACCGAAGAAAGCGGTCAGGCCCGAGAAGACCACCACCCAGATCGCGGCCGCGGGAATGAGTCGTTTCCAGCCGAAGTCCATCAGCTGGTCGTACCGGAACCGGGGAACCGTGGCGCGAAGCCAGATGAACACGAAGAGCAGGAACATCATCTTCGCGAAGAACCAGAGAGGCGAGTTCGGCAGGATGCCGGGCAGCGGCGAGAGCCAGCCGCCCAGGAACATGGTCGAGGCCAGGGCGCAGACCGTCATCATGTTGATGTACTCGGCCATCTGCAGAAGGGCGAACTTCATCGAGGAGTACTCGGTGTGGAAACCGGCGACGAGTTCGGTCTCGCTTTCCGGCAGGTCGAAGGGTGTGCGGTTCACCTCGGCGCAGGCAGCGATCATGTAGATGATGAAGGCGGGGAACTGCATCGCGATCCAGACCCAGACGTTCATGCGATCGGCCGCGGCCACGATTTCGCCGAGCCGGAAGGAGCCGGCGGCCATGATCACGGACACCCACGACATCCCAAGCGCCAACTCATACGAGAACATCTGCGCGGAACTGCGGAGGCCGCCAATGAGCGCGTATTTGTTGTTGGAGGAGTAGCCGGCGAAGACGATCGAGTAGACGCCGAGGGCGGTGACCGCGAAGATGAAGAGGATCCCCACGTCGAGGTCGGCCATCTGCAGGTCGATCGGGCGGCCGAAGATGCTCACCTGCCCGTAGAAGGGAATCACCAGGGGCCCGCCGTACGGGACAACCGCCAGGGACACATACGCCGTGATGATCGCGACCACCGGCGCCGCGAAGAAGAGGAACTTGTGCGCGCCCTCCGGCATCAGTTCTTCCTTGAAGAAGAGTTTGATGCCATCGGCCGCGGGCTGCAGGATGCCCCACGGGCCGGTGCGATTCGGGCCACGGCGGAACTGCATGAACGCGAGGACGCGGCGCTCGATGTACGTCATCAGCGAGAAGACGAGGAGCAACCCGTTGAAGATGACCGCGATCTTGATGATCGCGACCAGGGCGTCCTTCGCGAGTTCCTTGTTTCCCGGCGAGAGAAGCAGTTCCATCGCCGCTACGCCTTGCCCTGGGCGGCCGCGAAGCTCTCGGCCCGCGTGGTCCAGGAGACCTTGTTCTTGATGTAGTACTCGTATTCGTCGCGGAACTTCGCCATGGTCGAGAGCACGGGCGTGATGGCGGCGTCACCGAAGGCGCAAAGCGTGCGGCCGGCGATGGAGTCGCACACCTGTTTGAGGGTGTCGAGATCCTTCTCCTCGCCCCTGCCGCTTTCGATCCGCACGAGCATGCGATAGAGCCAGCCGGTGCCCTCGCGGCAGGGCGAACACTTGCCGCAGGATTCGTGCTTGTAGAAAGCGCTCAGGTTGCGGGCCAGCGCGACCATCGAACGGGAGTCGTCGGCCACGATGCAGCCCGCGGAGCCGAGCATCGAACCGGCCTTCATCACGCTGTCGAAGTCGAGATTCACGTCGAGCTCGCTGTCGGTGAGAATCGGAACCGATGAACCGCCGGGGATGACGGCGCGGATCTTTCGGCCATCACGCGGACCGCCAGCGTAGTCGTACACAAGCTGGCGCAACGTGATCCGCCCGAGGTGAGCTTCGTAGCTGCCGGGGCGCTTGACGTCGCCGCTGATCGAGTAGAGCTTCGGTCCGCCATTCTTTTCGGGACCCAGGGACGCGAACCATTCGGCGCCGCGCTCCAGAATAAGGGGCACGTTGCAGAGCGTCTCGACGTTGTTGACGATGGTCGGGCAGCCGTAAAGACCCGCCACCGCCGGAAAGGGCGGCTTGAGGCGAGGCTGGCCGCGCTTGCCTTCAAGGCTCTCGAGAAGTGCGGTCTCTTCCCCGCACTCGTAGGAACCGGCGCCGCGATGCACGACGATATCGATATCGATGCCGGTTCCGAGGATGTTCTTGCCCACGTAACCCGCGGCGTAGGCCTCTTCGACCGCCTTGTTGAGGATGCGAGCGCCCTCGTGGAACTCGCCGCGGATATAGATGTAGCAGGACTTCGACCGGATGGCGTGGGCCGAGATGAGGCTCGACTCGATCAGGAGATGCGGATCCTTCTCGATGATCACGCGATCTTTATAAGTGCCGGGCTCGGACTCGTCGGCGTTCACGCAGAGGTACCGCGGCTTGGGAGAGTCCTTCGGAAGGAACGTCCACTTGAGGCCGGTCGGGAAGCCCGCTCCCCCGCGTCCACGCAGGCCCGACTTCTTCACCTGTTCGGTGATGTCCTCCGGGACCATCTCGAGATACTTCTTGAGATTCGCGTAGCCGCCGCTCTTCTTGTAGACGTCGATCGACTGCGAGCCGGGAGTCCAGACGTTCTTGAAGAGGAGAGGTTCACCCGGACTCTTCGGCCACTCGAACGGCCGATACACCTTCTCGCCCGCGAGGACCTTGTCCATGTCCTGGTCGGTCGCGTTCTCGAGCCATTCGCCGTTCACCTGCACCGCCGGCGCGCCGCCGCAGGCCGCGAGGCACTCGACGGGTTTGACCGTGAACTTGCCGTCGGCCGTGGTCTCTCCAGGTTTGATGCCCAGCTTGCTGCAGGTCCGATTCATCAGGCCCTCAGAGCCGCCGAGGGCGCACGAAAGCGTGGTGCAGACCTCGATCAGGGTCTTGCCCTCGGGCTAGAGGGAGAACATCGAGTAGAAGCTTGCGGTGTCGTGAACCTGGGCGGTGGAAAGGCCCAGAATCTCCGCGATCTCCGCCATGGCTTCGGGGCTTATGTAGCCATCCTGTTCCTGGGCCAGGCGCAACGCCGGGAGAAGGGCCGAGCGCTTGATCGGATACTTCGCGATCGTGGCGTCGAGGGCTCTGCGGTTCTCTGCGGTAAAGGGCATTGGCCGCGCTATCTCTCTACCATTCGAAGGCGCCGGATTTCCACGCGTAGGCGAAGCCCGAACCGAGCAGGCCCATGAACACCATCATCTCGATGAAGCCGAACATTCCGAGTTCCTTGAACACGAGAGCCCAGGGGTAAAGGAACGCGGCGTCCACGTCGAAAAGAATGAACAACATCGCAACGAGGTAGAACTTGATCGGGAATCGCTCGGAGAGCTTCGCAACCGAGGGAACGCCGCACTCGTAAACCGCACTCTTGGCGGGGTTCGGTCGGGGCCGACCCAGAAGATAAGAGAAGAGAACGTTGAAAAGCGCGAAGCCAGTCGCGGCCAGGAACAGCAGGACGACCGGGAAGTAAGCCGGCAGGCTGGGGGCGGCTTCGGTGGGCATCATCTATATGTGGGGCGTGTTGGATTCTTGCGCGGAGGGTGGCGACGAAACCCGGCGGACTATAAGTGGGCTGCGAGGAGACGTCAAGGATCGCGTGTCGGAACTGCGCGGATCAGAATCCGCGATTGGTGGCATCACCCGCTGTTCCGCCGCCCAAGATATTGGGCTCGGGGTTGTCGCGCGCGTCTCGCCCGCCTCCCTCCGTATTATCGTCCCGCGATGCTCCAGCTCCTTCTCATCTCCCTGCTGGCTGGAGGCGCCGCCCCGTCTCCGACCGCCACAACAAAGCCCCTCCCTGCCCAGCGCATCGAAGGCGTCGCCGGCCTCTCAAATCTGGCGCTGGTCGCACCGGGTATCTACCGTGGCGGCATGCCTGGAAAAGACGGAATGAGCTCCCTCGCAAACCTCGGCGTGAAGACCATCGTCAATCTCCGCCACCACCACAAGCGAACGGAGGGCGCCGAGGCGGAGAAGGCCGGAATCAAGTACGTTTGGCTTCCCATCCCCAGCTCGGGCGAGCCGTCCCCCGAGACGCTCGAGAGGTTCCTCGCCATCGTTCAGGATCCCTCCGCGCAGCCGGTGTTCGTCCACTGTTATCGCGGCAAGGATCGGACCGGCACGATGATCGCGGCCTACCGCGTCCTCATCCAGGGTTGGACCCGGAAGGAAGCCATGGCGGAGATGCAGGAGTTCGGTTTCTTCGATGGCTGGGTGCGTTTGCGGCGATGGATTGAGCGGCTCGAGGAGAAACCGCGGTGAGCCGGGCCGCGCGGCCCGGGATGATCCTCAATCGCCCGCTCTCGGTGCTCGTCTGCTCCGCTTCCGCGGGAGCCGGCCACATGCGCGCGGCCGAAGCGGTCCAGAAAGCCATCGCTCGAAGACGGCCGGACGCGGCCGTTCGGCATGTGGATGTCTTGAGCCTCGCTACTCCAGCGTTCCGCCGCCTCTATGGCCAGGGCTATGTGGACTTCGTGAACTCGGCGCCGGAAGTCGTTGGGGCGGTTTTCGACCGCACCAACCGGGCGGCCCCGCATCCGGCGGCGCGAAAGCTGGGATCCCTGCTGCAACGATCCCAGCTCCGGAGGTTCGAGGACCTCGTGATCGAGAGCAATCCTGATCTCATCATTCACACCCACTTCCTGCCCGCCGAGCTGTGCGAACGCTTGAGACAGAAACGAAAGTGGACCGGCCCGCAGGCCGTGGTGGTCACCGACTACGACGTTCATCGCTTCTGGCTTTGTCCCGGCATCGACCGCTATTTCGTGGCCCGCGTCGAGAACGTCGAAGTCCTCACCCGCCTCGGTGAACCCCGCGAGAAGGTCTCGGTGACCGGAATCCCCATCGATCCCGACTTCTCGGTCACCCCGAATGTCTCCGCACTGCGTGCCAAGCACAAGGTCAGCGCGGATCGGCCGCTCGTGCTCGTCCTCTCCGGAGGTTTCGGGGTTGGTCCGGTCGCCGATTTGGCTACGTCACTCGCGGCCGCTTTGACCTCCGCGCAGATGGTGGTCGTGGCCGGTCGGAACGAGGTCCTCAAAGACCGGATCGGCAAGACAACCGCCGCGTTCCGCAGCCGCGTACGCGTGATCGGGTTCACGACTGAAATGCGGGAGTGGATGGCCCTTGCCGATCTCATCGTGAGCAAGCCCGGCGGGCTCACCACTTCGGAGGCGCTGGCCTGCGGCGTGCCCATGGTAGTCACGTTCCCGATCCCCGGACAGGAGACTCGGAATGCCACCATGCTCTACGAAGAAGGAGCCGCGATCTCCGGCGAGAGTCCCGCGACCGTCGCCTGGCGCGTGTCGCAGCTTCTCGCGAACCCCGATCGCCTTGCTTCGATGCGTTCGAACGCCCGCCGCCTGGGCCGGCCCAACGCGGCTTTTGACGTCGCCGATCAGGCCCTCGCACTGTTGTCGCCCTAGCGCGGGCCGCGACTGCTCATCCGCTTCCTTTGGTGCGGAACCGAACATAGAGACCCGATTTCGACGGACTACAATCATGGCCGCGGAACCGCGGGGCTCACCCGTGGTGAGCCGCGAACGTCGCCGTTTGTCCATCAGGAGAACACCCATGAATTCAGTCGCCCGCGTCACCGAGATCACCGCCCGTTCCGCCAAGAGCTTCGAGGACGCCCTTCAAGTCGGCATCGCGCGCGCCACCAAGACCCTCCGCGGCGTCACTTCGGCGTGGATCAAGGAGCAGAAGGTCGAGATCAAGAAGGGGAAGATCATCTCGTACCAGGTGAACATGCTCGTCACCTTTGTCATTGACTAGGAGCCCCGTCGATCGGCGAGCTCCTGTCCACCAGACGGCGCTCCGTTCGGGTGTCGAAGGGATTAGCTGCCGACCCGCGGTCCTCTGCGCCGCTCTGCTGGTCCTGGTCACTTCGCCCGCCGGGGCCGCTGGCTTCTGGAAGCCATTCCTTGCGGGTGGTCTTTCGGGCCTGGCGATTCACGAAGCCTCGCACCTGACCCTCGACTTCGCCTTCGATGCGAAACCGCGGCTCAAGAGAGTGAGTTTCGGCCCGCTCCCGTTCTTCGCGATCACGCATCGATCCGACGTGCCGCCGGGTCGCGAGGCGCTCATCTCCGGCGCGGGCTTCTTTTCCCAGCACGTCACATCCGAGATCATCCTCTCGCGGCGCGCTCCGGACGACGCGCTTTCGAACTACGAGAAGGGCGTTCTCACCTTCCACATCGCCACATCGGTCGCGTACGCCGGCGCCGCTTTCGCGCGCTACGGTCCGTTCGAACGCGATACTCGCGGGATTGCCGACGCCACAGGCACCGATGAACGACTGCTCGGGGCACTGGTCCTCGCTCCCGCCGCGTTCGACACCTGGCGGTATCTCAGACCCGACTCACGAGTCGCGAAGTGGGGTTCGCGCGTCGCGAAGGTGGGCTTTCTCGGCGTAATCGCGTTCAAACGCTGATCAGGCGAGGCCGGCGCTGGAGCCTCCATCGACGGCTAGCGCGATTCCTGAGACGTACGATGCGCGCTCCGAGCAAAGGAACGCGGCCACGTTCGCGAACTCCTCGGGCTCACCGACGCGGCCGAGCGGGACATTCCTGGCCAGCGACTCGTAATACTGCCCTTTCGTGATGCCCGCGGCCTTCACGCGGCTCTCGGCGAGTTCCTCGAGGCGGTCGGTCCGCGTGTAGCCAGGACAGATCGTGTTCACGAGAATGCCGTGGGGCCCAAGCTCCTTCGAGAGCGACTTCGAGAAACCCGCGATGGCCGGCCGGAACGTGTTCGACAGGATCAGATTGTCGATCGGCTGCTTCACCGACAGCGACGCGATGTTCAGGATCCGTCCCCACTTCGCCTGCTTCATGTGCGGAACCGCCGCACGCACCAGATGGATCACGTTCGTGAGCAGGCCGTTGTAGGCCTTCTCCCACTCCGCCCCATCGGTGGCTTCGAAGTTCCCCGCCGGCGGGCCGCCTGTGTTCGTTACCAGGATGTCGAGACGGCCGAAGGCGCCCACCGTTTCACCGATGAAGCGCTCGCAGTCGGCTCGAAGGCCCACGTCTGCGGTGACCGCGAGAACCCGTCCGCCGGTCTCTCGCTCGATGAAGTCGGCCGACGCGCGGATCTTCTTCGGATCGCGGCCGCAGACCGCGACCAGACAGCCTTCACGTGCGAGAGCGAGGGCGGTCGCCCGGCCGAGACCCCGTGAGGCCGCCGCTACGGCCGCGCTGCGGCCCTTGAGCCCAAGATCCACGATGCCCTCCCTGGTTACTGAACGCTCTGACCGGTGACGCGCTTCACCAGCCGACCCGGGGCGAGCGACGCGTTGGCGGCGACACCGTTGATCAGAGCCAGCGTCTCAACTTTCACCGGCGAGTTCCAGTCCCGCGCGAGATTCGCCATCGTCGTGGCCGATCGAACCGTCTCGATCTTCAGCCGCATCGGTTGCACCGAGAGGATCCGCTGGTCGGTCAGGCGGGCGAAACTCTTGATCCACGATCCGATGCTCGACCGGTAGGCGCCGTATCGGGCCTCGGTTGTGTAGCCAAGAAGCTGGAACGTATTCGCCCCATGCTTCACGAACGTCACCATTCCGACGATCACTCCATTCTGCTGGTCCTGCACTTGAAACTGGAGCGACGCCGCAGGCAGGCCGTTCACATTGCCCCACTCCGTCGAGCCCGCCTGGATGCCCTCCTGCCGTGCGAACGCCGCGGCCGCGGACTCCGGATCGCCCTGGGCCATGGTCAGCTGCACGATCGCATCTTTGGAGGAAGGCATGGCGGACACCGCCTGCTTCGCGTTCTGGGTCGCCCAGTCCCGCGGAAAGTTCATCCTGAACGCGAGATCGGGGTGATAGAAGGCCTCCTCGCGGAAGAAGCCTTCCCGCGGATTCTCCCCGAACATCATGCCGTCGAGCTGACGTATGAACTCCGGACGGCCGAGCCTGCTTCCCGAGGCACCCTGTTCCTGAATCGTCTTCTTCATGTCGGAAAGGCGGTTCGGGGGCGCGGGATGGGTGGCCAGCCAGTTCGGGAGACGGTCGCCGCCGGAAGCACCGGTCACGCTGTCGAGCATGCGAAACACGTCGAGCATCCCTTCGGGACTGTAGTCCCTCTTGACGATGTAGCGAAGGCCCAGTTCGTCCGACTGGCTCTCCTGATCGCGACCGAACTTCAAGAACATCAGGCCGAACGCCGTGCTCAATGCGTCCCCGCCCTGTCGAAGTGTGGGGGAAAGGATCATGCCCACACCGAGGCCCATGGCGCCGAGCATCTGCTTGCTCTGGGCGCTCGCCGAGTGCCGCGCGGTGACATGACCGATCTCGTGACCGAGCACTCCCGCGAGTTCGGCTTCCGAGTTCATGTGCGCGAGGATCCCGCGGGTAACGTAGATGTAGCCGCCGGGAAGAGCGAAGGCGTTGACCTGAGGATCGTCGACGACGCGGAACGTCCAGGGCAGGGATGGCCGCTCGGACACCGCGGCGAGGGGACGAGCCACCGACTCGACATAGCGCTGGAGATTCTGGTCCGGGAAGTCGCCGTAGAGCGCGTGGAACTGCTCGTCGGCCTCCTTCCCCATCGCCGCTTCCTGGCCCTCGCTGACCAGCATGAGCTGACGTTTCCCCGTGGCCGGGTTGGTCGCGCAACCGCCCAGGACGATAAGAACGGCGACCGAAACGAAGCGACTGTATTGGGCGTAGGGCATGTCAGGCAGTGTAGCGCCGCAAGACGATGCGCCTGCAACCGGGCCGGTAGACTCGCAGCCCTGATGACACGCCCGCGCGGACCGTTGCCCGTCCTGCTCCTGGCCGCATTCGGAACGTTCACGGGCCTGCTGATTCTCGAAAGCCTCGCTCGCGTGATGGCGGTACGCGAGGAGCGCCGCGAGGGCCGGCTCGACCGCGATTTGTCCAAACTGGCTGGCCCAGGACCGGGATCGTTGGCGACTCTCGGCCAGATGATCCGGAAGTCGGAGAACCCGCGGATCGTCTACGAGCTTCGTCCACGGCTCGATGTTGTTTTCGCGGGTGGGCGCGTTACTACTTCGGACGCCGGTCATCGTGGGCTCGACGTCTCTCGCCCCAAACCCGGCTCGACGTTTCGAATTGTCGGCATCGGCGATTCCTACATGTTCGGCCAGGGCGTCTCGGACGAAGAGACGTACCTCGCGCGCCTCGCTGAACCGGGGAACGATTTCCTGTCCGGCCGGCGGCTCGAAACGGTGAATCTCGCGGTGCCCGGCTTCAACACCGCGATGGAAGTGGAGATGCTCCGGGAACGCGGCGCGGGCCTCGAGCCCGATCTTGTTCTCATCGAGATCGTCGGCAACGATCTCGATCTCCCGAACTTCTTGTGGAGCGGCGTCGACCCCTGGACGCCACGGCGCTCGTTCCTGCTCGACTTCGTCCGCTCGAGACTTGGGGCCACCGCGATCTCCAAGGAGAGCGCGTCCGGCCTCTCCGAGGCTCCGCACGAGACCAGCGCAGCGACACAAACCTACGCACGTGACGCCGAGCGTGTACCCGACGCGTACCGCTCACTCGTGGGCCTCGACGCCTTTCGGACCGCGCTCAGAGATCTGGCGGAACTCGGCCGCGCGCATGACGTCCGTGTCCTGGCTCTCACCCATGGCGTGTGGTTCGAGGACGAGATGCTCGCCGCACTCGAGTCCAACGGCATACCGGTTCTCGTCCTTCGATCGGCCCTACGACAACGGGCGCGGCAAATGGGCGCTCCCGACTACGGACGTTCGCCCCTCGCCATCGCTCCCACCGATCTGCATCCGTCCGCCGCCGGTCATCAGGCGATCGCCGAGGAGTTGGGGGCCTGGCTCAAAGCGGTCCTCCAGGAGCCCGCGCGGCGGAAGGGCTCCTAGAACACGAAACCGACCGAGCCCAGCCAGCCGTTCACCGTGCCGCGATCAAGAGCCCGCCCCGTGGCCTTGTTCCTCTCGTAGTTGATCTTCGCCACCCACTGTCGTGACGGCCTCCAGGCCAGGCCGACGGTAACTCCGGTCTCGCGATTTCGTTCGAAGGCGGCGGTCGAAGGCGCGGGGCCGTCGATGCGCACCTGGTCGTACTGGGCGACCAGGGTGAGACGCGGATCCTCGAAGTCGGGAGCCAGTCGGCGAAGAAACCTGCCGCGCAGCTCGTAGCTCGCGCGCACGTAGTAGCCGCGCAGATGGCTGAGCTCGCTCGTCCCGCGCTCCGCGGTGAAATGATCGTATTCACCGGTCAGACGCAGCGGGCCGATTTCCGTACGGAGGTCGGCGGCCCAGCCATTCAACCGACGCTGGTCCGCGTCGTCATAGCGGCCCGTGTATCCCGAGAGTCCGGCCTCGAACCCCGCGCCGCGCTTGGCCGCCAGCCGACCGACCAGGGCCTTGTCGCCGTTGTTGTCGACTCCGAATCCCTGACGAGCCGCCCGGGTTCCCGCCGATGTGATATCCGCACCGAGCCCGGCCACGACAGAGGCCTCGTATTCGACCAGCCAGGCCGTGCCGATGACCTTCCGTCCCGTGAGTTGGAGCCCGTTGTCGGTCCAGTCCGAGGGCGCCACCGCATAAGACACGAGCGGCTTCCGAACCACGTCGCGCAGCGGGGCGAAGTGATCGACGTTCACATTGCCGAAGGGCACGAGAAGAACTCCGGTGCGCAGCGAAACGAAAGAGGCGAAGGAGTAGCTCACGTACGCCTGTTCGACCACGATCTCGCCGCCGCGGGGACCACCGACGCTGGCCGCGCGCTCGAACTCGATCTCCGCGAAGAAGCTCAACCGCGGATGCGGCCGGCCGGAGAGCACGATCTCGAACGCCTCCGCGTCGAGGATCGAATCGCGGCCGCTGTATTTCGTGGCCTGCAGCGTGCCATACACGGTGATCGTGGGTCGCCTGCGATCGTTCTCCGAGACCTGGTCGAGGGCCTCTCCCGTCTGCTTCAGTTCTTCGGCGAGCCGCGCCAGTTCGCTCTCGATGCGACCCTGCCGCTGCTCGATTGCGGCGACGCGTACCACCATGTCGGACCCCGGCGAGCCGGCCGCTTCTTCGCGAAGCCGCTGCAATTCCTTGCGAAGACTCTCCATCTCGAGACGCAGCTTCTCGAGTTCGGCCTGAAGCGCGCTCACCCGCTGGTCTCTCGCCGCCGTGGGGTCGGCCGGCTTCCCCTCTGAGGGCTTCTGCCCGGCGCGAACCGGACCCGCGACGAAAATCAGCGTAAACACGAACAGCAGGCGACCGACGGACCGTTTCACAAGACCACCTCGATCTGAAGCCCCGGGCTCGCGACCCCGTTGCGGTCCCGCAGGATCAGGGTGTAGCCCCCCAGCGGCAGTTCGGGATCGCTCAACACGCTGACCCGCACCAGGCTCGGACTCACGAACTGAACCCGCAGCACTCGAATCCCTGCCGCGGGACGACGGCCCTGGAAAATGCTGGCGGTGACTCCCTCGGGCAGGCCCTCTCCCCGAACCTCGAGCACCACGCTCTCGCCGCGGCGCAGGGTGCGCGGCGAGAGACCGGTCGCTCTGACCTCCGCGTTCCCGGGCTCCGCTACGATCGTCGGCGCGGGAGTCGCCTTCATCGGCGCGGACCGCGGAGGCTCGGGAGCGGGCAACACTGGTGAAGGTGTGGTTTCCGGTGGAGGGCTCGGAGTCAGGGCCGGTCCCGGAAAGGGGGTGGGCGCCGGTTCCTCGGCCATCGGACGGGATGCCACCCTGGTGGGTGCGGGTCGCGGGGGCGTCGGAGTCGGGGTGAGGCGGACAGGGGCAGGGGTCGCCGGGGACTCAGTGGGCGACGAGGCCACGGGAGGAATGGGCGTGGGGGCGGGCGGAGCGTTTGTCGGCGCCGATGAAGCGTTGAGGCTCGTCACCGAACCGACCGGTTGGGTTGACGGCGCGAGGGCGCGGCTCAATGCGAACACCACCAGAGCCACCGCGCCAATGCCGATGCCAATCCTCAAGGGCTCAAGAACGGGTCGGGCCGGAGCGGGCGTCCCTCCCTCAGGCGACGAGAGGACAGGGATGGCGCGGGTTTCGGGCGGGGGACTCGACGCCGCCCCGGACGCGTCGCGGGCCGCGGCGAGCAACGCCGCGAAGCCGTCGGGTCGCAACTCCGGGTTCTTGTGAAGACAAGCCATCAGCGTCTCGGCCAGGCGGCCAGGGAACTCCGGATGCGTCAGTCGGATGTCCGGTGGATTCACGCTCAGAACGTTCGTGAGAGTCGCGGCCACGGTCTTCGCGGCGAAGGGATTCTTGCCCGTGAACATCTCGTAAAGAAGCACCCCGGCGGCGTAGAGATCGGACTGGGTCGAGTACGCGGCGTCCCCCAGGATCTCCGGGGCCATGTACTCGGGCGTCCCCATGACCGAACCGGTCGCCGTGAGCCTTTGAGCCGCGGCGCTCGCGATGCCGAAGTCCATGAGCTTGGCGTGGCCGCTCGGGAGAATCTGGACGTTCGACGGCTTGACGTCGCGGTGCAGAACACCGTTGTCGTGGGCATAGGCGAGCGCGTGGCAGAGATCCTCCAGAACGACGAGCTGCTCGGCCCGGGAGTGCGGGTTCTTGATCCAGGCGTCGAGTCCCTGCCCCTTCAGATACTCCATGACGAGAAACGGCTCGCTTCCGGAAAAATCGAAGTCGAGCAGCGAAACAATGGCGGGATGCGCCAGACCGCCGATTACCCGCGCCTCGCGCAGAAAACGCTCGCGCGCGGCCGGGTCCGCGCCCTTGATGATCTTGATCGCCACTCGGCGGCCGATGTAGGGATCCTCGGCGAGATAGACCTCGCCCATGCCTCCGCGCCCCAGCAGTTCGATGACGGTGTACTTGCCGATTCTTTCGGGGATCATGTGGGTTACGGGATGACCGCAACGCCGAAGCAACCCCGAACGCACGGCACGCGTTTGATTGTACAAATCGCCCCGCGAGGCGCGCGTGATTCATTTGCATTTGACCTCGAGGGGGAACCGCACCAGAATCCCCCCGCTACGGCGCGGGTAGTTGCCTTGCCCCCTCTCACCCGAATGGAGACTCACATGACCCTTGCCCGAACCGCGGGAATCGCCGCACTGTCGCTCCTGCTCACCGCCTCGGTCGCGAGCGCGCAGAAAAAGCCGGCGAAAGCCATCGCGACTCCCACACCTCCGGCCCTGGCCGCGGTCAAGGCCGATCACTTCAAGGCCATGGAGTTCAGGAACATCGGCCCCGCGAACATGGGTGGGCGTGTGGACGATCTCGCAGTCGTCGAATCGAACCCGACGACGTTTTATGTCGGCATGGCCTCGGCGGGAATCCTGAAGACCACGAACGGCGGCATCACGTTCGAGACGCTCTTCACCGACGAGGAGGTTTCGTCCGTCGGCGATGTCACGCTCGCCCCGTCCGATCCTTCCATCCTCTACGTGGGCACCGGCGAACCGAACAATCGCCAGTCGACCTCCTGGGGCGGCGGCGTCTACAAGAGCACCGACGCGGGCAAGAGCTTCCAGTACATGGGACTCAAGGAGACCCAATACATCGGGCGCATCGTCGTCCATCCGAGCAACCCTGACGTGGCCTACGTCGCCGCGGTGGGTCGTCTTTACGGCCCGAACAAGGAGCGAGGCGTCTACAAGACCACCGACGGCGGCCGGACGTGGACGAACGTCAAGTTCCTCGATGAAGACACCGGCGTGATCGATATCGCGATGGACCCCGAGAGTCCGAACACTCTTTATGCCGGTTCCTATCAGCGTCGTCGGACTCCTTTCGGCTACAGCGGCGGCGGGCCCGGCGGCGGACTCTTCAAGACCACGGACGGCGGCGCCACCTGGAAGAAGCTGACGAACGGCCTGCCGAGCGAGGGCGACATGGGGCGCATCGGCGTCACCGTCTACCGCCGCGATCCGCGGATCGTGATGGCGCTCATCGAACATCGGACCGAGTTCGGCGTCTACCGTTCCGAAGACAAGGGCGAGACGTGGACGAAGCTCTCCAACAGCAATCCGCGGCCCTCGTACTACAGCAAGATCCACATCGACCCGAACAACGACCAGCGCATCTGGGTTCTCGGCGCCAACATGTACAACTCGGAGGATGGGGGGCGGACGTGGCGCACCAACCTGGTGCAGCGGATTCACGGCGACTACCACGCGCTGTGGATCAACCCCGCGAACTCGAATCACGTGATCAACGGGTCGGACGGCGGCATCCACCAGAGTCTGGATCGCGGAAAGACCTGGGAACATCTAAACGGCGTGCCCCTCGGTCAGTTCTATGAGGTCAACGCCGACAACCAGAAGCCCTACAACGTCTGCGGCGGCCTTCAGGACAACGGCACCTGGCACGGCCCTTCGCGCACGCTGGTTCGCGAAGGCATCCAGCTGGGCGACTGGAAGACCATCGGAGGGGGCGATGGTTTCTTCTGCGTGATCGACCCCGTGGATCCCACTACCGTGTACACCGAAAGCCAGGACGGCAATATCTCCCGCGTGAACCTGAAGAACCTGGAGCGGAAGTCGATCCGACCGGCTCCGGCAGATCCCAACGAGCGCTATCGCTTCAACTGGAACTCCCCCATCGTGGTTTCCGCTTTCGATCACAAGACGGTGTTCTACGGCGGCAACAAAGTGTTCATGTCGAAGGACCGCGGCGATTCGTGGACCGAGATCTCGGGCGACCTCACCA
>CAYNHK010000103.1:0-16579 GCA_964396875.1 uncultured Acidobacteriota bacterium | reverse complement strand
CGTGGCCGGAAACGACAAGCGGTTCGCGCGGATCCAGGTTCTGGAAACCGTGTGCCGCCGTCTCGAGAAGGCGCTTTGACCTAAGGAGTCGCCATGCGCAAGTACATCGTGATGGGGCCGCAAGGATGCGGCAAAGGCACCCAGGCCAAGATGCTCGAGAAGGACTTCGATCTCGTCCACATCAGCGTGGGCGACATCTTCAGGTGGCAGGTTCAGCACCACACCAAGCTCGGGGCGAAGGTCAAGCGGATCGTGGCCTCGGGCCTGCTCGTGCCCGACGAGCTCGTCAACGAGGTGGTGACCGAACGGCTGGAACTGCACGACTGGAACTACGGCTTCATCCTCGACGGGTTTCCGAGAAACGAGAACCAGGCGGTGTTCTTCCTCGAGCGCTACGACGTGGACGCCGTGCTCCTCATCGAAGTTCCCGACGAGGTCGTGCTCGAGCGCATCATGAGCCGCAGGCTCTGCTCGAACTGCGGGCTCGATTACAACCTCATCTTTCATCGGCCGGCGAAAGAGGATGTGTGCGACGTCTGCAAAGGGAAGCTCGTGGCCCGGGCGGACGACAACCCCGATGCAGTGAAGGGCCGGCTGCAGGATTATCGCGAAAAGACACAGCCGATCATCGACCTGTTCCGGCGCAAGGAGCTGGTGGTGGCGGTGGACGGAACGAATAAGGCGGCCGAGATCCAGGCCGAATTGCGGCGTCGGTTGAGCCTCACCGGGGCGGAGGCCTGAGGGCGCCGGCGTCGTCGGATCGAGAAGGAGCACACGTCATGAAAAGACTCAGCGTTCTCGCCCTCACATTCGTGCTTACAGCCACGGCTCAGGCCCAGCCGGACGCGTCGCGCGTTCCCTCGAAGCTCGACCTCAAGGAAGCCCGTGCCGGAGAGGTCATCTACGTGAGGTACTGCGCGTCCTGTCATGGGCTCTCGATGAAGGGAGACGGCGCGGTGGCTTCGGGCCTCAAGAACGTGCCCACCGACCTCACCACGCTCACCGTGAACAACCGCGGCGTGTTCCCTTATGAACTCGTGGCTTCGATCATCGACGGCCGGACGACGTCGCGCATCCACGGCACACCGGACATGCCGGTCTGGGGCGAGATTTTCGCGGTGACCACAGGAACCGAAGCACCCACGGCTCAGGCCGCGGTGCGGCGCATTACTCATCATGTATGGTCAAGGCAGGTGAAGGCGGCCCCTGCTCCGTTGAAGAAGTGAAGTCGCTTTGATAACTTGAGGTAACTGCCATGAAAAAAGCCCTTGCTGTCGCCGTGTTCGTGTTGTCCGTGCCGGTGTTCGCGCAGAACCCGCCGGACGCTCCGCCTCAGGGAACACCTGCGCCCAAGGAAGGCATGAAGGCCGCCGCCGGACCGGACCTCGGCGAGGCCGCGGCCGGCGAGGTCATCTACTTCCGGTATTGCGCGGCCTGCCATGGTCGTTCGCTCAAGGGCGATGGACCGGTTGCCCCGGGCCTGGTGAAGAAACCGATCGACCTCACGGTCCTGGCCAAGAAGAACAACGGAGTCTTTCCCTACGAAAAAACCGCCGCGATGATCGACGGTCGCCAGTCGACCCGCACTCACGGGACGCCTGACATGCCGGTGTGGGGCGAGATCTTCGAGATCACCAAGGGCACCGACGCCCCGGACGCGCCGTCCGCGGTCAAGCGGATTACCCATTTCATCTGGTCGAATCAGGCGAAGGCGGAAAAGAAGTAGCCTCTCTTCAACTTTGCGCGACGGCGCTTTTTTGGGGTACGCTCCGCCTCCCCCAATTTCGGGGCCCTGTCAGGAGCGACAATGAAAGCAATCTCGGCCCTCGGCCTCCTCTCTCTCTCGGCGGTTTTCGCAGTTGGTTGCGGGGCCCCCGAGCCGGCGAAGACGGCGCCCGCCTCCACTCCCGCTGCACAGGCGCCCGCTCCCGCGGCACCTGCGGCAGCGGCTCCGGCCGCGGTCGAGTTCGGTGTTCCCGAGTGTGATGAGTACCTGACCAAGTACCTCACCTGCATCGACAGCAAGGTTCCCGAGGCGGCGCGGGCGAGCGTTCGACAGAGTGTTGAGCAGACCAGGGCGGCGTGGAAGCAGGCGGCCTCGACTCCCGAGGGCAAGGCGGGTCTTGCGATGGGCTGCAAGCAGGCGACCGAAGCCGCCAAGCTGGCCATGACGGCGTACGGCTGCACCTTCTAAGATCCCCCGTCCAGCCCCACCCGCCCCGGGCGAAGGGGCGGGTGGAACCCCAACAAGGCCTGCATGTATCCCGCTCTCCTTTTCGCCGCCGTTCTGCTCGCTCCCGCCGTGGCGGTCGAAGCCGCGCAGGGCCAGCCGCCTTCGTACGCGCCGGCGGGAGCGGAAGCGCCTCGCCCCGCACACGGCGCTCGATATCTTCCGAAAGCTCCCACGATCGACGGCCTCGTAACCGACGATGAGGCCTGGAAGGGTGTTCCCGCGATCGGCGCGTTCCGGCAGACCACGCCTGACGACGGGGCGGAAGTCTCGGAGCGCACTGAGGTCCGCATCGCCTACACCGACGATGCCCTGATCATCGGCGTCGTCTGTTACGACTCCGAACCTGCAAAGCTCGTGGTCTCGGATTCCCGCCGTGATTCGCCGCTCGACGACGTCGACAGCTTTCGCTTCATTCTCGACACCTACCAGGATGGACAGAACGGTTTCGTATTCGGGACCTCGCCCGCGGGAGGGGAGTACGACGCCCAGGTTTCCCTCGAGGGCCGCGAGGGCGATCAGAGCTCGCGCCAGCAGTCGGGTGCGGGAGGCGGTTTCAATCTCAACTGGGACGCGGTCTGGACCGTACGCACCAAGGTAGGCGACTACGGCTGGAGCGCCGAGTTCCTGATTCCCTTCAAGAATCTTCGCTACGCCAAGGGCGGCGCACAGTCGTGGGGCTTCAACATGCAGCGGAACATCCGACGCAAGAAGGAGATCGCCTACTGGTCGCCCCTGCCGCGTCAGTACAACATCCTGCGCGTTTCTCGTGCGGGGACGCTTTCGGGAGTCAAGACGCCGGCGCAGCGCAATCTGAAGGTCACGCCGTATGTGCTCGGCAGTTCGCAGCGAAACTACCGGACGCAGCGCGAGTTCGATACGGGGGCCGATGTGGGCGGTGATCTCAAGTATTCGATCACTCCATCCCTCACCCTCGACGCCACCGTGAACACGGACTTCGCACAGGTGGAGGTGGACGATCAGCAGGTCAACCTAGATCGTTTCTCCCTGTTCTTTCCGGAAAAGCGCCCGTTCTTTCTCGAGAACGCCGGACTCTTCACCGCGGGGAACAGCGGCGAAGTCGACCTCTTCTTCTCCCGCCGCATCGGCATCGCGAGGACGGGGGAGCAGATCCCGATCGTTGCGGGCGCGCGCATCTCCGGAAAGATCCGGGGATGGAACGTAGGCCTCATCGACATGCAGACGAAGGCCGTCGATCGTGTGGCCCCCGGCAACAACTTCGGCGTGGCGCGGGTGTCGAGGGAAATGCCCAACCGCTCGGGTTTCGGCGCGCTCTTCGTGAACCGGCAATCGACCGGCGACACCGTGGTGCCCGGCGTGGCGGACTACAACCGAACCTATGCCCTCGATGGGCGCAAGGGCCTGGGTCAGTACTCCCAGGTCACCGGCTTCATCGCGGGAACCTCATCCCCGGGGATCAACGACGGCGCCCGCGCGTTTGACGGGGCCTTTCTCCGTGAGTCGCCGCGGTTCGACATGAGGGCCAAGTACACCGACGTCGGGGAGGGTTTCAACCCTGAGGTGGGTTTCCTCCGACGCACCGCATTTCGCAAGGTCGATCTGCATATCCTCAACCGCACCCGGCCGAAGGACTTTTTCGGCATCCAGGAGCTTCGGCCCCACGTGAGTTACCGCGGGTACTTCAAGCCCGACGGCTTCTACGAAAGCGGTTTCGCGCACTTCGACAATCACTTCGAGTTCAAGAGCCAGTGGGAGGTGCACACCGGCCTCAACCTCGTCCACGAAGGCCTGCGCACGCCCTTCGTGATCGCCCCGGGCATCAGTGTTCCGGTAGGCGACTACGATCACGCGGAGGCTCAGATCGTCTTCATCTCGCCCCAGGCCAAGCCTCTCAACATCAACGTCACCACCAACGTCGGCGGCTACTACGGCGGCACCCGGCTCGCGATCGCTCCGGCCATAAGGTTCCGGGCCGGCGACAAACTCTCGGGCACCCTCAACATCAACTACAACCGGGTCACCCTTCCCCAGGGGAGGTTCGAAGCGAACCTCTTCCGCCTGCGCGCGTCCTATTCGTTCTCGCCGCGCGTGTTCGTTCAGTCGCTCATGCAGTACAACCAGCAGACGAGGTTCCTCTCCGGAAATTTCCGCTTCGGCTGGCTGCAAAGCGCCAACGCCGGTATCTTCGTGGTCTACAACGAAGGCCGGGAACGCGACGTGCTGGACGGCGGCCGGCGCGACGATTCGGCTCTCGGCCTGATCCGCGATCGAAGCCTGGTGATCAAGTTCAGCCGGCTGATCGACATCTTCAACTGATCCGCACGAAGATCACGATTCGCGCAAGCGGATTCTGGAAACGCTCGTCCTGCGGCAGAATGACGGCTTCCTTCACGACCTCGAGGTTTGCCCATGAAACACGCTGCCGCTCTGCTTCTGACCGCCTTCGCCGCGACGTCGTCCGCTGACGGCTCGATCACGGATGTTCCCGGGATCAAGGTCGGAAGCGTCACTCTGACCGAGAAGCCCACTGGCTGCACCGTAATCCTCACCGAGGGTCCGCCCACCGCGGCCGGGGCGATTCAAGGCGCAACCCCCGGTGTCGCGCAACGAGGGGGGGCTCCGGGCACACGCGAAACCGATCTCATGGATCCGGTGAACAACGTCGACAAGGTGAACGCGATCGTGTTGTCGGGCGGGAGCGCCTACGGCCTCGACGCGGCCTCGGGCACGATGAAGTGGCTCGAGGAGAAGGGCATCGGCTGGCCCGTCGGTAACGCCGGCGTCGTCCCCATCGTGGGCTCGGCCATCCTGTTCGACCTTCCCTTCGACGGCAAACCGAAGATCCGTCCCGGCGCCGACTGCGGCTACAAAGCGGCAGCGGCGGCCACGAGCGACCCCGTTGCCATGGGCACCGTGGGTGCTGGAGCTGGAGCGACGGTTGGCAAGTCGGGCGGGCCGGGCCGTCGGCCAATGAAGGGCGGCCTTGGCAGCGCCTCGATCAAACTGCCCAACGGTCTCGTCGTCGGCGCCATCGTCGCCGTGAACTCCGTCGGCGACATCATCGATCCCTACACCGGCAAGGTGGTCGCGGGAACGATCAACTCCGACGATACGTTTGCGGACGCCCGCATCCTGATGCGCACCGGCGCCAACCTGCAGCGGCCCCGGGCGGGCGAGAACACCACCATCGGCATGGTGGCCACGAACGCGAAACTCACGAAAGCGCAGGTGACGAAAGTCGCGCAGATGGCCGACGACGGTTTCGCCCGCGCCATCAACCCCGCGCACACCCTCGGCGATGGCGATACGGTTTTCGCGGTGGCCACCGGCCGCTTCGAGGGAGAGGTGAACGCCTCGATGATCGGCGCGCTTGCCGCAGAGGTCATGGCCGACGCTCTCCTCGCCGCGGTGCGCGAAGCGACAGGTGCTGGAGGGGTGAAAGCGATCCGCGATCTGAAGCCCCCCGCGAAGTAGGAAGGCTATTCCGGGGCGGCCGCCGCTGCGGCTGCGCCCGGCAGGAGCCGTGCCTGTTCGACGCGCTGGCGAACCATCGTGTCGACCACGAGACGGTGCTCGCCGATTCTGATGACGTCGCCGGCAACCGGGATCCGTCCGAGGCGCAGCATGAAGAGCCCGTTCAATGTATCCGCCTCCTCCCGTTCCTCTTCGGCGATCCGCAGGCCAGTCGCCTCCTCGAACTCGCCGAGGCGGACCACTCCGGCGAAGAGCCGGCTGCCGTCGGGCAGCGGCAGCCCGACCGCCTTGCTGGAGCCATCGGCCTCGATGCGTCCGACCAGCCCCTCGAAGAGGTCGTGGAGAGTCAGCACACCGGCGGTGACGCCGTACTCATCCACCACGATCGCCATCGCATGTCCCTTGGTGCGCATGTCCTCGAGAACCGCGTCGGCTTTGCGCGTCACGGGAACCAGGGGTGCGGTGTGCAGGACTGACTTCAGGTCGAAGGGTTGGTCGGACTCCGGGGAAACGCCGGCGAGCGAGCGGATGTGCAGGACGCCGATGACATCGTCGAGCGAGCCCTGGTAGATCGGGAACCGGCTTCGCGGGGTCTTCCGGATCTGGGCCAGCAGCGCGCTCACGGTCGAGTCAGCGGGCAGGGCCACGATGTCGCGGCGCGGGGTCATGAGTTCGCCCGCGGTGATGTCCGCGAACTGGAACGCGCGGCTCGCGATCCGCGCTTCCGAGGCCTCCACCGCACCCGCCTCCTGGCTCGCGTGAACCAGCATCCGCAGTTCCTCCACGCTATGGACCATCTCGTGGCCCGACGATCCGTCGAGTCCCACCAGCCTCAGGACGCCGTTGCCCACGGCGTTGAGTCCGCTGATCGGCCATCGGAAAAGACGATAGAAGAGGCGGATCGGACCGGCCACGAAAAGACTTGTCGCTTCGGCACGTTGCAGGGCCACGCCCTTTGGAGCCAGTTCGCCGATGACGATGTGCAGGGAGGTGATGACGGCGAAGGCGATACCCACGGTGATGGCGTGGGCGGCCGGCCCGGCGGCGTTGCCGAGAACATACGTGAGCGGGCCCTTCAGGAGGCCGGCGACCGCAGGTTCCCCGATCCAGCCCAGGCCCAGGGAGGCCATGGTAATTCCGAGCTGGCAGGCTGCGATGTACGAGTCGAGGTGCTCGACCACATCCTTGGCCGCGGCCGCTCCCATACGTCCTTCGCGGGCAAGCTGATCGAGGCGCGACTTGCGAACCGCCACCACCGCGAACTCGGTGGCGACGAAAAAGCCGTTGGCGACCACCAGGAACAAGACGGTGGCGATCGCGATCAGGTCGGACGTTCCCACCCGCTCAGTCTACTCAGCCCCTACCGAAGGGCCGGAGCGTCGACGACCTCAGCGCTGGTCGGTTCAGCCGCGCGCTTCGCGCACGATGGACACGTATTCCCGGGCGCGCTCCGTGATCACCGCGGCGCCGCCGGGTTCGCGCAGGGCCTTGAGGTCGACGAGATCCGCGCCCACGCCGAGGGCGATCGAGCCCGCCTTGATGAAGTCGGCCGCGGTCTTCATGGAAACGCCGCCGGTGGGCATGAGGGCGATCTGGGGGTACGGCGCCTTGAGCGATTTGATGTAGCTCGCTCCGCCGAGGGCCCCGCAGGGAAACACCTTCACCACGTCGGCGCCGGCGCTCCACGCGGTGAGGACCTCGGTGGGAGTGAGGGCCCCGGGCATCACCGCTATCGAGTATCGACGGCATATTTCGATGGTGGCGGTGTTCACCGCCGGGCTCACGATGAAATGGGCGCCCGCCAGCATGCAGGCACGCGCGGTCTCCGCGTCGAGAACTGTGCCCGCACCCACGATCGCGGTTGGATCCTGCTTGCGAATGGCCTCGATCACGCTCAGAGCGCCCGGCACGGTCATGGTGATCTCGAGGACAGGAACCCCGCCCGCGCCGATCGCTTCGACCACCCGCAACGCCTCGTCCTTCGACTCCGCGCGGATCACGGGAACGAGGCCGACTTCGGCGATGCGCTTCAGAACTTCACTCTTGTCCATTCGATTCTCTTTCGTGGTGTGTTTTGGCCGGGGATGCTTCAGGTTCAGCGCGATACCCGCGCGGTTCCACCCTTCATCACCCGCTCGACTTCCGCGAGCGTGACCATGGTGGTATCGCCAGGGGTCGTCATCGCAAGCGCCCCGTGCGCCGCGCCACATTCGACCGCCCATTGGGGGCCCTTGCCCGCGAGAAAACCGTAGATCAGGCCGGAAGCGAAGGAGTCGCCCCCGCCCACCCGGTCGAAGATCTCGAGGTTCGGACGTTCGGGCGCCTGGTAGAGCTTGCCGCCCTCAAAGACAACGGCGCTCCAATCATTGACCGTGGCGGTCTTCGCGGTTCGAAGGGTCGTGGCCACGACCTTGAAGTTCGGAAACTCCGTGATGGCCTTCTCCATCATGCGCCGGAAGTTTTCGACTTCGAGGGTCGAGAGGCTCTCGTCGAGGCCCTCCACGTGGATGCCAAGCGACGCCTGGAAGTCCTCTTCATTCCCCAGCATGACGTCGACGAACGGCGCCAGTTCCCGGTTGACCTCGCGCGCCCGCTTCTCACCGCCGATCGACTTCCAGAGCGAGGGTCGATAGTTGAGGTCGTAGGACACGATGACGCCGTTTCGACGCGCGGCCTCCATGGCTTCCTTCGCCACGAGCGGTGTGGTTTCGCTCAGCGCCGCGAAGATGCCGCCGGTGTGGAACCAGCGCGCGCCGTCCTTCGCGAAGACCTGATTCCAGTCGACGTCTCCGGGCTTGAGCTGGGAGACCGCGGTGTGGCCGCGATCCGAGCAGCCAAGCGCCGCGCGCACGCCGAAGCCGCGTTCGGTGAAGTTCAACCCGTTGCGCGCCTTGCGTCCGACCCCGTCGTCCGGGACGAAGCGCACGTAGGTCTGGTCGACCCCGCCCTGGTACATGAGATCCTGAACGAGGCGGCCGACCGGATTGTCCACGAGCGCGGTCACGATCGCCGCGTTCAAGCCGAAACAGCGCTTGAGCCCGCGCGCCACGTTGTATTCGCCTCCGCCTTCCCACACTTCGAATGTGCGTGTGGTGTGGATTCGACCCGGACCGGGGTCGAGCCTCAGCATCACTTCGCCGAGGGAAACGATGTCGTAGCGGCATGAGGCTCGGTCTTTGATTGGAAGCGTGCTGGTCATAACTCCTTGGTCCCGTTTCGGGGCGGGCGGCCCTGGTGGCCGAGGTGAACCTATCGTGGAACCTTCCGACCGATCAAACCGGCATGAACGGAAATGGTCGGACCAATATGGAATTGCGTAGCGATTATCGCCCAAGAGGAGAGCTCGGGGCAGGAAAGCCTTGTAACCGCTGCCTGTAAGGGGAATATGACTCTCATGACCATTTTGGATGACCCTTCTCGGACCACCTAATGGTAATACAAGACTTGACAGAAGATATCAAGTGGTCCTATAAGCATCCTCGATATGCGGCCTGTGCATCTCGATTCAGCAAGGGCCCGCGAAACCCATTCCGAACTGATGTGGAGATTCCATCCATGAAGCCCTCTCTTCTGCGCAAACTGCTGATCGCGGGAGCGGCCATGGGCGTGCTGCTCGCCCCCCTCGGAGCCACCGCCCAGGATTCCCGCGGCGTCATTCTCGGCACGCTGACCGATGCCACGGGCGGACTTCTGCCCGGGGTCAATGTCACGGTCACCAATGAAGGAACCAACGTCTCCGCCAACCTCGTGACCGACGCGAAGGGCGCCTACCAGGCGCGCAATCTCAACTCGGGGATCTACAGCGTCACCGCGAAGCTCGACGGCTTCAAGACCGCAATGCGCCGCGGCATCGAGGTCCGGGTGGGCGATGTCATCGGCATCGACCTCTCCCTCTCCACGGGCGGCATCTCCGAGGTCGTCGTCGTGACCGCCGAGGCCCCGATCCTGGACACTCTGTCCGCGGTCACCGGCACCACGGTCGACTCGAAGCAGATCGCCGAACTTCCGCTCGGTGACGGAACCGCGTACATGCTGACTCGCCTGGCGCCCGGCATCATGGACAACTCCGACCTGCACTTCTCGCGGCCTGCGGACAACGGCAACCTCGCGGGCATCGTCGCGAACGGCGTCCAGGGCGGAAACGAATTTTCGATCGATGGCGCGCCCAACATGTCGAACGCGCGCGGCGTGGGTTTTTCGCCGCCTTCGGACACGATCTCCGAATTCAAGGTTCAGACGAATGCGTTTGACGCCCAGTCCGGCCACACCGCGGGTGCGGTGGTCAATCTCGCGCTCAAGAGCGGCGAGAACCGGTTCAAGGGCGCTTTCTCCTACTTCAACCGTGACGCGAGCCGCGCCGAGACTCCTCTGCTGACCGAACGCGCGGGCGGTACCAAACCCACGCGCACGTACAACCGGTTCACGGGCATGCTCAGTGGTCCCATTTTCAAGGACCGGACCTTCTTCATGATCGGCGGCGAGCATCTCCGCGACGTTCAACCGGAGCCGGCGAACTACACCGTGCCGACCGCGAAGATGCGGGCCGGCGATTTCTCCGAATTCACAAACCTCGTCTACGACCCGTTCACGGTGACGAGCACAGGCACGCGTTCGCCCTTCCCGGGGAACGTCATCCCGGGCAGCCGGATCAATCCGGTAGCCGCCGCCTATGCCTCCTACTATCCGCTGCCCAATCGCCCGGGCACGGTGGCGAACTACTTCACGAACCAGCTCCGCCCGTACGACTACAACGCGGTGATCGGTCGCATCGACCACAACATCTCGGACGAGAAGAAGCTCTTCCTCACCGGCTACTTCAACAAGCGCCAGGAGGATCGATACAACTGGGCGGCCGGGGCCTCGAACGCGACCGGGGACGGCGAGATCAACGGCTTCGCCGTCACCCAGGGCTTCGACTATCGCTCCAACACGGGCGGCACCCTCGGTTACACCCAGCAGTTCTCGAGCACCCTGCTCCTCGATGTCCGCGCGGCCTGGTCCCGTTTCGGCGAATACCGGGATCCCGCGCAAAGTTTCGACCCGGCCAAACTCGGTTTCTCGTCGACCGCGCTTCAGCTCATGAGCGGGTACCAGTACCTGCCCTTCATGACCATCGGAACGTTCAGCACCACCAACTCCAACTCCACGATCGCATCGCTCGGGTCCTTGCGCTCCGACTTCAACGAGGGTTTCGACCGGCCCTTCAACAGCTACTCGCTGACCCCTTCGCTCACCAAGCTCTACGGCGGCCATACGGCGCGCCTTGGTTATGACGGACGCCTGCAGAACTGGAAGATCACCAACGCGGGCTTTGTGGGCGGGCGTTTTGCCTTCAATGGCGCCTACACGCGCGCCAGCAACTCCGCGGCCCAGAACGATCGCGCCCAGTCCTGGGCGCAGTTCCTCCTCGGCCTTCCCACCGCGGCAACGGGTGCGGTCGCCACGCCCGGCACTACCTCAAGTCAGTTCGATGTCGCCTCCGAGGGTGCCTACGACCAGTGGTCGCATGCTCTCTACCTCCAGGACGACTGGCGCGTGAACTCGAAACTCTCCGTCAATCTTGGTCTGCGATTCGAACTGAACCCCGGCCTCACGGAAGTCGAGAACCGGAACCTCGCCGGCTTCGACACCCAGGCCACCAACCCGATCGCGGCCACCGCCCAGGCGAACTACGCACGCAACCCGATTCCGGAAATCCCGATGTCCGCGTTCGCGGTCAGGGGCGGTGTGAAGTTCGCGGACGGGGCGACCTACAAGACCCTCACCAAGCTGCTGCCCCGCGGCGCCTTCTCATACCTCATCAATGAGCGCACCGTCATTCGCGGCGGCGTGGGCCTGTTCAGCTACGACTACTTCTTCGACAACATCAACCAGCAGGGCTTCTCCGTGGGCACGCCGGTCCTCGCCACCAATGACAACGGCATCACCTTCACGGGGGCGAACCTGACCAACCCGATTCCGAGCGGTCAGTTGAACCGACCGGTCGGCTCGTCTCTGGGCCTTGGCAGTTCGCTCGGGCAGAACCTCGGCAGCCTCGTCCAGTACGATCGCAAGACCCCCTACTACACGCGCTGGCAGCTCGGGGCCCAGCGCGACTTCGGGTCGGGGTGGAAGGTCGAACTCCTGTACGTCGGATCGCAGGGGCGGAATCTTCCGGTTTCCCGGGCTTCGAACAACATACCGATTCAGTACCTCTCGACCTCGCGCACCCGGGACACCGCACTAGAGACGTTCCTCACTCAGAACGTGACCAGCCCGTTCACCGGCCTCCTGGCCGGGAGCACGATCAACGGCGCCACGGTTCAGAGGCAGCAGCTTCTCCGGCCGTTCCCTGAGTTCGGCACGTTCGCCATCGAGGAGTACGTGGGCTCCGACAGCTACAAGTCCGGCACCTTGAGTGTCCAGAAGCGGTTCAACAGCGGCAACTCGTTGAGCGTCCAGTACACCCGTTCATCCACCCGCGACAAGCTCAACTATCTCAATCCCGCGGACGGTGTGCTCGAGGATCGAGTGTCTCCGAACGATCGTCCCAACCGCCTGTCTCTCGGCACGAGCCTTCGATTGCCCTTCGGCAAGGGCCAGAAGTGGGGCAGCGACTGGAGAGGGGCCACGGATGCGGTCCTCGGCGGCTGGCAGCTCTCGGCTACCTACCAGTATCAGACCGGCTTCCCGCTGACCTGGGGAACATCGCTCTACTACAACGGCGATCCGAGCCAGCTCAAGTCGAACATCGGCCAGAAGTGCGCGAACGGAACCGGAGTCGCCGGACTCGATTGCCCGGGGTGGGATACCACGGGCTTCTACATCAACGACGCGGCGACCCAGACGAACGGCGCGGCCGATCCCGCCAGGCAACGCGCCGATCAGCGCATCCAGCTCGGCAACAACGTGCGCTACTTCCCGTCGACGATCAAGAACATGCGCGCGCACGACCTGCACCTGATGGATGTGGGCCTCTACAAGAACTTCTCGCTTCCTCGTGACATGAAGCTGCAGATCCGGTTCGAGGCCATCAACGCGCTCAACTACACCGTACTCTGGTCGCCGCAGCAGGATCCGCGCAACGCCAACTTCGGCATTGTCAGCACCGATCGGAACTCGCCCCGGGACATCCAGATCGGCGCCCGTCTGACCTTCTGAGCTAGCCTCCTCAACCATGAAAGTGTCACCAACTCTGTTCCTCTCCGCCATCGCACTCTGCGCCGGCGCCGGTGCCTCGTACGCCCAGGCGCCGGCCGCGGTCGCCGCTCAAAAGACCGTGGCCGAAGTCGTGGTCCGGAACGACGCGGACTTCTCGCGCACCGAAATCGTGGAGGTCGCGGTCAAGGATCTGAAAGCGCTTGCCAAGCCCGCCGATCTGGCCCGTGTTCACGTGACCGATGCCACGAGCGGGCGCTCCGTGCTTGCCCAGGGTGTCGACACCGATGGCGACTATGACGACGACACCCTGGTTTTTCAGGCTACGGTTGGGCCGAAGTCCAGCACCCGCTTCCGCCTGAGCGCGGGCGAGGTGAGGAAGTACAAGAAGGAGGACTTCCGTGTCTACGGCCGCTTCAACCGCGAGCGCTTCGACGACTTCGCCTGGGAGAACGACAAGGTCGCGTTCCGCATGTACGGGGAGGCGCTCGAGACCTGGCAGCGCGAACCGCTCACCAGCAGTGCGGTCGATGCGTGGGTGAAGAAGACGCCTCGCCTGGTCGTCAACGACTGGTACCTCGTCGACGACTATCACAAGGACCACGGGGAGGGCGGCGACTTCTACAGCGCCGGCCGCACCCGCGGCTGCGGGGGCAGCGGTCTGATGAGCGGCGGAACGCTCTTCGTGTCGAAGAACTTCCGCAGATCGCGCGTGCTCTCGCGCGGGCCCATCCGCCTGCTCTTCGAACTCAGCTACGACGCGTGGGACACCGGCGGGGTCAAGGTGACCGAGACCAAACGGGTGACGCTCGACGCGGGTTCGAACTTCAACCGCTTCGAGAGCGTCTTCCGGACGGACTCGGGAGGGGCCCTGCCGAACTATCTGCTCGAGGCGGCGGGCATCCGCAGGGAGAAGGCCGCTGATCTGCGCGTCGACGCGAAGGCCGGCGTCATCCGCCAGTGGCAGACGCTCAGTGCGTTTGGCAATGACGGATCGATGGGCTGCGCGGTGGTGGTGGAGCCGGGGCGCGTGGCGGCCACGACGGAACTGGATGGGAACGTGCTCTTGAGCTTCCGGCCGGGGCCTTATTACTCGGGCACGGGCTGGGATCGCAGCGGCGACTTCAAGACCATGGCTGACTTCGACGCCGCCGTCGATCTTTTCACGAAGAGAATCGCTTCGCCCCTCAATGTCGAGGTCGTGAACCCCTGAAGGGGTCCGAGCGCGAGCCAACCGCGGCTCCTCACGCGCGGCCGTTTCAAAGAACTGGAGCGTCATGAATCCTCCCTCTCGTTGTGTTCCAGGACTCGTGCTCATCCTGGCCGCGGTCGGCGCGGTATCGGGCGCCGGCGCCGCGAAGGCGCAGATCCCGCCGCCCGCCGCGGCTGCGAAGCCCAGCTCGGTTCAGATGGCCGACTCGGTGATGGCGCGCCATGCGGATCCCCTCACCATCGATGCGGTCCGGCCGAAGTGGGAGTACACCCAGGGTCTGGTCCTCAAGGCCATCTTCGCGGTGGGGGAGAAGACCGGCGATTCGCGCTATTTCGACTACGCCCGGCGCTACTACGACGAGATGATCGGCGCGGATGGAGCCATCCGCACCTATCAACTCTCGGAGTACAACATCGACCGGATCAACCCCGGCAAAGCGCTCTTCTCGCTGTATGAAAAGACAAAGGACGAGAAGTATCAGAAGGCCCTCCTCCTTCTTCGCCGTCAGATGAAGGAACACCCGCGAACCAAAGAGGGCGGCTTCTGGCACAAGCAGCGTTATCCCTTCCAGATGTGGCTCGACGGTCTCTATATGGGATCCCCGTTCCTCGCCCAGTACGCGAAGGTGTACAACGAGCCGGCGCTCCTCGATGACGTGGTGAACCAGTTCGTCTGGATGGAGAAGCACGCGAGAGACTCGAAAACCGGACTCCTGTACCACGGCTACGACGAGAGTCGGCAGCAGAAGTGGGCGGACCCCGTAACCGGTTTGTCGAAGGAGTTCTGGGGCCGCGCGATGGGCTGGTACGCGATGGGTCTTGTCGACACCCTCGACTTCGTGCCGGCCTCTCATCCCCGCCGCGGCGAACTTGTAGCGATCCTCGGGCGCCTCGCCGCCGCGGTCGAAAAGGTGCAGGATCCAAAGACCGGCGTCTTCTGGCAGGTCCTCGACAAGGGCGGTCGCGAAGGCAACTATCTCGAATCCTCCGCGTCGGCGATGTTTGCTTACGCGCTGATGAAGGGCGCTCGCCAGGGCGCGATCGATCCGCGTTTCGGCGCCCTTGGCCGAAGGATCCACGAGGGCGTCATCAAGGAGTTCATCACCACCGATCCCGCGGGCGTGATGAGCATTCACCGGGCCTGCGAAGTCGCCGGCCTCGGCGGCGATCCAGGGAGCGGCAACTTCCGGGACGGAACGTACGAGTACTACGTCAAGGAGAGAATCCGGAGCAACGATCCCAAGGCGGTCGGCCCGTTCATCCTGGCGAGCCTCGAATACGAAGGGTCGGGGAGATAGAAATGGAAACACGACGACTCGTTCACCCTGAGCACTACGCCCGAATGAGTGGTGAAGACCTGCGCAAGAGTTTTCTCGTCGAGGGTCTCTTCACCCCCGGCGAAGTCAAACTCGTGCATTGGGAGGGAGAGCGCACGATCATCGGGTCGGCGGTTCCCCTGGCGACGCCTCTGCCCCTGCTGAGTCCGGCCGACATCAAAGCCGACCACTTCGCCGACCGTCGCGAAATCGGGATTGCCAACCTTGGAGGCGCCGGGAAGGTCACGATCGGCGGCGTCGCTCACGCCCTGGCTCCGCGCGATCTCTACTACGTCTCGAAGGGCGCTTCCGACATCGTGTTCTCGAGCGAAAACCCCGATGTTCCGGCGCTCTTCTACATCATCTCGCACCCGGCCCATGCCGCCCATCCCTCAGCACTCATCCGTCAGGCCGATGCTGAAACCGTGGCCATCGGATCCGCCGCCAACGCGAGCGCGCGCACGTTGCGCCGCTACATTCACCCGCGCGGGGTCAAGAGCTGCCAGCTCGTCATGGGAATCACCGACCTCGAGACGGGAAGCGTCTGGAACACGATGCCCCCGCACACCCACATTCGCCGGACCGAGATCTATCTCTATTTCGATCTCGACCCGGGGGCCGTGGCTTTCCATTTCATGGGCCCGCCCGAACAGACGAGGCACCTGGTGGTCCGCAACTTCGAGGCCGTTCTCTCGCCCGCGTGGTCGATGCACTTCGGCGCGGCGACGAGCCGGTACGCCTTCGTCTGGAGCATGGGCGGCGAAAACCAGGAGTTCGAAGACATGCTGGGCGTCACCCTCGACCGTCTGCGCTAAGGAAGCATGATGAACCTCTCGCGCGGTCTGACCCTCGCGGCTACCGCCTTCGCCGCGACCCTATTCCTCTCGAAGACGCCACGCGCCCAAGGGAGCGAGGCTGATCCATGGTCCCGGCTGCCCGCGATCCTCGCCGGAATCAAGGCGCCCACCTTTCCGGCCCTCGATTGCCCGATCACGAAGTTCGGCGCGAAACCAGATGGAGTGACCGAAGCCACCGAGGCCTTCCGCAAGGCGATCGCCGAGTGCGCGGGAAAGGGCGGCGGCCGGGTCGTTGTTCCGCCGGGTGAGTTCCTGACCGGCGCGATCCACCTCAAGAGCGGGGTCAACCTTCATGTTCAAAAGGGCGCCACGGTAAGGTTCTCCACCGATCCGGCGCGCTATCTGCCTGTGGTGAAGACCAGGTTTGAAGG
>CAYNHK010000102.1:0-16749 GCA_964396875.1 uncultured Acidobacteriota bacterium | reverse complement strand
GGCGTCATTGGCCGCGGCCAGAACGTCTGGCAGACCATGGGCGGAATGCAGGTGGGCTCGGTGTGGGGCCACGGCAGCTACCTCGCCCCCGACTGGACCGCCGACTGGCTCCACGGCGAGGCCGTCTTCATGCTCGACGAGTGGGCGAAGGCCGAGTTCGGCGGCGCCGCCTACGACACTCTCTCCTTCGAGGACCAGGCGCGGCTGCGCGGACGCCTGGAGGTCACGATGCGGACGAACACCTTCGATCCCGCCACCCGCACCATCACCATCGATCCCATGCGGGCCCGGGCCTTCGAGCACTCCGTCGCCCGCTTCGGTGAAGTGTTCATCAAGGGCAACGCGCGCTACGCCATCCCCGCGGGCTCGATCCGCAGCGAGGAACGCATGCGCGACATGGCCGCCTTCTTCTTCTGGACCTCGTGGTCCGCGGCCACCGCCCGTCCCGGCCAGACCATCTCCTACACCAACAACTGGCCGCATGAGCCGCTCGTGGGCAACCGCCCCACCGGCGACAGCGTCATGTGGACGGGCGTGAGCATTCTGATGCTCCTCGCCGGCATTTGCGCCATGATCTGGTGGCGGGCGGCCCAGCCGGTCGAGCCTGTCGAACCGGCTCCGGACCAGGATCCCCTCGGCGGTTGGCAGTCGACGCCATCTCAGCTCGCCACCCTCAAGTACTTCTGGGTGGTCGCGGCATTGATCCTGGTCCAGATCGGTGTGGGCGTGATCACCGCGCACTACGGAGTCGAGGGCGACGGCTTCTTCGGCCTGGACATCGCATCGATCCTCCCCTACGCGGTCGTGCGTACGTGGCACGTCCAGCTCGGCATCTTCTGGATCGCCACCGCGTGGCTCGCCGCCGGCCTGTACATCGGGCCCCTGGTCTCCGGCAAGGAACCGAAGTTCCAGAAACTCGGCGTCAACATTCTCTTTGGCGCGCTTCTGCTGATCGTGGTGGGTTCGCTCGCCGGCGAGTGGATGAGTGTCAAGAACAAGCTCACCGACACCCAGGCCTTCTACTTTGGCCACCAGGGCTACGAATACGTCGAACTCGGCCGCGTGTTCCAGGCCGCGCTCTTCGCGGGCCTGCTGATCTGGCTCGTCCTCGTGGTCCGCTCCGTGGCGTCAGCCCTCCGCCAGGACAACAGCCAGCGTCCCCTGCTCTGGCTCTTCGTGCTCTCGAGCGCCGCCATCGGCCTGTTCTACGGAGCCGGTCTCAACTGGGGCCAGCACAGCCATCTGTCCATCGTCGAGTACTGGCGCTGGTGGGTGGTCCATCTCTGGGTGGAGGGCTTCTTCGAGGTGTTCGCGACCACGGTCATCGCGTTCTTCTTCGCGCGCCTGCAGTTGATCAGCCCCATCCTCGCCGCCAAGGCCGCCATCCTCTCCGCCACCATCTATCTGGCCGGCGGCATCATCGGCACCTGCCATCACCTGTACTTCTCCGGCACCCCGGTAGTCGCCCTCGCCTGGGGCTCGGTGTTCAGCGCGCTGGAAGTGGTGCCGCTGGTCATGGTGGCCTACGCGGCTATCGACGACCTCCGCCGCGGCAACTCCACCATCTGGACCCGGCAGTATCGCTGGCCGATCTACTACTTCGTGGCCACCGCCTTCTGGAACATGGTGGGAGCCGGGCTCCTCGGTTTCATGATCAACCCGCCCATCGCGCTCTACTACATGCAGGGTCTCAACACCACGCCGCTGCACGGCCACGCCGCATTGTTCGGGGTGTACGGAATGCTGGGCATCGGCCTGATCCTGACCTGCCTGCGCGCCATGACGCCCGGCGTGGTCTGGAGCGACCGGTGGATGGGGATCACTTTCTGGTTGATGAACGTGGGCCTCGCCGCGATGTGCTTCCTGAGCCTGCTTCCCGTGGGCCTGCTCCAGACCTGGGCCAGTGTCGAGAGTGGTTACTGGTACGCGCGCAGCAGCGCTTTCCTTGACACACCGCTCATGCAGACCCTGCGCTGGATGCGCGCCCCGGGCGACATCCTCTTCGCCCTCGGGGCGGTGTCCCTGGTGGTGTTTGTGTACAGCGTGAGGCCGAAGCGGCCGACCGCGCAGTAGCTGCTCGGCGTTCTTTGGTGGTCTCGGCGGGCGTCAGCGGCCGTTCAGCAGACGCATCGCCGCGACCACCATCGCCTCCGTCCCAGTCTTGATCGCCGGCTCGGGTTCGATCCTGAAGAAGGGCGAATGGTGCGACGGTGCGGTGGCGAGATCCTTTTCCGGCGTGCCGCCCACGGAGAAATAGACGCCCTTGACCCCCGACTCCGGAGTCACGAAATAGGCGAAGTCCTCGGCCCCCATGCCCTCGGGCGGCGGGGCGATGATGCGGTCGGCCCCGAAGTGGCGCGTGAACGCGCCCTTCACGATGTCGACCGTCGCGGCGTGATTCACGGTGGGCGGCGTCGACTCCGTCCTGGACCGGATCACCTGCGGCATCAGCTTCTCGGGTACGCCCATGGAGACGGCGACGCCCCGGGCCACGCGATCAATGCCGTCCAGCAGCTGCAGGCGGACCGCGGGGTCGTTCGAGCGCACCGTCAGCTGCATGTCGACCCGGTCGCCGATGATGTTGTGCTTCGACCCGCCGCGGATCGAGCCGACGGTGATGACGCCGGGCTGGAGCGGGTCAATCGACCGCGAGACCACCGACTGCAGGGAAACAACGATCTGCGCGGCGACCAGCACCGGATCGATGCCCTTGTTGGGTGAGGCTCCGTGTGTGCCGACTCCGCGCACCACGATGTCGACGCTGTCGGAACTCGAACCCGCGAGCAGCGGAACCTCGATCTTCCCCGAAGGTCGGTCAGCCGCGACGTGGAAGGCGAGCGCGTAGTCGGGTTTGGGGAAGCGGGTATAGAGCCCGTCGTTGATCATGTCGCGAGCGCCGGAGATGCGCTCCTCGGCCGGCTGGGCGATGAGCACGAGCGTTCCCTTCCACTGGCTCTTGCGCGCGGAAAGGGCACGCGCTGTCGCCACGAGCGCCGTGATGTGGGTGTCGTGGCCGCAGGCGTGCATCACCGGCTTCACCACGCCGTCGATATCCTCCTGCGTCACCGTCGCGGCGTTGGCGAGGCCGGAGTCCTCCTTGATGGGAAGACCGTCCATGTCGGCCCGGATCATCACCGTCGGCCCCGCGCCGTTCTTCATGACGGCGACCACACCGGTGCCGCCGACCTTCTCGGTCACCTCGTAGCCAAGCGTCCGGATCTCCTTCGCGAGCCGCTCGGCGGTCTTGAATTCGCGATGCGAAAGCTCGGGGTTGCGATGGAAGTGATCGAAGAGCGAAGCGAGGTTCGCCTTGTAGTCCGCCTCGATCTCGGCGCGGAGATCGCCTTGGGCCAGCGCCGGCGTAGCCAGCGCGAGCACGGACGAGGAAAGGGCGACAAGAAGAGCGGACCTGGTCATTGAGGGTCTCCGAAGGGGTCGCGGCGCCATGCCGCGAAGATCGGGAAGAGCCTAGCCGAAGTGCGATACGCGCTCTCAGCGTGTCTTCTACGCTTCGTCGCCCTGCCGGGTGACATGCACCGGCGCCTCGAGAGCAAGCGACATCAGGACGTGCCCCGTGTCCTTGAAACCGGCGCGCCCATACACGCTCAGTGCCTCCGCATTGTCGGGTCCTGTCTCGACAAGAAGCGCGCGAACACCTCGCCGAACCGCCTCGGCCCTCAAGGTCGCAAGCGCCAGAGCCGCGAGACCGCGCCGCCGGAACGACTGCGAGACGAAGAGATCATCGACAAAGCCGCGGAGCCCGCCGAACTCCATGCTGAAGGCGACCGTAAGCACCACGAACCCCGCCGGCCGTCCGTCCGACTCGAGCAACCACACCTGACCCGCCTCGGGAGTGGAAAGCAGGGAAGTGAAGGTGCGCTCGGCGGCCTCTTTCGGAAGCGAGAAGCTCGCCTCGGCGTAGAAGTCCATCATCAGCGCCGCCAATGCCGCGACGTCGCCCGGCCCCGCCGCTTTGGCCTGATTCACTGGACCGCTCACGATGGATCTCCTTTCGGCGCCTCGGCCGCTCTTCGAAACCCGTAGATCCCTCCACTGACGAGCCCCACGATCGAAGCGGCGAAAGGAATCACGACCACGAAGGCGATCCCGACCGTAGTCGTGAACGTGGCGCTCGTGGTCGGAAGGGAAGGCTCCAGCGCGACCAGCGTCGCTCGCGCAATGGCATAGAGGAGATTGGCCGCGAGGAACCCGAACGAAGACCAGCCGAAGACACTCACGAGCATGGGCCGGTGGGGCTTGAGGTTCTCCACCAGGCTCGCCAGGCCGATTGCGCAGAGGCAGACGGCGACATAGAGCAGGAACGCGGGGAGGATCAGGAAGTAGGCCATTGTCGCTCCGGTGATTCGATCACTTCTGGCTCTCTATTTCTTCCGCTTCCGAAGTCCAGCGATCACACAGATACGCGGGGATGAAACCGATGAGACCGAAGGAGGCATCGACGAGACGCCACCACCAGGGGATATCGCGAATGGAGCCGAAGACGGCCGCCCAGATGGGGACGGCAACGCATGCCGCCATTGCGAACGTGAACAGCCATCGATTGCGAATGGGATCCCGAAGGGCTCCGATGAAGGCCCCCGCGATGACGAAATGGCCGAATGCAAGCCAGTCAGTCCCATAGAACATGAAGGGCGCCACCTCCTGCGTGGCCTGGATCCCGTCACGCAATTGCCGGGCCCACTGCGCCATGAAGGCCGGAAGCATGCCGCCAGCGCTCATCTCGGGGCCGAGAATCCTGCTGGCCATAGCCATTTCAGTCGGGATCGGTAGCGCGGTCGCTCCGCTCAAGACCAGGCCAAATATGAGGAAGGAGGTCCCGTTGCGAAGGCGGCGCCGAAGAAGGGCGAGGCGAGCCCCCCTGTCCTCAGCGGCCATGTTGTTCTCCCCGATCACGCGCCTTGTCTGGCGCATTGCGTTGTTGTGCGGCCTTGGGTGTTTAGGCGACATCGATCGATGAAAGAGCGTCGGCAAGTTTGCCAAGGGACCACACCGCCATGTCCACATCCAAAGCGGTATCGACGGCCTTGGCCGCCGCGCTCGGGGCACGATAGCTACCAGCCAGGTCTTGCGCGAGGGCCTTGGGACCGCGACGAGCCGACAAGTCAAGAATCGCCGGGTTTCTTGTCGGTAGAAGGCGCCGAACCATCAACAGGACCTGGTCCTCAGTCGCACCGCTTAGACGGCTGACTTCCGAACTCGGCAGCGGCACCCCGAGGCGAACGATCTCGTCTGCGAACTGCCTGCCGAATGCACCTCCCTTAAACCTGCGCCGGGCCGTCATTGTTGACTCTTCGCGAGGCCCGCACCCCACTGGGTCGAGCGGCAAGGCGAGACTCCAACGATTGCCCGCGTAGCGGGCACACCAACTCGCCTTGTCCGTTCCAAGCCCCCATTGTTATCCGGCGCCCCGCCTTTGCCTCGCGCGTCTCGTAGCGGTCGCATGACTACTTGAGAGACAGAAGAACACGAACCGTTGAATCGTGGGGACCCTCAAGGTCGACAAACAAGGTTCCCCCTGGCACCGCCTTGACGGCACTCGACGCAGCCTCACGAGGCCCGAATGTGAGCGCGGGGTCCGCTCGGAAGCTTGCTGCGGCGTTACGCGCAGGCATACCACCGTAGTGCCACCACACAGCACGAACCCGCCCGCTGGAAACCTCAACCTCTACTGAGTCCGCATTGCCACCCGGGCCGCTCAAGACGGAGGATTTCGATTGCGGTCGGGTGTACCGAAGTTTGTAGTGCGATTTCACGGGGCGTTTCTTCCACTGCGCGCTCCACTCGCTCCACGGGAACGTGACGATCACTTCGTCGGGCGGACCAAAAGAACTGAGGAACTCCGCCTCCGTCATCTCGACTACCTTGATCTTGGTCCAGTCGGCTGCGCCCGCGAGGCCGCCGAACGCCAAGAGGACTCCGAAAGCCACCCTTACCAGAGTCTTCATCGAAATCCCCTCCCTCTCACGCGCCTCTCCGCCCGGATAACACTCGCAATCCCTTGTCTGAGGCATTGCGTTGTTGGACGTCATGCTTGTTTGGGCGACTCGCCCAACCCGCGCCAATTCTCATAGGCCAACTGGGTTTCAGCAACCACCTCAAGCGCTGCTCGATTCCCAGGCGCACGCTCCAGGGCGAGCAGGGCGATTTCATGGGCCTGCACGACGTCACCCAATGCGAGGAGAGATTTGGCCAACAAGGCTGGGGCACGTCCTTGTCGGTTGAGAGTTGATGCTGCCGCCAGAGGAACGACGGCCTCAGAGTGACGCCCCAAGGCCGAAAACGCCCCGCCGAGAAGCTCGAGGGTCTTGAAGTGGGGATAGTGACGTGTCGACTCAGCCAGATGCGCGATCGCTTCCTCGAACCGTTGGTCTTTTAGCGCCTCTCGACCAGCCGCGTAAGCGGTTTGGGCCGGGTCTTTGTCGGTCTTCACTTCGTGAACCAACCAATGCACGTCCAACACTCGGCATCACCTGCAGGGCGCGCCTCAACGACTGGCCTAGGCGAACGAACGGCCACACCTCCGCGCCCTGTCTGGTGCATGCCGTTGTTGTGCAGCACCTTCATTTTGGCGACCCCGTGGAGACCCTATCCGTGCCCCGATACTGTGCCATCGCAGACCTCGCCCATCGTGCAGCAATGAGCCAGAAAAGATATGTGAGTACTGCGGCGACAGACCAACCGGCCAGCAACCAGGTGGTTCCAATGTTGCCGGCCTCGGCGCCTGGCAAGAACTGCAGAAATGCGCTCACCACCCAGATCCCAGGGAAGAGAAGAAGGCTGATGAGGCCGAGCACACCAAAGCCCTCAGAGAATCCGCCGTCCAGCCCGATGCCAGCGAAGTAGGGCCGACGTGGGTTCGCGTCGAGATACGCGAGATAGCCCACCAAGAGGAATTGAAGGCAGAGCCAGAGGGCTGCCAGCCAATGCCGACCAATTGCCCGGATGATGTCCGTCATCTCGCTCCACAAGTGCCTGCACAACACCAATTAGGTCGCGCGACCCAGTTCTGCCGGTGTCGCAGTACTGTCGACCTATTCCGGTCTGTGCCGAAAGAGCTGCCTGGGCCAAGGTCCGATGTCAGCATGCTTTAGCCTCCGGATTGTACGGCGAACCCCTGGGAATAGGCTGATCGATCTAGTTTTGCTATGGGCGCAAGTCGTGTCGTTGCCGGACGGAGGGGCGGCCGTCGTCCCTTGCGCGCCAGGATGGCCGCGGTTGCGCCCGCGGCGCTTCGGCGTGACCGAAAGGGGATGTAGCGACGTTCAAAAACGTCAAATCGGACGGCGGATGACCGCCGTCAGGACGTTGAGGAGTCGTAGGACGATGGCACGAGCTTCCGCAGTCTCGGGAGCCGCGACTTCGAGTTCGAGGAGATCGAGGCAGGCGAGACACTCAACTGCGGATCCGCGAGCGATCGTGTAGTGGCGGGCGCGCTCGCGTGGCGTGGACCGACCCGCGCCTTCGGCCACGTTTAGCGGCACGGAAATCGAAGCACGATCGAGTTGATCGGAGAGTTCTGAACGGCGGAGCGGAAGCCATCGAACGACAATCCGTCGGAACTCGACGGCGAGACGGTACGCGTGCCCCGAGGGCAGGCTGCGCGCTCGAAGCGATGGAGGGAAGGAGTGGGAGTGGAGAACATCGCCGTGAGTCCTTTCGAGATGAAGGCCGGGATTGACCTTCGACGTCTCCCGAAGCGCTGGAGCGAGGGCTGAAGTCCAGGGCGGAGCTTTTGCGCAGCAAAAGTGCGGAGCGAAGCGGAGCACCCTTGACTTCAGTTCTCGCGGAGGCGACCATCCAAGGTCGAAGGTCTAAGTCGGCCGTCGCGGAAAGGACCTCGGGCGCGAAGTTCAACGGCCACGGTCATCGACATGCCGTGACGCTCACGGGGACGAACGTCGATCTGCGGCGACGTCACAGGCGTCGAGGGTCGCTTCGACCGGCCCGCGTTCAGTCTCAGCTCAGCGACCGGTGCGGGGCATGACGCTCACGACGTCGGTGGGCGGCGACGTTCACGGCGTTTCAGAGGGCCGCTCGCGGTTTCTGGACCACCACCGGGGGTTCGATGAGGTGCGGAGCCGTCGCTTCTGGATCGTCCGGCTCCAGCTGTGGTTCGAATACTGACGTCGCCCCGGTCGGCTTCCACTTCCGGGGGACGCGTTCGATGCCGACCGGAAAGATCGTGAGCGTGCCGTCCTTCGCGATGTGGAGGCGCAGGAAGTTCTTGAAGTCCTCGATCCGGAGGGACGAGAAGGCTTCGTTCGAGTGCCGTCCGAAGACGTTGAGCGAGATCAGCAGATAGACGCCCATCAGGAACGAGCCGACGAGGGCCCCCGATGCGAACATCAGGATGCCGCTGAACGCTTCGAAGGCGATGGGATGAGTGACCTGCAGCACCGCGGCCAGGGCGCGGATCAACGTCAGCAGGCCCCAGGCCGCCCCGGCGTGGGCGAGGCCGTGCGCGGTTCCGGCCAGTCGTTTGTACCAGAGCGAATGTGTGTCGGTGAAGAGGATGAAGCCGAGGACGAGGATCAGGTGGCCGAGCAGCGCGCCCTGGCCTTGATTCCAGAAGTAGCCGAGCAAACCGTAGAGCGATCCCATCGCGAGGCCGAAGCGCGGATTGATGAAGGGGAAGAGCAGATTCCGCCAGGCCAGGCGCCGTGACGTGGTTTCGGGGGGGTACGCGCAGCGCAGATCGAAGCCGCCATCGAGTTTCGACGCTTCCGGGGCGTGGGTGGGATGCAGAAAGGCGCCGCCTCCGCCCGCGGTTATCTTCTGCGCGCCGTCGGCGTTCGAGTGCCGGCGGTAGTGATGCAGATCGCCCGCGATGTACGCCACGATCGAGGCGCCTTTCCGCTGCAGGACGTTTTCGAAGTACCGGAGGTTGTTCTCGTTGTACTCAGGGTCAAGATCCTGGTACGTGTTCGCGAAGATCCAGTGCGGCTCGGCGGTGCAGATGAGAATGCGGTCGCCCGCCTCCATCTGCGTCGAGACCTTCTTGAAGTACTCGATCTGCAAAGCGTCGATGTCCGATCCAAGCTGCACATCGGCGCCGATCAGCCACACGCGGTGGGGGAGCTTGAGCGCGAAGTAGCTCCTCTTCTGCCTCGTCCGCCAGCCCTGGAACCAGCGCCCGGTGCAGAAGAGCCGCGAGAAGGACACGAGGGAGTCGTACCAGTCGTGGTTGCCGGGGATCGCGAACACATCCGGCACGGGCTCGGGCGAATAGTTCCGTGCGGTCTCGAAGGGCTTCACCAGCCGATCGATGTAGCCGCGGTGCGAGGCCGCGGGATAGACCTGATCGCCGCCGAAGAGGAGCACATCGCCGGCGCGGGTCTCGAACCGGGCTCCGTAGGACGTGGGCAGCACGAGGTTCGGCCGCGAGATCCAGTAGGCGAGAGCGTAGGTCGAGTTCCAGCCATCGCCGGTGTCGGCCATGTAGTCGAGCCAGAATTCCTCGCGGTCCGCATCGCCCGACTCCGTCCGCGTGTAGTCGTAGAGCTCATCGCTACCGCCCGCGGCCAGGGCTTCGAGCAGCCGGTAGTCCGAATGCCGGCCGAAGAGCGTCGAGATCACGACGTTGATGCCGGTGGCGAGAAGTGGGCCGGGATCGAACCACCCGACCATGGGCTGACGGGCCTCGATGGGCGGCGGCGCCACGACCTTGGGCGGGGGTTTCGGCATGGGACGCGCATTATCCGCGAGGAGGGAACTCGTTAGACTGAGGCCGCCATGTTCACGAGTATTGCGAGCGTCCTTCTGCTGGCCGCCAGACTCGAGTTCGTGGTGCCGGACGCTAATTTTTCGCTGCGTGAAGGGCTTCCCGCCGTGCAGGTCCTGAGCCTCCATCAGGACCGCTACGGCGCTCTCTGGGCGGGAACCACCGCGGGCCTCGCCCAGCTCGGCGGCCCCGCGATCAAGACCTTTGGTCCCGAGCAGGGTCTTTCCCGGGCCGCGATCTCGGCGATCGCAGAGGAACCCTCGGGCGCGCTGGTGGTTGGGACGGCGAGTGGGATGTTCCGCCTCGAGGGCGAACGCTTCGAGCCCGTCGCCCTTCCTCCCGCGGCCGCGCAGCTGGGTGTGAAGCGTTTCGCCCGGGGCCCCGATGGAGGGCTGTGGGCGCTCGCCGGCGAGCGCATTCTGCTGCGCCAGCTCGGCGATTCGTGGCACATCGTGGGTATAGACGAGGCGCTCGCGTTCGAGGCCAGCGATCTGGAGGTGGATGAAGGCGGCGCCATCTGGCTCGCCACCCGTAATCACGGCCTCTGGAGACTCTCGTCCGTGGGCACCCGCCTGCGAAGATCCGCGCAGTTCCAGGCCTCGCGCGAGGCTTCTTCGCCTCTGGATCACGTGGCGGTGGCCCGAGGCCGGGTGTATTTCACGTCGCCCCGGGGGCTTTCCGTGCTCTCCGTCAGCGCGGGCGGCGCCGTCGACACGATCCCTTTCCCGGACGGCATCACCGCGGGCCACAAAGCGCTCACGATCACACCCGCAGGCCAGGTGTTCGTGGCCACGAACCAGGGTGTTCTGAGTCTGTCCGGACGGTCGCTGGTTCCCGTCGAATCGCGAAACGATCGCGCCAAGGCCGCCGCCGTGACCCTGCTGACCGATCGCGAAGGGCAGCTGTGGATGGGCACGGTCGAAGCGGGGCTTCACGTGCTTCTCATGGGACGCGGTGTGAGCTTCCTCCGCGCCGATGGCGAGAGTTTCCGATCGATCGACATCGACCGGAGCGGCGTGCATTGGATCTCGAATGAGAGGCGGGTGCTGACGTTCCGGACCGACGCCTCGGGGCGCCCCGTTTCCATCCAGGAGCCCCGCTTCGAGGGTTTCGACGCGCTCACGATCTATGGCCTCACCGAGGAACGCGGCGATCTGCTCTTCGCGATGTCCGGAGGGGTCGGCGTCCTCCCCGCGGCGGCGCGGGCCGCGGGTCGCCTGGTCATCAGGCCCGACCCGAGGTTCGATGCGCTGCGCGATCGCATGGTCACGGCGATTCATCTCGATGCTTCAAACACCCTCTGGGTGATCTCGACCCTCGGCGTGTATCGCCTCCCGAGCGGCGCCCGCACGCCGGAGAACATCGCGGTTCCCGGCGGAAACCCGTGGCTCGCCGCGATGGACGGGCAGGGCTCGTTGTGGGTCAGCACGCGGCAGGGAACGCTGAGCGTGATCGACACCCGGACTGCGCGGGTCACCCCCGTGGCGCTTCCGATGGGCAGGCTCGTGGAGTTCGTGGGGCCGTCCCCCGAGGGTGGAGCGGTGGTCACGTTCGAGAACGGCCGATCCGCGTTCTTCAATCGGGCAGGTACGGCCGGAGAGGTGACGGTATCCGCGGGGCCGGAGTCGCTCACCTGGCTCTCCGTCCTTTCGCTTCAGAAGATGGGCGAACGCTACCTCGCCGCGCACGGCGGGGACCGTTTGTCTCAGATCAACCTCGATCCCGGCCGTGTCGAGCAGACGATCCTCACCTCCGCCGATCTCGAGGATGCCGACTTCCGATACCTCGATCTTCGCGAAGGCCGGGCCGGCCAGGTGTGGTTCACGCTGCTGAACGGCGTCGGCCTGCTCGACCCTCCAAACGCGCCGCCCGCGCCCACCCGCCTCCGCATTTACCCCGGGCTGCCCGCCTTCGAAATGGACTCACGGCCAAACTCGCTCGACGTCTACGCCGAACTCGCGGATCCCGTGGCCCCGCGCAAGCCGCGGTACCGCCATCGGCTTCTCGGTGAGAGTGACGAGTGGTCGGGCTGGTCGAGCGATCCCCACATCCCGCTCGCCAACGTCCCGCCCGGGACCTATACCCTCGAGGTCGAGGCGGAGGATCGGTATGGCCGGCGATCGAGCCCTGCCTCCCTTGAAGTCGTGGCCCGGGGTCACTTCTGGGAGTCCTGGCCCTTCCGGATCTTCGCCCTGCTTCTCGCCGCCGGCGGCCTGTACCTCCTCTACGTGCGGCGCGTGCGCGCGATCGAGCGTGATCGTCTCGAGCTCGAAGCCGCGGTGAAGGCGGGACGGTTGGACCTCGAGATCGCGAACCAGCGTCTCTCGGAGCTTTCGCTCACCGACGTTCTCACCGGCCTGCGCAACCGCCGCTACTTCTCCGAAGTGGTCGAAGACGAGATCCGCCTGCTCAAGCGTCGTTTCGACGAAAGGAACGCGAGCGGCGATCCCAACCGCGACGCCGTCTTCTTCCTCCTCGACCTCGATCATTTCAAGACCGTGAACGACGTTTTTGGCCACGCCGCCGGCGACTCTGTCCTCAAGGAAGCGGCCCGGCGCCTGGAGTCTCTTCTTCGCAAGACCGACCGGCTCATCCGCTGGGGGGGCGAGGAGTTCCTCGTTCTTTCCCTCGACTGTCAGCGCGCCGAGGCCCCGGAAATGGCGGCGCGGATGATGAGGTCGATTTCGCGCGAGGCCTACCAGGTCGGCCCCCCGGGCGGCATTCACCTCACCACCTCCATCGGCTGGGCCGCGTACCCGTTCCCGGTCCAGGAGATGGAACCGCATCCCGAAGAAGTGGTGCGCCTCGCCGACCGCGGTCTTTATCGGGCGAAGCGAGCCGGCCGGAACTGCGCTGTAGGTATCCTTCCCATCGGAGAGGCGGATCTCCCGGGAGGAACGATGACGGGCACGGTGGAGTTGTTGAAGGATCTCGGGATCACGGTCTCCTTCGCGATCGTGAGGGGAGAGCCGCGCCTGGCCGGCCAGGACATCGCTTCCCTCCGTGACTCGGGCCCGCAAAGGCGGCCTTTCTAGATCCCCATGTCCGAACCCGTTCTCGGCTTCCCGAACCAGCTCACCATCCTGCGGATGATCTGCGCGCCCGTGTTCGTGGCGCTCACCCTCGACGGGAAGTTGAAGGAGGCGGTCGCGGTGTTCGTTTTCGGGGCCATCACCGACGCCTTCGACGGCCTCATCGCGCGCTTCTACAAGCAGCGGACGGCGCTGGGCGCGATTCTGGATCCGCTTGCCGACAAGATGCTCCTCGGCTCGGCTTTCGTCGCGCTCTCTTTCGCGGACTCGGTGCCGGTCCACATCCCCAAGTGGCTGACCGTGGTGGTGCTCTCGCGGGACGCGATCATCGTGGTGAGTTCGCTTGCCATCGCTTTCGTGATGAATCGCCGGGGCTTCGAGCCGAGCCGGCTCGGCAAAGTGAGCACGGCCGCGCAGATGATCTGCGTGGCCCTCGCGGTTGCCGCGAACCTGATGAGCATTTCGCCGTATCTCCTGAACACCGCCTTCATCGCGACCGGAGTCCTCACCGTGGGCTCCGGATTGCACTATCTCTACCGCGCGTCGTCGAAGCGCTTTGTGGAACCGCCTCGTGACGCCTAGGGATACCCCGCCCTGGCTGCGCACCGTGCTTGGGCTGCTGGGCCTCCTTGCCGCGCTCTACGTCCTCTCGCGGATGCTCTCGGGCCTGACCCCGTTTCTCGCCGCCTTCGCCATCGCCTACTTCCTGAACCCGTCCCTCAACCGATTCGAAGCACGGATCGCACCTCTCCTCGCACGGCTGCCCGCGGTCGGCAAGAAGCTCGACGCGCGTGCGATGTCCGTACTCGCGACCCTGACCAGTGTCGCGACGATCGCGGTGGTGATCCTCCTTCTCGCCATTCCCGCCCTGCTCACCCAGGTCGACGAGGCGGTGCGCAGTCTCCCGCGGATGATCCAGAACGTCCGGTTGAGGGTGGAGCCGGTGCTCGAGAAACTGAATGTGCGGTATCCGGACGAGACCTCTCAGGTGCGAGCGGTGGTCGAGGAGAAGCTCAAGGAGAAGCTGCCCGAACTCCTGGCCCCGGTCACCTCACTCCTGCAGTTCGCCCTCGAGAGCACGTACAGCTTCATCACCGTCTTCATCCACCTCTTCGTGGTCCCGGTGTTCGCGGGCTACCTCCTCTACGATATGAACCGGATCCGCGCGGGCCTGGTCCAGTACATTCCCCCGCGGATGCGTCCGTGGCTCGTGGGCCGCCTGCGCGAGGTGGACAGCCTGCTCGCCGCGTTCGTGAGAGGGCAGATCACGGTGTGCTTCATCCTCGCGGTCTTCTATGGCGTGGCCCTGTCGATCCTCGGGGTGCCCCTCGGCCTCGTCGTGGGCTTCACCATCGGCTTTTTCAATCTCGTCCCCTTCATGGCCTTCGTGGCCGGTCTTCCCCTCGCACTCGCGATCGCGTGGGCCGGGGATGCCACCTCGACGACTCTCATGTGGATCGCGGTGGTTTTCGTGATCGGAAAGTTCGCCGACATCTACGTCCTCTCCCCGAAAATCGTGGGCGAGAGCCTGGGTCTGCACTCGATCGTGATCATCCTGGTCCTGCTCCTGGGCGGGGAGTACTTCGGCTTCGCCGGCCTGTTGCTCGCGGTGCCCGCCACCGCCGTGGCCTCGGTGTTCTGGGGCGATATCACCGCCGCTTACCGACGCAGCCGGTTCTACGCTGAGCCGTCGGGGACCTCGGCATCCCTGCGCGCGGAGTAGCCTCGATGGCGCGCGCGATCATCGATGAGGCCGTGCCCCGGTACCGGATCGAGGGCGGCAAGACCTGCATCGATGTCCGTCTCAAGACCGCGCACCAGCTCTTCGACACGCGGGACCCGGCGCCCTTCCGGGAGAGGGATCTCGAAGAGGCTGCGGTCGAGTACATCGTCGGCGCCTTCGAGGATCTGAACCCGAAGGCGGAGGTAAAGATCGTCCTCTGGATCGCGGAACCGTCTCCCGAACTCGAGGCGGAGACACTCAAGGAGGCGGTGCGCGCCTACTTCGCGTACGAGATCGTGCGCCTGCAGCGACGAATCCGTCAGCACCTCAAGACCGGGCAGGTTGCGCTCGGAATGGGGCTCGCGATGCTCGCGGCGTTCCTGACCCTGGCCGAGCTGACCCTGCTCCTGCCCGAGGGGACGGTTCGGCAGATTCTCCGCGAGGGTCTCGTCATCATCGGCTGGGTCGCGATGTGGCGCCCCGTCGACGTGCTGCTCTACGACTGGTGGCCCCTCGTCCGCCACCGTCGCCTCCTGAGAAGGATCGCAGCCACGGAGATAGCGGTCGAACACGGCAAACCGGCCTCCGTTTAGTCGACCAGCCGAACGACGGCGCCTGGTGGTTGTGGGCCGCGGGGGCGGGCACTGCAGCGGGCTCGCGCGCCGGCCGCGGAAGCCCGCGATGAGCGACTTCGAGCGAACTCGCGCTCGGTGGGTAGCTGCGGACGATGGGCCTTGGCTCGCCCTCACATTCGCGGACCGCATGTCATTCATCTATGTGATGAGGCGGAGCTGGCCGCCCCGCCAAGCCTTAAGAGGAGCCTTGCGATCCGCTCGTTCAGGCGAGGCCCATCGCCCTTCGCACTCGGAGGCCGCGTGAATCGGGGTTTCGCGATCTCGCGGAGAACGCGAGTGCCGCGAACGCCCGCGGGTCCAGCACTCGCGCGTGAGCTCGCGAGCGGAGGCCAGAGCACCGTTCCTGAACGCAGGGGGTCGCAAGGCTCCTCTGAATCGCGGCGGAGCGGCAGCTCCGCTCCATTCATTGGAAACGACCTGCGGCCCCCGGATGTGAAGGAACGCCCGGGTGCTCTGGCCGCAGCCTCACCACACTGGCACGCGGCGAACTCGAGCGCCGCGACTGCCGCGTGACGCTACTTCGCCCGAAACACCACCCCACCATCCACGATCGTCACTACCGGCCATCCGGTCAGCGTGCGCGACACAAACGGCGAATTGCGGCTCTTGCCGCGGAACGACTCCGGCTTCACCGTGCGCACTTCCGTGGGATCGAAGATGGTGATGTCTGCAGGCTGACCCTTCTCCAGGGTCCCTCCGGGCAGCCCGAGCGCGCGTGCGGGGCCCAGGGTCAGGAGTTGCACCAGGCGGGTGAGATCGAGCAAACCGGTCTTCACCAGACCGTCGTGGCACAAAGCGAAAGCGGTCTCGAGACCGACGATGCCGAACGCCGCGCAGTCGAACTCGCAGATCTTCTCTTCGGTGGTGTGGGGCGCGTGGTCGGTGGCGATGGCGTCGATGGTGCCGTCGAGCAGCCCCGCGATCACGGCCTTGCGGTCCTCCTCGGAACGCAGCGGCGGATTCATCTTCGTGACCGGATCGTAGTCGTGCTCGCGGACCGCCTCCTCCGTGAGGATGAGGTGATGGGGAGTCGCTTCCGCGGTGACGCGCACGCCGCGCGCCTTGCCCCGCCGGACCGCGTCCACCGAACCCGCGGTGCTGATATGGGCGATGTGGACGTGCGACCCCGTGTACTCGGCGAGCAGGACGTCGCGCTCGACCATGATGGTTTCGGACACGTGGGGTGCGCTTGGAATTCCCAGAGCCACCGAAACCGCGCCCTCGTTCATCGCTCCACCCTTGGAGAGGTCGAGGTCTTCGCAATGATCGATGACGGGCAGGCCGAACGTGCGCGCGTATTCGAGCGCGCGGCGCATCACGCGGGCGTTCTGGACCGGCCGGCCGTCGTCGGACACCGCGATGCAGCCGGCGGACTTGAGGTCGCCATACTCGGCCAATTCCTCGCCCTTCGAGCCGCGGGTGATCGCGCCGATCGGGTAGACCCGCACGATGGCTTCGCGCTTCGCGGTTTCGACGATGAAGCGCGTGGTCGCCCCGGAGTCGTTCACCGGTGTCGTGTTCGGCATCGCGCAGACCGCGGTGAATCCGCCCGCGGCGGCGGCCAAAGCACCGGTGGCGATCGTCTCCTTGTCCTCGCGGCCGGGCTCGCGGAGGTGG
>CAYNHK010000101.1:0-17047 GCA_964396875.1 uncultured Acidobacteriota bacterium | reverse complement strand
ACCTCATCGTACCGGATCAACTCCATATGGAAGGAACCGCGGCCGCCGGTGAGGGAGGTGAGGTCCTGATCGAAGGTCTCCATCTCGGCCAGTGGGACCTCGGCGCGGATTTTCTGCACATCGCGAAACGGCTCCATCCCCTGGGGCCGGCCGCGGCGGCTCGAGAGGTCGCCCATCACGGAGCCCGCGAACTCTTCGGGCACCGTCACCTCGACCGACATCATGGGCTCGAGCAGGGTCGGCTTGCAGCGGGCCACCGTGTCCTTGAACGCGAGCGAGCCCGCGATTTTGAACGCCATTTCCGATGAATCGACGTCGTGATACTGGCCGTCCGTGACCTCGACCTCGAAGTCCACCATCGGACAGCCGGCGATGACCCCGCGTTTGCGGCTTTCCTGGATGCCCTTCTCGATGGCGGGAAGGAAGTTCCTCGGGATCGAGCCGCCGAAGGTTCCGTTGATGAACTTGAAGTCCTCGCCGCGGGGCAGGGGACGCATGGTGATCTTGCAGTCCGCGAACTGGCCGTGCCCGCCGGTCTGCTTCTTGTGACGCCCGTGTCCGTCGGCCGCGGCCTTGATGGTCTCGCGGTAGGGGATGGTGGGACGCTTCAAGTTGACCTCGACCTTGTAGCGTTTCGCGAGCTTCGACACCACGGTCTCGATGTGGAGCTGGCCGAGGCCGCGAAGCAGGAGTTCGTGGGTCTCGGTGGCGTGCTCGAGTTTCAGCACCGGATCTTCCTCGATCAGGCGGTTGAGCGCCGGTCCGATCTTGTCGTCGTCGCCCCGCGTCTTCGGGGTGATCGCGAACGTGGTGAGGGTCTCCGGCCATTCAAACGGCGCGAAGGCGATGGGTTTGGCCTTGTCCGAAAGCGTGTCCCCGGTATGGGCCTCCTTGAGCTTAGAGAGCACGCCGATGTCTCCCGCGATCAACTCGGTGGCGGGGGCGAGGGTCTTGCCCACGACGTGGGACAGGGCGCCGATGCGTTCCTGAACGTCGCGTTCCGCGACCGTGATGGTGAGGTTCTGGTTGAACCGGCCCGAGATGACGCGCACGAACGACAGCTTGCCGGCGTGGGGATCGGAGATCGTCTTGAACACGATGGCCGCCGCCGGGGCGTTCACGGTGCAGGGCCGGACTTCGCCCGCCCAGGCGCCGTGGCCTTTCACGTCCGGCCGGTCGGCCGGGCTCGGCAGGTAGGCGACGATCGCGTTGAGGAGCTGGGCGGCGCCGATGTTCTTGAGCGAGGAGAAGGGAATCACCGGGAAGATCTGGCCCTTGAAGGCGGCGCGCCTTAGCCCTTCGGCCAGCGTCTCGGGACTGAGCGTTCCCTTGTCGAAGAACTCGGTCATGAGCGCTTCGTCGGTTTCCGCCACCACCTCGATCAGTTCCTGGCGGAAGCGGGCCGTGGCCTCGGCGAGATCCGCGGGCATCGTGACTTCGCTGAACGCGCCGCTTTCATCGTCCTTGAACTTGTAGGCCTTCGAAGCGACGATGTCGACGACGCCGCTGAACGAAGCGCCCTCGCCCAGCGGAAACTCGATCGGGGTGACGGTGCGGCCGAAGGCCTGGCGCAGCGCTTCGACGGTATGTCCGTAGGACGCGTGCTCGCGGTCCATCCGGTTCACCACGAAGACGCGGGGGAGTTCCATGTCCTCGGCCGCGTGGAAGAGCCGGTGGGTCTGCACCTCGGGCCCGGCCACGGCGTCCACCACCTCGATCGCGGCGTCGGCGGCGCGCAGGGCGGAGAGGGCTTCGCCCACGAAGTTGGCGTAACCCGGCGTGTCGATGAGGTTGATCCGCGTGTTCGCCCAGTCGCCGCTCGCCACCGAGGTCTGGATCGAGATCTTCCGCTCGATCTCCTCGGGATCGAAGTCGGTGGCCGCTGTGCCGTCCGACACGTGGCCCAGGCGCGGGGTGACCCCCATGGTGTAGAGGGCATCGGCCACGATCGATGTCTTCCCGCAGCCTCCGTGCCCGACGAATGCGACGTTTCGGATCTGGGCGCTCTCGAAAGTCTTCATGAGACCTCCACCTGGGGCCGGGCGGCTGGCAAGCCCGGGGATTGTGCCGATGCTGAGCGACCAGCCAGCGACATCTTAGCGAAGCGGTCAAGGGCCGCCTGATGCATTTGGCCGAGGTGCTGGATGAATCGCGGAGACGCCCTAAGATTGAGGCTCATGTGGTTCTCCGAGAAGGCGCTCGTCTTTGTCGACACGCGCAGCGCCGCCCTCGCGGTGTACAAGGAGACGTTCTCGGGCCGGCGCCTTTTGCGGTTCGCCTCGGAACGGTTCGGGTCCGGCGCCCGCAGCGGAGCCCTTTTCAAGGACGTGCTCGAGGACTCGCGGGAGGCGATCGCGAAACTGGCGCGCGACCTCGCGGCCCCGATGCGCGGGGCCTGCCTTCTTCTCCCCATTGGCGTTCCCTTCCCCTCGATCATCGATGCGGCGGAGCTCAAGAAAGGGGGGGCGGGGGGCGTTCTTGAGGAGGATCTCGTCGCCTTCCGCATGGCTCCGCTGCTGCCCTTCCCGGTGAGCCAGGCGGTTGTCCGCAGCGAGTCTGCCCCGGGCCTTGGGCCGGGCGTGGTGCTGGCGCAGGCCATTTTGAAGTCGGTCGTGGCGGAGAGCGAAAAAGTGATGGGGGATCTGGGCTTCAAGGAACCCGAGGTGAGTTCGGCTCTGTCGGCGGCGCTGCGTGGCCTGCCGAAACACCAAGGGATCGTCGACCTCATCTTCGGCGACTCCGCCTGCGCCATCGCGGTGCGCGACGAACGCGGAGGGGTTGAGGCGATCCACCTGAGACTTCTTGTCGAGGGCGACGACCGCGCGCAGCGCTCGATCGACGAGGCCTTCCGCGCGACCCGCGTGGTGCGCGAGATCCGCGTGCTGGGCGAGGACGATGCGGCCCTGCGAGCCCGCGCGGGCGAGGCGCTCGTGCGCCCGGCGTTCAGCGAAGGCGTTGCGGGCGGTCTGGGGGACCCGCAGAGGTTTCCTTTTCTCTCGGTCTTCCAGCCCGCGGCGTCGATATGAGTCTCGGTCTTCCCCGGTTCGGCGCGCACCCAAGGCGCGTCTCCCACCCTGCGCTCGGTGTGGTTCGTACCCTTGGTCTCGTGGCCCTCGCTTACGTCCTCTTGATCGCCGCCGTCGAAGGTAGGGCGGCGTTTCTCGCCAATCGCGCTCTCGAAAAATCGCGATCGGAGGTCGCGCGGGCGCAGGGCGAGGCCGAACAGCTCGACCGGAGCATCCGGAAGACCCCCGACGCTCTGGTCGCCACGGCCAGCGTTGAATCCTCGCCGCAGAGAGTTTTCAAAGATCTCAACTCGGTTCTTCCGCCCGGCGTGTCGCTCGTGGGCTTCAAAGTCGAGTACGTCGACGATGCGTCCGCGCGTCTCGACTTCAGCGTGGTGGCGGCGACACCCGCGGCCTACGATCGTTTCCTGGCCAATCTTTCGGCGTCGCCTCTCTTCCGCGGCATCAAGCCCGGATCGGAGAGCCGGCCGGGGCTCGTGCGGGCTACCGTGAGCGCTGTCCACCGGCCCGCGGGAGGGGCTCAATGAGGAGAGGCGCTCTGCGGCCGGAAGGAATCGCGGCCCTGCCGTGGCTCGCGGCGGGTGTGTTGTGGTTTGGCCTCATCGCGCCGATGCGCGCCGATCAGGAAACCCTCCTTGGTGAGCAGGGCCGGATCCGACGCGACCGGGTGAAGACCGATCGCCTGGTGCGCGAAACGAAGAGTCTGGGCGCCCGCGCGGCCGCGGCCCTTGGTTCCGCGTGTCGTGCCTCCACCGATCCGGCCATGCTCCGACAAAGGGTGGTGGCCGCGACGGCGAGGCTCGAGCTTTCGCCCTTCGCGCTTTCGGTCACGGGCGGACCCGCGGGCGGCGCGTTGATCGAGGCGGAGGGTCCGCGCTCCGACGTGCAGGAACTTCTGCGGAGACTGGGCGACCCCTCGCAGGGCGGCTTCCTCCGCACGGTCACGGTCCGCCAGAAGGGTTCAAGGTGGAACGCCTCGGTGGCCACGGGGCTCGTGGGTCCCCCTCCTGCAGGTCTGCTTCCCCCGATTCCGGCGTGTGGCGCCTCCCCCGATGTCCCACCGTCCGAGATCCCCCTTGAATCTCCCGGCGCATCGCCTGCGTTGCCGGAGGACGTTCGCGCCGCGCGCCCTTCCCCCCCGATCCCGATACTGCCCCCCGTCTTCGTTCCCGCTCCCGAGCCCTCGGCCCCATTCACGCTCGTGGCCTTCCTTCATTCGGACGGGAAGAGCCGCGTTTCGCTCCGCGCGGGCTCAGAGGTCCGCATCGTCGCCGCAGGCGACCTTCTCCTGGGCTGGACCTGCGTGTCGATCGATCGCGATGAAGGTGCGGTGTTCACGTCGCCTGAAGGCGAGCGGATCGTGCTCCAGGCGACTGGAGGAGCGAGACGTTGACCGGGAGTCGCTCGGCGTGTAGCGTTCGCTCACGACGGCGGCTCGGGCGATCCGACTTCAGGAGGTAGGACGCCCGGGGTTCGCAGTCCTTGAAGCGAGGCCCCATTGGAGACCAAAGAGCGATACGGTCGGTTTGTCCTGCAGTCCGAGGACGCCAGGACCAGCGCGGGATCGTTCTTTCGAGCTGTTCAACTGGGGAGCGGCGGTTACGAGCGTCACGTGACGCTGTTCCGAACCGAGCTTCTCATCCCGGAAACCGCCCAGAGCGTGGCGGACGGGCTCAAGGCCGGTCTTCAGGTTCAACACGCGCAGGTCGCGCGCGGACTCGAGGCCGGTCGCATCGACAAGACCGCCTTCGTCGCCGTGGAAATGTTCGAGGGCCGCTCCGTCGGGGCGCTCCTGGAGCGCTCGCAAAGCGAAGGGCATCCCTTCGCGGCGGACCACGCGCTTCTGATTGCCAGCAAGACGGCGGCGGCTCTCGAGGCCGCCCAGGCTCGAAAACAGATCCATGGTTTCCTCGTTCCCGAGTTCATTCACGTCTCTCACGACGGCGAAGTGAGCGTGCGGGCCTTCGGCCTGCCGCCGCGGCTCCTTCGTCAGGCCAATTCCATCGGCGTGCGTGAGGCGGGGTTCCTCGCTCCCGAGACGGAGGGAACAGCACCTCTCGACATTCGCGCCGACATCTTCAGCCTCGGCGCACAACTCCTCGAGATGCTCACGGGTTCGCCGCTCGCGAGGACCGGGCCCACCGCGGCCGCCATCGAAGCCGCGCGTATCCCGTCACCGGGGAGCGACGGAATGCCTATCCCGAAGGCTCTCGCGACGCTGCTCCTGCAGTCTCTGGCCGAGGACCCGGCCCGCCGTTTCAAGGACGCCGCCGCCTTCAAGAAAGCCGTGGATACGTTGCTGTTCTCCGGCGACTATTCGCCGACGACGTTCAACCTCGCCTTCTTCATGCACACGCTCTTCCGCGACGAGGGCGACGGCGATGCCGCCCGCATCAAGGCGGAGAAGAGCGCCGACTACCGGCCCTACCTCGCGGCCGCCACAGCACCCCCGGCCGCGGTCTCTCCTTCGGGATTGACCCATGAGCCGTCTCCCGCGCCCAAGCCCCTCGATACACTGCGTATGGAAGCGGTGAAGCCCGAGGTCTTCCGGGCCGAGGCCGCGAAGTTCGAACCCCTCAAGACCGAGTCCTCCCGAAGTGGCAGGGTGCAGACTCCGGCCCACGCGCATCCTCCCGCGTCGCCGGCCTCGAGCCCCGCCGAGGAACCGATCTTCCAGACGATCGCGGCGGATAAGAAGTCCTTCCCCCTGGTGCCGGTCGTGATCGGGATCCTGGCCGTCCTCGGGGTGGGTGGCTACATGCTTACCCGACCGGGCGCGCCTGCTCCCGTCGCACCGGCGCCCGCGCCCACGCTCAATGCCGCGGAGGTCGCGGCCCTTGCCCGGGTCAAGGAACTCGAATCGCGCCTGGCCACCCTCGAAGCGGAGAAGGTCGCGGCCGAACAAAAGGCCGCCGAAGAAGCCACAAAGAAAGTCGAGGCTCAGGCCAAGGCCCGCGGGAAGGCCGTCGATCCCGCGGAGCTTCAGCGCGCGCAGGATGAGGCCCGGAAAAAAGCGCAGGCCGAGCAGGCGGCGCTCGTGGCTGCCGAACGACAGAAGATCGAAGACGAGCGTCGGCTGGCGGAGGAAGCACGGGCCGCCGAAACCGCCCGCGCCGCGGCCGAAGCAGCGCGCCTCGCCGAGGCCACTCCCGCCCCGCCCACTCCCACCCCCGCCGTGGCAGTGGCGACTCCTCAACCTTCGGCCCCTCTTCCTGCCCCCGGGGCACCGGGGACCCCTGCGGCTGCGCCCGCGACCTCGTCGCCGGCAGCGCCGGCCTCCGCGGCTTCCGTCCTTCTCGATATCTCGGATCCCGCCGTCACCCCGCCCTCGCTGATTTCGCAGCCCAGGATCGAGTATCCGCCGATTGCCCGGGCCCAGAGGATCACCGGGTCCGTCGTCGTCTCCGCGCTGATCGATGAGCAGGGCAACGTGGCCGAGTCCCGACTGATCCGGGGCGCCTCCCCGAACTCGGGGCTCAACCAGGTCGCCCTCGAAAACGTCAAGAGGCGGAAGTACAAACCCGCCCAGATGAACGGCAAGCCGGGCCGCGCATGGATTGCCATTCAAATCGACTTCAAGCTCTAAGCTAGCGAGGTGCCCGAGCGCACTCCTCGGGTTCGGGGTTCCCATCGGGATCCGTTTCTCAGTCGATAGAGGTCTCATGATCACCACCGCTCTGCTCGCATTCACCCTTCTCCAGGGGGCTTCTCCCATCGTGCCCAGACCATCGGTCCGCGCCGCCACTGATCCTTTCCTGACCCGCGCCCACGCCATCCTCAAGGCCTCGCCGCTCATCGACGGCCACAATGACGCGCCGTGGGCCATACGCGAATGGAAGGAAAAGCCGTTCGACGTGGAGTCCTACGATCTGCGCAAGGGCGTTCCCGCGCCGGGTCAGACCGACCTGCCGCGCCTCGCGCAGGGCATGGTGGGCGGCCAGTTCTGGTCGGTCTACATCCCCGGCGACGACGAGACGAAGAAGCTCGGGTACGCGAAGGTTCAACTCGAGCAGATCGAGATCGCCCGGCGCATGATCCAGAAGTATCCCGATCGTTTTGAACTCGCGGTGAACGCGGCTCAGGTGAAGCCGCTCTTTCGCAAGGGGAAGATCGCTTCGATGCTCGGGATGGAGGGCGGGCACGCGATCGAGAACTCCCTCGGGGCGTTGCGCGCCTACTATGCCCTCGGCGTTCGCTACATGACGCTCACCCACAACGTGACTCTCGACTGGGCGGACGCGGCCGGGGACACGGCGAAGCATGGCGGCCTCACGAAGTTTGGCGAAGAGGTCGTGCGCGAGATGAACCCCCTGGGCATGATGGTCGACTTGTCCCATGCCTCGCCGGTGACGATGGAGGTCGCGATCCGGGTGAGCGCTTCGCCCGTCATCTTCTCCCACAGTTCCGCGCGCGCCTTGTGCGACGTGCCCCGCAATGTGCCCGACGCGGTCCTGCGGCAGGTGGCTTCGAACGGGGGTGTGGTGATGGTCACGTTCGTCCCCGGTTTCATCTCCCAGGAGGTCGCGACGAAGGGGCGTGAGCGACGGGACGCGCTCAAAGCGAAGCTCGAAGGCGTCACGGATGAGGGCGAGAAGAAGAGGATCGCCGACGAGGTCGCGGCGCAGTTCAAGGCGAAGAACGCGACCCTCGCCCAGGTCGCCGACCACATCGAGCACATCCGCCGGGTCGCCGGCATCGACCACGTGGGTCTGGGCGGCGACTACGACGGCACCGACCAGCTCCCGGACGGACTCGAAGACGTGTCGAAGTATCCGGCCCTCATCGCCGAGTTGCTGCGCCGCGGCTGGACCGACCTCGACGCGGAGAAGCTCGTAGGGGAGAACATACTGAGGGTCTGGGCGGCCAACGAACAGATCGCGGCCCGTCTGCGCACCGAGCGTCCGCCGTCCCTCGCCACCCTGGAAGCCATGGACGGGGCGGCGAAACAGGCGCGATAAGATTCAAGGCGATCCACATGAGCCGGGAACGTGTTCCGACGTATGCCGACCGTCTGCCCCCCGTGGTGCCGAAGGTCGAGGACGATATCGAGGGAATGTCCGACGAACTCGTCGAGATCCTGTATCCGGGGCGGCGTCAGAAACCCTTCGCCCTCTCCGTGGTCTTCGACGATTCGGCCGACGAGAGCGTCACCCGGGCGCGCGGGCTCTGCGCCCGGGCCGCATCCTTCACCACGTTCCGGGAAGGATCGATCACCCGGCACCGGGCGGATTTCGAGAGCGAGCAGGCCGCACTCCTCCGTGACGTGGCTTCGCTCGTGGCGGCGCGCCCCGGCAGCGAGATCCTCGTCGCCGGCCGCAAAGCTCCCTATGCTCACGAGCTGTGGCTGCCTCTCATGTCCTTCTTCGTGAAGGAGTGACGAACATGGCTTCGTCCCGCGGGCGGGTATCAAGTCGATGAGCGCCCTCGAAGAGGATCTGGCCAAGATCGAGGAAGGCATCTTCCGCCTGCAGAAGGAATGGGAACGTTTCTTCTCGGGCCAGGAACGCAAGGCGCCGTTCGAAGCCAAGCAGCGGCTCGACCGGCTGGTCCGCCGCTATGTGGGCGTCGAGATCCGCAACAATATCGAGCGATTCCGGTTTCAAACCCTGACCGCGAAGTACAACACCCTCGCCGACATGTGGAATCGCAAGTTGCGGGCGATCGAGGAGGGCCGGCCGCTCTCGTCGGTTCAACTGAAGCAGATGCGCGAGGCCGAGGCTCTCGCTGTGCCCTCGGTGCCGGTCGTCCAGTCCGCGCCCGGCGCCCGCAGCATCGAAACTCCGGGTCCCCGCCGGGCCGAGATTCGGTTGAGCACGCTGCGCGACGACGATCAGGGCGTCAAGGATCTGTTCGAGCAATTTCGGGCGGCGCGCGCTTCGGTGGGGGAGTCGGAGGTCAAGTTCGAATCGTTCAAGAAGCTCATCTCCCAGCAGCGCACCCGCCTTCTCGAGGAGAAAGACGCGGTGGCCGTCGATTTCCGGGTCGCCCTGCAGGACGGCAAGGTCGCGCTCAAGGCCAAACCCGTGCGGATTGACTGATCGCTTGAAGCGCCTGCGCCCGGTCGTCCTCCTTCTGAGCGCAATGTTGTTGGCCCCGCCACCGGTGGGGGCCTGGCCTGCCGATGTTTCGCAGCGCATCGCGAAGGATGCCTTGCGGCTCCTCCCCCAGTCGCTGGCCGAGATCTTCCGGACTCACGAGCTGGAGATCTTCGCGGACGCCCGGGCCTCGAAGATGAAGGTGCTGCCTCTCCTCTACGCCGAGCTTCCCAAGGGCCGGCTCAGCCCCTCCACGAAGGCCGAACTGGGCCAAGAGCTGGCCCTGCGGGCGAAGGACCTGCGCGGACCGGACTTTCGCGCCTCGGTAATAGCCCTCGGCGCCGCCTATCGTCTCGCCGTGGACCTGGCCGACCCCGCGGTTGGCGAAGGTCTTGGAAGCGACGCGAAGGCGGGGGCGATTCGCCGCGAGTTCTACGCTTTCGTGACCACGAACCTCGAGAAGATTCCGGTGGTCGTTGTGTCGCCCGAGTCGATGCGTCTCGATCTCGACCGCATCCCTGCGTTCCTCGATGAAGTGATCGGCAAGACGCCGGCCCAGTCGACCATGCTGCGGGAGGAAGCGCAGGCGGGTGGACGGGTCCTGCGCGCGGCCGAGATCGATTTCCGAAGCCCGGTTTTCGCGGTGGCATCGACCGCCTATTCTCGGTCGGTGAACGCGGTGGCCGCCACCTGGATCGCGGTGTGGCGCAAGGCGGGCGGCGACATGCAGCGACAAAAGCCGTTAAGACTCATCAAACCTCGACCCACCACTACCCGCAGAGACGAGTGATTCACATGACCTCACAAAAGAAGCGCGCCCTCATCTCCGTCTACCGCAAGGAAGGCGTGGTGGATCTCGGCAGGGGCCTCGCCGCCCTCGGCTTCGAGATCCTCTCGACCGGGGGAACCGCGACCGCACTTGCCGAGGCGGGAGTTCCCGTGACCGCGGTCAGCGATGTCACCGGGTTCCCGGAGATTCTCGGCGGCCGGGTGAAAACACTTCATCCGAAGGTGTTCGGCGGCATCCTGGCGCGGCGGAACGAGGACCACCTCGCCGATCTCGAGAAGACCGGTCTTGTTCCCATCGACGTGGTGGTGGTGAATCTCTATCCCTTCGAGGACAAGGTGTCGAAGGGCGCCACTTTCGATGAGGCGATCGAGAACATCGACATCGGCGGCCCCTCGATGGTGCGCGCGGCCGCGAAGAACTTCCAGTCGGTGGCGGTGGTGGTGGATTCGAACGACTACGGGCAGCTTCTCGAGCAGCTGGGACGGCCCGATGGCATCGACCTGCCCACCCGTCTCTACTTCGCCCAAAAGGCCTTCCGCCACACCGCGCGGTACGAAACGGCGATCGCCGGGTATTTCGCGGAGATCGAGAGCAACGAAGAGACCTTCGCCAAGGCGCAGAGCGACAGTGTTTTCCCATATCGGCTGAACCAGAGCTTCGAGAAGATCCAGGACCTTCGCTACGGCGAGAACCCGCATCAACGCGCGGCGTTTTACTCGGACATGGGTTCGACGATGTACTCGGTGGCCGCGGCCCGCGTGCTTCAGGGCAAGGAACTCTCGTTCAACAACATCCTCGACCTCGATTCCGCGTGGCGTCTCGTCACCGACGTGGACGGCACCGCGGTCGCGATCATCAAGCACACGAACCCCTGCGGCGTCGGCCGGGGAGCTTCGCTCGAAGAGGCTTTCGTCCGGGCGTGGGACTGCGACCCCACATCGGCCTTTGGCGGGATTGTCGCGCTGAGCGTGCGTTGCGATGCCGCGGTGGCCGCGAAGATCACCGGTTCCTTCTTCGAAGCGGTCATCGCCCCCGGCTACAGCGCCGAAGCGAAGGCCGCTCTTGCCGCGAAGAAGAACCTCCGCGTCCTCGACATGGACGTCACCTCGATCCACCGGGTCACCGGCTTCGATCAGAAGCGGGTGATGGGCGGGATCCTCGCTCAGGAGTGGGACATGGCGCGTTTCGAGCGCGGGGCCTGCGATCCCGTCAGCAAGCGCAAGCCCACTCCCGCGGAGTGGGAGGCCCTGGGTTTCGCCTGGAACGTGGCGAAGCACGTGAAGTCGAACGCGATCGTTTTCGCGACCGCCGATCAGACGGTGGGGATCGGAGCCGGCCAGATGAGCCGGATCGACTCCGTGAAGATCGCGATCTCGAAGGCGCAGAGAGATCTCAAGGGCACGGTGGTGGCCTCGGACGGCTTCTTCCCCTTCCGCGACAACGTGGACGCGATCGCGAAGACCGGCGCCAGCGCGATCATCCAGCCGGGTGGGTCAGTGAAGGACGAGGAAGTGGTGAAGGCCGCCGACGAACTGGGGCTCTCCATGGTCTTCACCGGCAAGCGGCACTTCAAGCACTGACGTTTCTAGAAACTACAACCCCCGCACCCGGCAGGCCAGGAGCAGCAGGCCGAGGCCGATGATCCAGGACCAGTTGGCGGCCTGGGCGGGAACCCGGGCCCAGCCGAAGTGGGCGGTGAGCGCCACTGCGTAGAGGATCAGGCAGATGATCCAGACGATCATGGTGGGAGCTTTCCCGGAAAAATTGCTCATGCGTTTCTCGCTTTCGTGGGCCGGCCCGAGGGGGCAGCAGACCAACTCCACAGCAAGCGACGTGCCGGGTCGCCCTTAGACCACCGCCGGGTCTTCCGGCGTTCCCGGCCACTTCGTCATGTTCTCGGCGCCGTTCTCGGTGATGAAGATGATGTCCTCGTGACGGACGCCGATCTCCCCGTAGATGTAGATCCCGGGCTCGTCGGAGAAACACATTCCCGGCCGGAGACGCGTGGTGTTTCCGCGGACGAAGTACGTCCATTCGTGACCGTCCATCCCAATTCCGTGGCCGACGCGATGTCCGAACATCTCGTAGTCCTTCCCGAATCCCGCGTCCGTGACGACCTTCCGCGCCGCCGCGTCCACGGCCTGGCACTCCACGCCGGGCTTTGCCGCGCGGAAGGCCGCGTCCTGCGCCTTGCGCACCGTGTCCCAGATGAGCCGCTGACGCTCGGTCGGTGGAGCACCGAAGATCGCGGTGCGCGTGATGTCGCTCGCGTACCCGTGCAGTCGGCCGCCGCCATCGAGGAGCACCGCGTCGCCCGCCTTGAGTGGCTGGGGATTGGTGGTGCCGTGCGGGTAGGCCGCGTCCTTCCCGAAGAGCACAAGCGATCCGCCGCCCATTCCCAGCTGACGGTGCGCCGCGGCCGAAAGGGCCGCGACCTGATCCTGGGTCATGCCCTCCTTGAGCGAGGCGAACACCGCGCGGTGAGCCGCCACCGTGATCTCACAGGCGCGGCGCATCAGCGCGATCTCGTGCGCGTCCTTGATCATCCGGCAGCCTGCCGTGACGGGGGTGCCGTTCACAAGCTGCATCGCGGGCGCGGCCTTGCCGATCTCGTCCGCGAACGTGAACGGCATCATCTCCTCGATGCCGATCTTTCCCGAGGTGACGCCGCGATCCTTGAGGATGGTAGCGACGAGAGCCGAGGGGGATTCGTGTTCCTCCCATGCCCGTACGTCCTTCCCGATCTTCACCTGCTCGAGTGCTCTGGCCTTCTCGAAGGCTGGGGTCACCCACGCGGGGTCGCCCTCCCGCGTGATGACGCAGCCGAAGAACCGCTCCGAGATCCCCCAGCGCGCGCCCGTGAAGTAGTCGAGCGACGTGCCCGACGCGATGATCAGCGCCTGCATTCCGGTCTGGCCGAGGAGATCCTGCGCCTTGGCGATCCGGATCTTCCGTTCCTCGATCGAAATGGGCGCTACGCCACCGGTCAAGGGCCTGAGGGCCGCGATGGCATCGGGAAGAACCTCCGTCCGGCTTTGCGCCTCCGCCTCTGGCGAGGCCCCGGCCGCGATGGCGGCGCCGATCGCCGCGGTGCTCGAGGTCTTGAAGAAATCGCGACGGTTGTGGGAACGAGCGCTCATGGGTTTTGGCTCCTTGGTCGAGGCGAGAGGCTATTGGGCTACGAAGGCGGGCATGAAGCGGTAGAAGTTCCAGGTGTCGACCTTCGATGAGATTTCGAACGTCGAGTGCATGGAGAGGAGCGGCACGCCCATGTCGATGACCTCCATGTCCCAGTCGGAGAAGAACTGGCCGATCGTTCCGCCGCCGCCCACGCCGACCTTCGGAGTCTGGGTCTGCCAGGGAATCGAAGCGCGATCCAGGATGGCGCGGATGCGGGCCGTGAACTCGGAGTTGGCGTCGAAACCGCGCCCGTAACGTTTGATCGCGGGGCCGAAGCCGAGCTTCGCCGCGTTTGTGGCCTCGCTGGTGGAGTTGAAGAGCGGGTTCACGCCATCGTTGGTGTCCGCGGAGATCACCTCCGACGCGCGCAGAGCGAGGCGCAGGTCGAGATCGTTGTACTCCTTCCCCCTTTGCGCCGCGAGCAGGCGTCCGACCGCGTTGTTGAAGAACTCGGAACGGGCGCCCGTGTTGTTCGTCGAACCCGCCTCTTCGTGGTTCGTGAGGTAGGCGATCGCGGTGCGGCGGGGCGTGGCCTTGAGGTCCATCACCGCGCGGGCCGCGCAGTATGAGGAGAGGCGGTCGTCCTGACCGTAGCCGCCGGTGAGGCCGCGATCGAGGCCGACGTCGGCCGGCATCCGGGCGGGCACGAGGTGCAACTCGCCGGAGACGAAGTCCTCTTCCTTGATTCCGTAGCGCGAGGTCATCTCCTTCATCACCGTGGCCACGAGCGACCCTTCGGTGGGGATGCTGGCCGCGACCGGGTCCAGTTCTTCGGCCTCGAGCACGTTCTGATACGCGCGGGTGCGCAGGGGCGTGTCGGAGTGGGGCGCGTTGTCAGGAATGACGAACACCGGATCGGATTCGTCCATGCCGATCGAGATGTCGATGGTCTTGCCATCGGTCGTATCCACACGTCCGATCAGAGCGAGTGGCTCGTTCGCGTACTGGTACCTCTTGATGCCGCCGTACTCCATGGTGTTGAACATCGCGAGGGTTCCCGCCAGATAGATCGGGCGGGATTTCAAGTCGAGGTGTGATGAATCGTGATGGGTCGCAAGCACCCGCACGCCCGAGGCGATCGGCTCCGAACCCACGACAACGAGGACCACGCCACGATCGCGGCTGTTGACGATCAGCCTCGCGCCGGGCTTCACCTGACCGGGGGCTGTGAACTCCGCGAAACCCGCGGCCTTCGCCTGGCGGATCGTCTCTTTGGTCGAGAAATACGCGCTGCGCGCCACCTTGAGGTACGCCTTGTACCCCTCGTTGAAGGCGAATACCTCCTTCCGCTGCTCGGCGGAAACGAGATCCCAGCCGTTCTTCTTGCCTTCCCAGACCGTCTTTTGTGGAGACGGGGAGGCGGCGGGTCTCACCTCCTGCGCGCCGGACGGGTGCGGCGCGACGAGGAGGGAGAGGAGGAAAGCGGCGAGGAGGCGCATTTGGGCTCCGGATGAGGGGATTTGGGAGGTGAAGAAGGAGGGAGAGAGTCTAGGGGGTCTGGGGGCGGGCGCTCAGAAGATAGGAACTCGAGGTCTTGTCGAAACCGCTGGCGATCAGGTCGCGCGCGAACGCGGCCCGAAGTTCGTCCGCGACGCGCTCCTGTTCGGCGCGGGCCCGGTCGGGTTCACGCTGGACAAGATCGTTCCACGCGGGAGGAATGGCGACGGACGCGATCACCGGCGCCGCAGCGGGCCGCTCCCCGCGGGCCCGCGCGACAACACCGGGTGATTCAAGGTCCCAGGATGCGAGCAGGCGATCCGTGGGAAGGCCGTGGTGGAGCGCCGACGTGGTGACCCCGTAGAAGTTCGAGAGGTGTTCGGCCACGGTGGCGCCGAGGAGTTCGATGTTCAAGTGAGCGTTTCCCGACTGCATCGGGTCGAAGGTCCAGGTGATTCGCTTCACTCCGCTGCGCAGGGCGTGGTCGCGCTGGCCCCACTTGAGGCTCTGGCCTACGCCGGTTCCGCGAAATCGAGGCCGGACCGCGAGCATGTCCGAGTGCCAGAACGCCTCGCCCTCGAGGATGGCCGGGAAGGCGTAGGCGAAGCCCGCGATCTCGCCGCTCACGTCCTCGGCCACCAGGACCGATCCGCCGGCATGCTGGCTGGCCTTGAGCTGGATGCGGCCGACGATCTCGATGTCCTCGATGTTCCAGACTTCGCGCTGGATCCGGGTCGCTTCATCGAGGTCGCGGTGGGACGTGGCTTCGCGGATCAGCATGGGTTCAACTCGGCGATGGACGCGAACTCTAGCCGGAACGCGCCATCTGGCAAGATGGGCGGCTATGAAGCGACGCGACTTCCTCACCCTCGCCGCCACCACGCCCTCTCTCGCCCTCGCCGGGCGGTCCCTGGCCGCCGAGCGGGAATTCGACTACATCGTGGTCGGCGCGGGTTCGGCCGGTTGTGTCCTCGCGAGCCGCCTTTCCGCCGACGCCTCGGTTCGCGTCCTGCTCCTCGAAGCGGGGGATTCCGGCGAGAGTGATCCCGCGGTGACGACACCGGGCCGCTGGGTCTCCCTGATGGGGTCGAAGTACGACTGGGCCTATCGGACCGAACCGGAGCCGGGGCTCATGGACCGCGCCATCGCGACGCCGCGCGGCAAGGGACACGGCGGTTCGAGCGCCATCAACGCGATGGCGTACATACGCGGTCATCGCCTGAGCTTCGACCGGTGGCGCGAACTGGGGAACCCGGGCTGGGGCTTTGACGACGTGCTGCACCTCTTCAAGCGATCCGAGCGCAATGACCTCGGACCTGCAGACCATCGTGGCGTCTCCGGCCCGCTCGTGGTCTCACAGTGTCGCGATCCCCACGACGGGCATCGCGCGTTCCTCGGCGCCGCGGCCCAGACGGGCTTCAAGGCCGATCCCGGTTTCGACTTCAACCTTCCTGCCCACGAGAACGTCGCGGGCTTCTATCAGAAGAACATCCTTGATGGCCGCCGGCACAGCACCGCGGCCGCCTTTCTCGTGCCCGCGCTCACGCGTCCCAACCTGGAGGTCAGATCGAACGCCCGAGCCACGCGTCTCGTTTTCGACGGCAAGAGGGTCGTGGGAGTTGCGTATCTTCGAAACGGCGTCGACGAGACCGCGCGCGCGTCGCGTGAGGTCGTCCTTTGCGGAGGGGCCGTGGAGTCGCCGAAACTACTCATGCTCTCCGGTATCGGCCCGGCTGATCATCTGCGGTCGCATGGGATCTCCGTTGTCGCGGATCGGCAAGGGGTCGGGGCGAACCTCCAGGATCACCTGAGGGTCGGGGTCCGCCATCAGGGCCGGACCGAACTCCCCGGGTCGACCGTCACCGCTGGTTTGTTCGCGTCATCGCTCCCCGCCGAAGGTCGTCCCATGCCCGACCTCCAGTTCTACGTCGGCCGGGGTCTCGACCAGCCCGACCGCTTCGTCACACTCACGGTCTCCCATGTGGCGCCCGGCTCGCGCGGCACGCTCCGTCTGCGTTCGAAAGACCCACTCGAAGCACCGGTGATCCGCGCCAACTACCTCCAGGATCCTCGAGATGTCGACGCGATGGTGCGCGGCGTGAAGCTCGCCAGAAGGCTCCTGGCCTCGTCCGCGTATGACGCTTTGCGCGCGGAGGAGATGGATCCTGGACCCGGGGTGAAGACGGATGCGGAGATCGCGACCTTCGTCCGCGCCAAAGCCGACACGATCTTCCACCTCGCCGGCACCTGTCGCATGGGCCCCGGACGCGATTCCCTCGCTGTCGTCGACCCGCAACTCCGTGTGCGTGGCGTCGAGGGACTGCGGGTGGCCGACGCCTCGATCATGCCCGAGGTGGTGAACGCGACCACTCACGCCGCGTGCGTGATGATCGGCGAGAAGGCGGCGGATCTCCTGCAGGGCAAGACGCGCGCGTGACCCGTCTCGGGCGTCTCTGGCGAGGGGACGCGGGCGGGCGCGAGGTGTTGAGCCTCGGCCTCCCGCTGATCCTCTCGATGATGTCGGTGACGATCCAGCACTTCGTCGACCGCATCTTCCTCACCTGGTGGTCGGCCGAGGC
>CAYNHK010000100.1:0-17204 GCA_964396875.1 uncultured Acidobacteriota bacterium | reverse complement strand
CATGCGGCCCACGGAGACGAGGGGAACGCCCAGGTGCCTTGGCCGTAGCGTCACCCGGAGGGCGCGAAGAGGGGCGCCCCCTTCCGCCGGCCACGCGGGCCACAACTACCAAGCAGAGTCACGGAGCTTTGTCCGTGGACCGACTCGCGAGGGGTGTCTCTCAAGCGTCACCGTGTCCCCGGACTGCTGGTCGGTCCCGAAGTGTGGCAACCTCGGCGCATGGAGCGGCGCGCGGCCGAGGACGAGTGGTTGTGGGGTTTCGATCCGACTCCGGGAATAGTCTCGGTGTGGGCCGAGCCCGATGGCCGGGCCACGGTCTGGCGTCGGATCGCCGGGACGGGCGAGCTGGTTCGCGAGGTGGAACGCTTCCGTCCCTGGATCCTGGTCGATCGTCTCGATGACCTGAGCCACCTCGGCGTGCAGTTGGCGCCCGACGGGGCGGAACGCGCGCTCGTCACCTACCGGGAACTCCAGGGTCCGGGCGAACTGCGCTACCTCGTGAGTGCGGAAAACGGGCGCACCCTCGCCGCCGCCGTGCTCCGCGGCGCATCACGAAGGCTGGGTCGCAGCCTCGCCCATCTTCGCGAACTGGGGAAGGAAGCCGTTCTCGTCCTTCCTCCCGAGGAGCAGTACCTCGTCTCGACCGGGCGGACGTACTTTCGCGATCTTGCCTTCGATCAATTGCGGCGGCTCCAGTTCGACCTCGAGACCACGGGACTGGATCCGGAGCGCGATCGAATCTTCATGGTTGCGGTTCGCGATCCCCTGGGCGCGGTCGAGATTCTGGAGGCTTCGGGCGAGGGCGACGCGGCCGAGTCGGACCTGATTCGAAGGCTCGTCCTGAAGATCCAACAATGCGATCCCGACGTCATCGAGAACCACAATCTTCACGGCTTCGACCTGCCGTTCCTGGATGCACGCGCACGCCGGCTGCGCACACCCCTGGGCCTCGGCCGGACCGGACCTCCCGGTTTGCGGGAACGCGCGGCGAGGCGGGGGATCCTGAGCGAGTCGGGCGGCCGGCGGCGGGTCCGCCTGATCGCCCCCGGGCGCGAGCTGATCGATACGATGGACGCGGTCCTGGCTCACGATTTCGCGACCCGCGAACTGCCGGGCCATGGCCTCAAGGCGGTGGCGAAGCACTTCGGACTCGCAGGCGAGGATCGCGAGATGATCCGGGGCGACCAGATCTTCGACGTCTACAAGCGGGATCCCGAGAGGGTCCGCCGCTACGCCGCGGCCGACGTGGAGGAGGTGGCGGGTCTCGCGCGGATGTTCGCGGGCGCGACTTTCGCGCTCGCCCGCATGGCGCCGAGAAGGTATGAGCGGCTCGCGGACGCGGGCGCCGCCACCGGCGTGATCGATCCTCTCCTCGTGCGTGCGTACCTGCGCGCGGGGCAGGCCCTGCCGGCCTATCGGCCCGGGCGGGATGTGGTCCACACCGGCGCCGCATTGCACCTCTTCGCGGCGGGCGTCGCCCACCGGGTGGTCAAGGCGGATGTGGCGAGCCTCTACCCTTCGCTGATGCGCGAATACCGGATCGGACCGGCACGCGATCACCTGGGCGCGATGCTCGCCCTGGTGGATCGCCTGGTCGAAAGACGGCTTCAAGAGAAGGCCGCGGCTCGGAAAGCGCCCCGGGGGTCGGCCGAACAGTTCACCCACGACGCCACGTCCTCGGCGATGAAGCTCGTGGTGAATTCGGCCTACGGCTACCTCGCCGCGGGCGGGGGTCTGACGCGGTTCGCGGACGTCGACGCCGCCAACGAGGTCACGCGTCGCGGCCGGGAGCTGCTCGGTTTCATGAGCCGGGAACTGGCGGCGCGCGGTGTGACCCTTCTCGAAGCGGACACCGACGGCGTGTATTTCGCGGCGCCACCATCGTGGACGGAGGCCGACGAACGACGCGTGGTCTCGGAGGTGGCCGCACTGCTGCCGCCGCTCGTGCAACTCGAATTCGAGGGCCGGTACAAGGCGATGCTGTCGCACGAACCCAAGAACTACGCGCTGCTGACCTACGACGACACGCTCATCCTCCGCGGGGTGGCCTTTCGCTCGAGCCGGGCGGAGCCCTTCGGCGAAGCCTTTCTGCGAAAGGCGGTGAGGCGCGTCCTCGGAGGGGATGTCGCCGGCGTACGCGCCGCCTATCTCGACACCGTGTCCGCCTTACGCCACCGGGAGCTGCCGACGTGGGACGTCTCGTCCCGTGTCCGCATGACGAAGACCCGGGACCAGTATCTCGCGACCCGGGAAACCCGGTGCGAGTTGTCCTACGAAGCGATGCTCGCGAGCGGGAGAGTTTCATGGAGTCTCGGCGATCGGGTCCGCGTGTACCGCACGCGCTCCGGGTCGGGCGGCGTGGTCGAGGACGGCGATGACGGACGGGCCCTCCGGGCCGTGACCGACCCTCGCGACTACGATGCCGAGCACTACGTCCGCCTGCTGCGCGACACCTACGCGTCCCGCCTGGCTCGAGCGTTCACGCCCGAGGACTTCGCGGCCGTCTTCGCGGATCCCACCCAGATGGAGTTGTTCGCCCCCGCTCTCACGAACATCCGGCCGGTTCTGACCCAACGCGAGGCCCCCTGAGCCCGAGCCGGGCCTCCCGGCCCGCCCCCGCGATTGTGCGAGCAATGTACGGCACAGCACAGACCGCCTTTTTCGCATTCACTACTCTGGGCACCGGCGATTTCATTTGGTTGTCGCCTTGAAGGAGAAAGCGGTATGCGAAAAGACACGTTGAACAAGAGAAGCCTGACTGCGGCCCTGGCCGCTGGCCTGCTGCTCGCGGGGGTCGGTGAGGCTCAGAGCCAGACCAGCGATCGGCCGACGGTACGCCGCGAAGACGTCAAGACCTGGGTTATCCAGATCGACGGTAAGGATTACGAGGCCCATCCGGCGACGCCCGCCTACGACGGGTCGACCGGGCTCTTCCATCTCTCCACGGCCTACACCCTGCCGAAGGGTCGCGCCTCATTCAGCCTGTTCCGCGACAACCTCGACCGCGATCCGAAGGACGAGGACATCGCGATTCACGGTGGCACCCTGGCATTCGGAGTGACGAGCCGGTTCGAACTGGCGTTGAGCTTCGGCTTCCAGAACCGGATCGACGCGGATGCGCTCTTCCAGCCCGGTTATGTGAACGACTATCCGTTCGTTACCACGCCCTGGCAGACCGGTGCGGGAGACCTCAAGATCGGCGCCAAGTACAAGATGCTCGATGACTACCTCGGAGATCCTGTGGCCCTCGCGGTGCGCGGTTTCGTGAAGCTGCCCACCGCGGACGAGAACAAGGGCCTCGGAACCGGCAAGCGCTCGATGGGCGTCGACATGATGATGTCGAAGTCGCTGGGCCGGGCCGCGGACATCCACGGTTCGCTTGGCTATCAGTGGAACACCGATCCCGACTCTCCGCGGAGCATCGATATCGCCAACGCCTTCAAGTGGGGCGTGGGCATCAACCTTCCCGCCTGCCGCAACATCCAACTCCAGGCCGAGCTCACGGGCACCAAGTATGGAGATGGCGCCTTCGACCAGACGAACCCGCTCGACTTCGTTATCGGCCCGGTCTTCTGGTTCAAGAACGGCATCTTCATCCGCCCCGCCATTTCCAAGAATCTGAAGTTCGATGACCGCGGTCTCAACTCCGGGTCCCGCAGTTCGACGGGCATGCAGTTCTCGGTCGGCTATCACCCTGCGACCGCCTGCTGCGAGATCGCCGTCCCGCCGCCTCCACCGCCTCCGCCACCGCCACCAGCGCCGGCGCCGCCCGCGAACCGTTCGCCCACCACGACCTGCGCGCCCGAGAGCGCCAACATCAACGCGGGTGAAGTTGTGCGGCTGCGTGCGAGTGCGTCCGACCCTGACAGCGACAACCTGACCTACACCTGGAGCACGAGCGCCGGCCGCATCGTCGGCGCGGGTTCGAGCGTCGAACTCGACACCGCGGGCCTGACCGGTCCCGCGAACCTGAACGCCACGGTTCGCGTTGAGGACGGACGCGGCGGCTCGGCGGATGCGACCTGCAACCTCCGAATCCCCGCTCCCGAGCGCCGTCCGGAGACGATGACCTGCTCCGCGACGAGTTTCCCGCGGAACCGCTCGCGCCTCAACAACGTCGACAAGGCCTGCCTCGACGACGTGGCCCTGCGCCTTCGCGACGATCCGCGGAGCCGGGTGCTCATCATCGGCCATGCCGACCGGAACGAAAGCCGTCCCGACCTGCTCTCGAAGCAGCGCGCCGAGGCGACCAAGACCTACCTCGTGCGCGAGCGCGGGGTGAGTGACTCCCGTGTGACCACGCGCGGCATGGGCGCCGCTTCGTCCACGGGCGCCAACAATCGCCGAGTCGAGGTGATCTTCGTACCGGAAGGTGCGACACCTCCTTCGGAGAAGTAGTTCTCTCGCAAGGCGGGGCGGGCCTGGTGACGTTGTCAGGTCCGCCCCGGTCGTACATCACCGCGGTCGCCCTCCTTACGATCGCGGTGATGGCCGTTTCCGTGGCGACCGCTTTCGAATCGCCGCCCGAGTGGACCGCGATCGGTCCCCCGGGCGGCGACGTGCGCTCACTCGCGGTTGACCCGATCAACCGACACCGCGTCTTTCTCGGGGCCTCCTTCGGAGTCCTGTATCGCTCGGACGACGGGGGCCGTTCCTGGCATCGAGCGGTCCCAGGATTCCAACGATCGAGTCAGATTCTCGACGCCCTGGTGGTCAGTCCTCGTGGCCAACTCTTCGTTGGCTTTTGGGATGTGAACGCCCGCGACGGCGGCGTGGCGAAAAGCGAGGATGGGGGCGAGACCTTCCGCGTCGTCCTGGACCATGAATCCGTCCGCGCTCTCGCCATCGCTCCCTCGGACGCCGGCTTTCTCGTTGCGGGCTCCCTGAGCGGCGTTTTTGCGTCCCCCGACGCGGGGGAGAGTTGGCGGCGGATCACGCCGCGAGACCACCCCGAACTCCGGAATGTGGAGTCCGTCGCGATCGATCCCCGTGATCCGCGCGTGATCTATGTCGGGACGCGGCACCTGCCCTGGAAGACCACCGACGGCGGCGCTACCTGGAACGCCGTCCCTCGCGGGATGATCGACGATTCGGACGTCTTCACCATCACCCTCGACAGGCGGAATCCCGAGCGGGTGCACGCGACCGCTTGCTCGGGCATCTATCGCTCGGAGCAGGGGGCCTCAGCCTGGTCGCGGGTTCGCGGTATGCCATACAGCAGCCGCCGTGCGCGTGCCTTCGCCCAGGACCCGAGGGCGCCCGACACCTTCTACGTTGGGACAACGCAAGGCCTCTGGGTCAGCGACGACGACACTCTCAGCTGGCACGCCCGGACCCCGCTCGACCTCGTCGTCAACGACCTCGTGACTCTCGAAGACGGAACCGTGCTCGCGGCGACGGACGGCTCCGGCGTCCTCCGAAGCGTCGACCGCGGCCGCACGTGGACGGACTCGAACCAAGGGTTCAAGGAGCGCTTTGTATCGGCGCTTGCGCATGACCGGGCGCGCGGGCGTGTCCTCGCAGGGATCTGGGGTGATCGGAGGGAGGGTGGCGTTTTTGGCGCGGCGTCGTTCCGCGGAGTCTGGAGCCGCCTCGGCGAGGGGCTGAAGGGGCGTGAGGTTCTTTCGCTTCTGGTCCATGGCCCGCGAACGTTCGCGGGCACCGACGAGGGCCTCTTCGTCCTCGATCCCGCGGAGGGGCGGTGGCGTTTGGTTCCTCTTCAGCTGCCGGGCGCGCGGGCCGGCCTGGGCGTCCGCGGCCGCGTCCGGATCCTCGCCCTTGCCGGCTTCGCCGACGAGGTCGCCCTGGCCGCGACACCACTCGGGATATTCAGCAGCGAGGGAGTGGGCGGGCCTTGGCGCCTATCGCCAGGTGCGGGTGGAGAGAGCACCGCGGTTGCCATTTCGGACGATGGCCGGCTGGCCCTGTCGGCAAGCGCAGCGGGTGTGATGTTGAGTCAGGATGGCGCGCGTACCTGGGTGGCGCTTCCCGGGGCGTCGTTTGGGCGGGTGAACGCTCTTGCCATCGTGGCGGGATCCCCGACCGTCCTGCTCGCCGCGACTCACCACGGCCTTCGCCGCTCCTACGATCTGGGCGCCACCTGGCTCAAAGGAGCGTTGAACCTGCCCGACTCCGACTACACGGGCCTGCTGGTCGGCGGAGGAGGCGAGCTGATCTACGTGAGCGACTTCGCCTGGGGCGGGATCTACCGAAGCGATGATCGCGGTGTGAGCTTTCGTCGGCTCACGGTTCCGGGCCTCGCCAGTGACCGTGTCTGGGCTCTTGGCTCCGGACTATCCCCGGGCGACCTTCTCGCCGCGCCACTCGTGGGCGGCCTGCACCTGCTCGAGGGCGCGATTCACTGACCGGGGTGGTAGGTCCGCCCGGTGTGCCCTTCGAGTTGTTCGCGATAGAAATACACGTCTCTCAGGTTGCCCGACGCGTACCGCTCGATCTGATCCTTGAAGTGCTTCGAGAGAGGATCGCCGCTCTGCCCGCCCGCCATGACCGCTCGAGCGCGCACCTTCGGGCCGAACTCCACCGCGGCCACGAAGCTGTTCCCGCTCGTTCCATACCACTTCTTCGTCTGCGGGTATGCGCGTGCCTGGAACGATGCGAGGGCGCCCCACCGCGATGAAACGAAGGGCACGGGATGGCTCGGACCCGCATCGTCGAAAGGCTGGACGATGTCGCCGGTCAGCCTCTGGAAGCGGTTGATGTCGCCCCAGGGCGTGTTCCACTGTCCGAAGTCCTGGGTGAGGCGGTCGATCGCGGCGGCGAGGCCCGCGAGTTTCTGGCCCGGCGTCGTCTTCTGGGCGATGTATTCGTAGACCGTGGAGTTTTCGTCGTCGGCGTCGCGTGCGGTTCGCCCCCACATCTCCTCGCCCCAGAAGATCGCGACGGTGGTGGGGATCGAGTCCAGGGCGTACCGATAGTCCCAGCCGCGGAGTGCGCCGATCGCATCCGCCGTCTTCGCTTTGAGAGGATCACTCGCCGGAACCTGATCCCAGGACTTGAGGAGAGGCGGGATCAGATCCGCGAACGCGGGAAGGTAGGAATCGTAGGCGGCCTCGATCAGCGTATCCACCGTGAAGTCCTTGCGGTCGGAGAGAACGCGGATCGCGTGGATGCCACGCGGGTTTTCGACTCCTTCTTCCATGTAGGCGGGGAAACGGTCACGTTTTGGGGAATCTTTGCCCGCCGCCGAGTAAGGCCAGTTATTGGTGTTGTAGAGCCACCCATTCTTGGGACTCACCACGAGCGGACTTTCATCGACGCTGTGCACGCCCTTCCAGTCGGTCGCGGGATCCGAGCCGTCCACTGCCTTTCGCCAGTCGAACTTCGTGTCTCGCCTGGGCGCGAAGTTCGCGTGGAAGTAGGCGGTGACGCCGTCCGCGTCCGCGTAGATGGTGTTGTTCGAGGAGTTCGTGTGGAGGTCCATGACCTTGCGGAATTCCTTGAAGTTCCGGGCCTTCGTGCGGGTGTAGGACTGGATCAGGGCCTTAAGCGGCTCTTCCATCATCGCCGTGGAAACCCACCTCTTTGCGTCTGCCGCCGGAGGAGTGACCTTCGTGCCGGCCCCTTCACCCTCCTTGGCCTCGCGGACGATCGGGCCGTGATGGGTGCGATAGGTCGTGAACTCTCTCGAGGCGAGGCCGCTGGGCGTTTTGTACCGGATCGTGACCTTCCGAACGTTGACCGGCTTCAGCGTATTCCCGTGTTTGTAGAAGAGGGCGTCGCCCTTGCCGGTGATCGTCTCCACGTATTCGTCGATGTTGTCGATGCCGCTCGATGTGTGCATCCAGCCGAGACGATCGTTGAAACCCTGGTACACGAAGAACTGCCCCCAGGTCGAGGCTCCGTAGACGTTCAGTCCTTCTTCGCTCACCACGTTCGCTTCGGAGCGAAAGTAGAACGAGGTATGGGGATTGATCAGGAACAGGGCTTTGCCGTTCGCGGTGTGCGACGGAGCGATCGCGATTCCGTTCGAACCGCCCCGTTCCTCGAAACGCGAGCCGTCGATCGCCGCGACCTTCGCGAGCGGCGTCCTTTCGTAGAAGGCCTTGAGCGCAGGGACCGAAACACGCTCGATATCGCCGCCGATGCTGCCCTCGCTGAAGCTGAGCGGCATCCACGCTTCGAAACGCGTGATCGCACGCGGCGTCACCGTCGGGTGGGTATGGAGATAGAAGTTGAGACCGTCGGCCCACGAGTCCATGAGAGAGCGGAGCCACGCCGGACTCTCGCGGTACAGGCGCTTCATGTCGGCTTCGTCGATGAACAGCCGCTGGCGAAGGTCTTGATAGATTGCGCCCTCGCCTTCAGCTTCGGCGAGCCGCCCGATGGAGTTGAGGTAGTTCGTCTCCACGCGGTTGAAGTCGTCTTCGGCCTGGGCATAGATCATCCCGAACACGGCGTCCGCGTCCGTTTTCGCGTAGATGTGCGGGATGCCGCGGTCGTCACGGATGATCGTGACCCGCTCGGCCTGCTGCTGCCACCGCGTGACCTCGGCATTGGCCCCTTGAGCCGTGGCCCCGGCGGCGCCGCCCAGCACGAGGAGGAAGGTGAGCAGGAGTGGTTTCATGAGGTTGGACCTTTCGGGAACAGAGGCGTCAGCGCTTTCGCGCCCTTCGCCCTTTGAGGATCTGCGCGAACGAACGGGTCTGGATCTCCGCGACGGAGAGGCCCGTCGCTTCGATCTCGCCCAGGCCGATCGCGCCGCAGTTGAGGGCGCGGAGGAAGTAGTTCAAGAGGCCCTGCCCGGTCGCGGCGTCGTCGAAGACCTCGCCCTGCAGCGTCGCCTGCGCCGCTCGTTCGATGAAGTTCGCGAGGCGCGTCGAGGATGATTCGAGCCCTTCGAGGAAGAAGGCGTAGACCGCCGCGTAGCGGGTGGGGAGCTGGCCGGGGTGGAGATCCCATCCCTGGTAAAAGCCCTGCCGCAGGGAGTGCCTCACGTGTTCGTAGTGCAGGCGCCAGACCCGATGCACGGCTTCCCGATTCTCGGCCACCTGCTCAGCGGTGAGCGGCCTGCCGCCCGTGGCCTTGTGCGGGGCGACCGGCATGACATTCGTGGCGCCGTCCGAGATCGTGACGCCGGTTCCCGCGAGCGAGACCTGCATGACGTGTTTCGCGAAGTCGCACGCCGGATGGGTCATCGACTGGTACTGCGCGGTGATGTTGCAGCCCGCGGTGTAGTCGTAGGTTCCCATGTGCGCGCCGCGGATGCGGCCCCCCCCGGCTTTGATGAACTCCGGGAGTGCGATGTCGCCGGCTGGACTCAGAACCGACTGCGTGGTCTCGACCATCAGCTCCATCTTCAGGACGCCGGGCTTGAGTCGGTTCGCCTTCTCGATGGTGGCGAGGGCCTTCGCGGTGATCGCCACCTGCTCCTTCGCCACGATCTTGGGCAGGGTCACGACGAAGCCCGGGGGCAGATGGTTCTTCGTGCGGGCGAGGAGTGTACTGATGAAGATGTCGGTGGTGCGCAGGCTCCGCGCGGCCAGCTCCGCGGTGAGGGGCTTGATCCGGATCCCGATGAAGGGAGGCAGCGTCCCGCCGGCATGGCCCTTCGCGACTTCCTCGGCCGCGGCGGCCGCATGCGCGTCTTCCTCTGCGTCGGGCCGGTTTCCATAGCCGTCTTCGAAGTCGATTCGGAAGTCCTCCACCGCCTCACGCTCGAGTTTGCGGATGACGCGGTCGTAGATCGTCTCGGCCAGCCGTGGATCGAGGTTCAGCGCCGAGCCCAGCACCGAAGCGTGCGGCGCGTACTCCCGGAGGGCCTTGAGGGAGAGATCGCTCAACCTCTTCGCGGTGTCGGCCTTGAAGAGGTGGGCGCCCCCGTAGACCGAGTGAACGGGCTGGCGTTCTTCGGGGTCGCCTGGAAAAGCGCCGACAAAGTTCTTCCATGCCTTGCCGAGCGGGCGAAGGAGAGCCCTCGTAGCGGCGGGGGAGAGCGACTTCCGGGCAGGCTTCATCGAAGAGGTCACGAGGTTTGAGACTCCAGAAGGTCGAGGAGAAGGCGGCGAACGACCGCGCCGGCAACGTGGCGTCGGTATGCGGCGGTGGAACGGACGTCGTCGATGGGGGTGATCGTCTTCTCGACCAGCGCCCGAGCCCTCTCCGCAAGGTCGTGCGAGAGGGACTGGCCTTCGAGGAGCGTTTCCATCTCCCGCAACCGGATCGGGGTCGCCGCGATGCTCCCCAGCGCGAGACGCACGTTGGTGATCGTGTGGCGGGAGGGAGCGTCGCTCGCGAAACCGACCACCACCTTGCTGATGGCCTGTGCTTGCCGCGTGCCGATCTTGCGGAAGATCTGGACGGTGGGGGCGGGGAGCGGGAGGATGATCCGCTCGATCAGCTCGGAGGGATCGAGGACGGTCTGCCGGTAACCCGTGTGGAACGCGTTGTAGGGAACTGCGCGCTTCCCATGCGGTCCCGATACGACGATGAGCGCCCCCAGGGCGAGTAGGGCGGGAAGCGAGTCGCCGGCGGGCGAGGCGTTGGCGATGTTGCCGCCGATCGTGGCGCGGTTCTGGATCTGCGCGGCGCCGATGGTGGCCGCGGCGTCTGTGAGCATCCGCGCGTGCTTCGCCACGTCGGGCGAGCGGCGTATGTCGGTGAACGTCGAAGCCGCCCCGATGCTGAGTTCATCTCCCGTGATACGGGTTCCCTGCAACTCGACGATCCCGAGGACATTCAAGACCGCGTCGTGATGTCGCCCCGTGGCATGGTCGACAACGAGAAGGTCGGTGGCTCCCGCGACCTTGACCGCACCCCTGGTGAGCGCCTCGTGGGCTTCCGCGAGGGATCTCGGCGACCAAAAAACGGTCACCCGCGCGAACCTCCGCCCTCGGGGGTCTCGGTCACTCCTTCGGGCATTCGCTGACCGGTCAGGACCTCGACGGCCCGGAAGATCCGTTCGTAGCCGGTGCAGCGGCAGAGGGTCCCGGAGACGTATTCCCGCACCTGGTCGCGGGTCGGCCGCGGATATCTCTTGAGGAGCGCGCGAATGGTGAGGACCATGCCGGGAGTGCAGGCCCCGCATTGCGCACCTCCTTCGGTGGCGAAGACGCGCTGGAGATCGGTGATCTGACCCGCGGGCGCCATGCCCTCGATGGTCGTGATCGAAGCGCCTTCGATCTGGAACAGAGGCACGAGACACGAGCAGACCGCCTCGTTGTTCAGAAGCACCGTGCACGCGCCGCACTCGCCCTCGCCGCACCCTTCCTTCGCGCCGGTGAGGCCGAGGTCTTTCCGCAACACGTCGAGCAGGCGCGCCATCGGCGGGCCGGTGACTTCCTCCGGCTGACCGTTCAACGTGAACTTGTACGTGCCGCTCATGACCTTCGTACCTTTGAGGCTTCGAACAGCCGCTCCGGCGTCGCGGGGATTCGCGAGAGGAAGATCCCGGTTGCGTTCTCGATGGCCGAAAGCAGCGCGGGCGCTCCGCCGTCCATGGGCAGTTCGCCGACACCCTTCGCGCCGAAGGGACCATGCGACGTCGGGTTTTCGAGAAGGATCGTCTCCATGTCGGGTGTGTCAGCCATGGTTGGGATCAGGTAGGTCTGGAGACGATCGTTGAGATAGTTGCCATCCTTCATCTTCATCTCTTCGAGATACCCCCACGCGAGGGCCTGCAGCGTTCCGCCTTCGACCTGCCCCGCGCACATGACGGGGTGGACGACGTGCCCGACGTCGCTCACCGTGGTGAGCCTCGTGATCCTCGTGACGAAGGTGTCGGGATTCACTTCGACTTCGACCACGTTCGCGCCCCAGCCATACGCGGCGTACGCGTCTCCGCGGTACGTGGCTTCGTCGAACGTGCTGTCGGGAGTGGGCTCGAAGGTCGCCTCGGCGGCGAACGGCCCATGGAGATTCACGTAGGTGCGCGCGATCTCCGCGAAGGGCGTTCGGCCGCGTTCGGTTTCGAAGAAGCCCCCGTTGAGCAAGACGCCCGCGGGCGCCACGCCGATCTGGTGGGCGGCGAAGACCCGGAGGGCCTCGGCAAGTTTCTCTCCGGCACGACGCAGCAAACCGCCGACGACCATCACCGTGCGCGAGGCCACGGTTGGCCCCGAGTCCGGAACGGCCGCGGTGTCGGGAATGTGAACGACAACATCGTTGAGGCCGACGCCGCAGGCATCGGCGACGATCTGCCGGAAGATGCCTTCCGTGCCCTGTCCGAAATCGGTGGAGGAAGAGAGAACCTCGATCTTGAGATCGCTGCGGAGACGGACCGCCCCTTTCGACATCATGCGTCTCTCGCCGTTGCCGGTGAAACCTGAGCCGTGCCAGAAGACGGACAGGCCGATGCCGCGCAGCGGACGCCCATCGTCCTCGGGGCTGGTTCGAACGAGGCCGTTGGTGGCGTGGCGTTCGGTGAAGCGTGTGGCCGCCTTCGCTCGTTCCAGGACCGCGACGGCGCTCACACTCTCCTTCAGCACCTGGCCGGTGGGTGTGATGTCGCCCTCGCGATAGGCGTTGCGGATTCGAATCGCGAAGGGGTCGAGTCCGAGGGTCCAGGCGATCTTGTCCATCTGCCGCTCGACAGCGAAGAGACTCTGGGGCGCTCCGAAGCCGCGGAAGGCGCCGTTGGGCGCGGTGTTCGTGGCGAGAACCCGGCCGCGGACGCGCACGTTGGCGCACGAATACGCTCCGGCCGCGTGGAGGACGGAGCGAGAAAGCACGACGGGGGAGAGGGTGATGTAGGCGCCGCCGTCGAGGAGGACCTCGATGTCCATCGCGACGAGCGTGCCGTCGCGCTTGACTCCGGTGCGGTGACGGACGCGCGAGGGATGGCGCTTGGTCGTGGCGATGATGTCTTCCTGGCGTTCGTAGACGATCTTCACCGCTTTGCCGCAGGCCCGCGCGAGCAGCGCGGCATGCGCCGCGATCATGTCGGGGTAGTCCTCCTTGCCGCCGAAGCCGCCGCCCGTGACCGACTGGCGGACGCGGATCGCCTCGTCGCTCATGCCGAAGAGGTGGGTGAGCGCCTTGTGAACGTAGTAGGGGCACTGGAGCGAGCCCACGATGTCGACGCCCTGGAACTCCGAGCCGGCGCCGAGAGTCGGTGTCGCGATCACTCCATGTGGCTCGATGTAGGCGTGCTCCTGATGGCCGGTTTCGTACTCGCCTTCGACGATCACTTCCGCCTCGGCGAAACCCGCGTCGACATCCCCGTGATCGATGTTGCATTCGGCGAGAACGTTCACCCGTCCACCCGTCCGGGGATCTCCCTTGAGCGCCTGATCGAGATCGAGTACCGGGGCCTGCGTTTCGTAGGTCACTCTCACCGCTTTGGCCGCGGCCACCGCGCGGGCAAGGGTCGGCGCGGTCACGAGCGCCACCGGTTCGCCGACGTGGTTGACCCGTCCGTCCGCAAGAACCGGCCAATCATCGTGGATCAGATGAACAGAGTTTCGAGGCCCGACGTCTTTCGCGGTCAGCACCTTCGCGTCAGGATCGGTCACATCACCGGCGGCGATGGAGGTGATCAGAGCAGAGGCGTGCGGCGAGCGGATCGTTGTCCCGTGCCAGCACCCGCGCTCGGGCAAGTCGTCGAGGTAGAGCGAGCGGCCGGTGACCTTCGCAAGGCCGTCGGGCCGGAGGATGCTTCTCCCGACGGCGTTCAGGTGCTCCATCAAGACAGACTTTATTGCGAAACGGGCCCCGAGTGCGGAGCCACTATCACCTCATTTTCCGCTCGTCATTGCGAGGAGGCCGACCAGAAGCGACCGACGAAGCAACCGCGTCCAAGCACTACCAGCCTTCGCGCGACCGCCCGTTACCGTTCGCGAAGAACGACGTACTTGTTCTCGTGGCCGTGGGCGTCCTCGTCCGTAGCTGCACCCCCCTCCAGGTCGATGTCGAGGTTCACGCTCACGTCCACGTTGGCGTCCGGGTTGACGTTGCCGCGAAACGACGGATCGTTCACGTTGCTCCGTCCACATCACCCTCCGTCCCGAGCCCGGTGGCTGAGTCAGATCGTAGGGCTTCGGGTCGAAGCCACCGGCCGACACCCGTGGTTCTGCGTTCGCGACCACGTCACCCTCCGTCCCGAGCGTCAACGCGGGACCGCGACGCGGTTGTCACGGTGCGTGCAGACGTCCGCACCGGTGGGGCTGAGGAGGTTGCGACTTTCTCAAGTGCGGCCCCTCCTGGTGAGGGCCGCACTTCGCGACCCCGGAAAGGTCTCCATCCATTATGCCCACCGCTGCTCCCGTGACACGCCCCGCGCCAACCGCTTCTCTCCACCGGTTCGACGCGTACCGACTTGCGCTGGAATTCCGCGCCCACGTTGTTTGTTGGCTTCCGCTCAGGCGCGCCGAGCTTTCCGATCAGCTCGACCGCGCCAGCTTGAGCTGCGCCTTGAACATCGCGGAGGGCGCAGGCCGCGCCGGCCGCGATCAAGCACGCCACTACGCGATCGCCCGCGGAAGCGCGTTCGAGTGCCTCGCCGTACTCGACCTCCTCGACCTCGAAGCCGCGCCGCCCAACAGCCGCGCCGCCCGAACTGTCCTGCTTCGAATGATGGCCGTTCTCACCGCACTGGTTCGTCGATGAGGCCGCGCGGGGCCCACGCCCTGTGGCTGAGCCCACTCCGTTGCCGCTGTAGCTGGCGCTGAGCTCGGTTCGTTCGGGTCCAGCCGAAGCGTCGAAGCTACCGCCGAGGACGACTCGTCCTCGTGGCCGTGTCTGTACTCGTCCGTAAGACTCCGCGCAGCGTTGATGGCACTTGGACCCAATCCCGCACACGCGAGGGATAGCCTGCCGCCCTCCCAAAAAAGGAGTCGAAGGAAGGGACCATGTTCTTTACGACAAAGGCCATGAAGAACCGCCTCTCCGGAGGGTGCTGTTGCGTAGTGCGCAACGCGCTATGATGAAGCCGTGATTCAATCAATCCAGCACAAGGGATTGAAGAAGTTCTTTAGCGTTGGAACCGCGGCTGGCATTCAGCCACACCACTCGAAGAGACTGCGAATGCTCCTCTCCGCTCTCGACACCGCTCAGACGATCGAAGACATGAATATCCCGGGTTTGCGGCTCCATCCGCTCAAAGGCTCCGACAGGGGTCGATGGTCTGTTTGGGTGAACGGAAACTGGCGGCTGACATTCGAGTTTCGAGAGGGACACGTCTACGACGTGGACTACGAGGATTACCACTAATGAAGATGCACAACCCACCCCATCCCGGCGAGTTCATCACAGCCATGTACCTCGAGCCGCACGGCATCAGCGGGCGCCAACTCGCCGCGAAGCTCAACGTTGCTCCTTCCACCCTGAATCGCATCCTCCTGGGCACCAGCGGGGTCAGTCCGGAGATGGCGTTGCGCTTGGCGAAGACCCTGGGCAGATCGCCGGAGAGCTGGCTTTCTCTCCAGCACAGCTACGACCTCTGGCAAGCCCGCCGCCGCGTTGACCTCGCGAACGTTTCCCCGCTCAACCTCGCGACCGCCTGAGCAACGCCCACGAGTAGCCCGAAGCTTCCCCTTAGGGAAGAGGAAGCCTGGCAACTCGGGCCACGGCCGCCGTGAACGGCCGAGGACGCAACGAGCGCGAAGCCTGCCCTCGGGGCACGAGTACGTGTACGACCGCGCCGAGGATTGCTTCGTGGCCCAGGGCCAGGCGTCGCCCTGCCCTGCGGGCAGCGCTCGCGCTCGCCCGCTTCTCGACGGCCGACTCGCAATGACGGGGGGCAACCACTACCCGCCTGGGCTATGCTCGCCGCACGCGTCAGTTGCCGTCGTTCCGCAAGCTTCTAGACCCATTTCGCAGGAGAAACCCATGCCCACGTTGCTCGATCAGCTCAAGTCGATGACGGTCGTGGTGGCCGACACCGGCGACATCAACTCCATCAGGAAGTTCACGCCGCGCGACGCCACCACCAACCCTTCGCTCATCACCGCGGCGGCTCAAATGCCCGAGTACGCCAGTGTCGTGGAGGGGGCCCTGACGTGGGCCGAGAAACAGGCGGGGTCTTCAGCCGACACATCGAAGGTGGTGGGACTGGCCATCGATCGGCTTTCCGTCGAGTTCGGCTTGCGGATTCTCGAGATCGTCCCCGGGCGCGTGTCGACCGAGGTTGACGCTCGTCTCTCCTACGACACCACGGCCTCGATCGCGAAGGCGCGCTACCTCATCGGCCAGTACGAGGCCGCGGGCGTGAGCCGCGAGCGAGTCCTCATCAAGCTCGCCTCCACCTGGGAAGGGATCAAAGCCGCCGAGGTCCTGGAAAAAGAGGGGATTCACTGCAATCTCACGCTCCTTTTCGGGATGCACCAGGCCATCGCCTGCGCCGAGGCCGGCGTGCGGCTGATCTCACCGTTTGTCGGCCGCATCCTCGACTGGTACAAGAAGGACTCCGGCCGCGACAGCTACCCGCCGGCCGAGGATCCGGGCGTTCTCTCCGTGACGAAGATCTACAACTACTACAAGAAGCACGGCTACAAGACCGAAGTCATGGGCGCGTCCTTCCGGAATCTCGGGGAGATTATCGAACTGGCGGGCTGCGATCTGCTGACCATCGCCCCGAACCTGCTCGCCGATCTGCAGTCGAAAGAAGACGTGCTCGTCCGCAAGCTCGACCCCGCGAAGGCCGCGACGATGGACATTCCGAAAACTCCGGTTGACGAGGCCACGTTCCGCGCGATGCACGAGAAGGAGCGGATGGCTAACGACAAGCTCGATGAAGGCATCAAGGGCTTCTCGAAGGCCATCGTGTCGCTCGAAGCGATGTTGACCGAGCGGCTGAAGTCACTCGCTTCCAAAGCCTGACCCGTTCACGCGACGCCTTGGCGTCGCCTTGCAGATTAGAAATTGTGAACCCATGCCCCCCGTGACCCAGACCGAAGCCTGGCAGGCGTTAGCCGAACACCAGCGGGCGATTGCCGGACGGCAGATGCGGCAAATGTTCGCGGACGACCCTGGCCGCTTCGCGAAGTTCTCGCTTCGTTTCGAAGACCTCCTTCTCGACTACTCGAAGAATCGGATCAGCGAGGAGACCGTGCGGCTGCTTGCGGCCCTGGCGGGGAAGGCCGGGCTCAAGGAATGGACGGAGCGGCTCTTCAGCGGCGAGAAGATCAACATCACCGAGAACCGCGCGGTGCTTCATATCGCCTTGCGCAATAGGTCGAACCGGCCCATCCTGGTGGACGGCAAAGACGTGATGCCGGACGTGAACCGCGTCTTGAAGCAGATGCGCGACT
>CAYNHK010000099.1:0-17221 GCA_964396875.1 uncultured Acidobacteriota bacterium | reverse complement strand
GATGGGCTGGGACGACAACGGACTGCCCACCGAGCGCCGCGTGCAGAACTACTTCCATGTCCGCTGCGAACCCGGGGCCGAGCCTGTAGACGTCAGCAGGCTCGAACCACCCGACGACGCGGCGAGAAAAATCCCGCCCAAAAAACTCCAGCGCGGCGCTTTCATCGATCTGTGCGTGCGCCTGACCGCAGAGGACGAGAAGGCGTTCAAAGCCCTCTGGCAGAGGCTCGGCCTCTCCGTCGACTGGTCGCAGGAGTACTCGACGATCAGCGAGCACTCCCGCCGCATCGCCCAGCTTTCGTTCATCGATCTGTTCGAGAAGAAGCACGTCTACACCCACGAAGCGCCCACGATGTGGGATGTGGACTTCAAGACCGCGGTGGCGCAGGCCGAAGTGGAGGATCGCCCGATGAGGGGCGCGTTCCACAAGATCCGCTTCGCGGTCGAGGGCGGGGGTGATTTCACCATCGCCACCACCCGGCCCGAACTCCTGCCCGCCTGCGTCGCGGTGGCCACCCATCCCGACGACGAGCGCTACAAAGCGCTCATCGGGAAGAACGCGATCACGCCTCTCTTCCGCGCACCCGTGCCGATCTTCGCGTCGCCTCTGGTGGATCCTTCGAAGGGCACCGGCATCCTCATGGTCTGCACCTTCGGCGACGCCACCGACGTCTTGTGGTGGCGCGAGGAGAACCTGCCCCTTCGGCAGACGATCGGCCGCGACGGGCGCATGGCGCCGGTCGAATTCGGAACCCCCGCGTTTCCCTCGCTCGACCCCGCCGCGGCGAATGCGGTGTACGCGACCATCCTCGGCAAGTCGATGTCGGAATCGCGACGTCTCACGGTCGAGGCCCTCCGCGATCCCAACGGATCGGCCGACCGGAATGGCGCGGCGCCGCTCGTGGCCGAGCCCGAGCCTCTGGAACACGCCGTGAAGTTCTTCGAAAAGGGCGATCGCCCGCTCGAGTTCGTCTCGTCGCGCCAGTGGTTCGTGCGGCTCATGAATCAGCGCGACAAACTGATCGAGATGGGCGACTCGATGGAGTGGCACCCCGACTTCATGCGGTTGCGGTTCAGGAACTGGACGGAGAACCTGCAGATCGACTGGTGCGTGTCGCGGCAGCGCTACTTCGGCGTGCCGATTCCCGTCTGGTACAAGGTGATGCCGAACGGCGAGACCGACTTCTCATCGCCGATGGTGCCCGAAGCCTCGCGGCTCCCCATCGACCCTACCGTCGATGCACCGGCCGGTTTCACGGAAAGCCAGCGCGACCAACCGAGCGGCTTCACCGCGGATCCCGACGTCTTCGATACGTGGTTCACGAGTTCGATGTCCCCGCAGATCGCGAGCGGCTGGACCTTGAACCCGGAACGCCACAAGAAGCTCTTCCCCATGGACGTGCGTCCGCAGAGCCACGAGATCATCCGGACCTGGGCTTTCTACACGATCGCGAAGGCCTGGCTCCACGAGGGCAAGATCCCCTGGAAACGCGTGGCCATCTCCGGATGGGTTCTCGATCCGGATCGCAAGAAGATGTCGAAGAGCAAGGGCAACGTGGTGACGCCCATGCATCTTCTCGACCAGTACGGGTCGGACGCAGTGCGCTACTGGTCCCTCGCCGCCCGGCTCGGGGTCGACACCGCCTTCGATGAGAAGGTCCTCAAGGTCGGCCGCCGTCTCGTGGTGAAGGTCTACAACGCCGCCCGCTATGTGCTCGGGCAGGAAGCGCCCGCGGGACCCATCACCCATCCCCTCGACCTCGGCTTCCTGCATCAGCTTCAAGGCGTCATCGAGAGCGCCACCACATCTTTGGACGCGATGGACTATGCCGGGGCGCTCGACTCTATCGAGCGCTTCTTCTGGGACAGCTTCACCGATTCGTATCTCGAACTCGTGAAGGCACGCGCAAGGAGCGATTCCGACCCCGCGGGCAGGGCCTCCGCGGTGGCGGCCCTGCGCAAAGGACTCAACATCATCCTGCGGCTCCTCGCCCCGTACGTGCCCTACGTGACCGAGGAGGCGTGGAGCTGGGACTTCGGCCTCGATTCGAAGGCTTCGATCCACCTCGCATCCTGGCCCGAAGCGAGCGAACTGACGTCCCTTGGGACCTCGCGTGAGCATGCCGACGTCTACGACCTCGCGAAGGGCGCACTCGGCGCGATCAACCGCGCGAAAACGCAGGCGGGAGGGACGGTCGGCCGTCACGTCGCCTCGCTCGCCATCGCTGCGCCCCAGGGAGTGCTCGACACATTCGCGAAGGCCGAGGCTGACATCGTGGCCGCCACCCGTGTGATGTCGCTCAAGAAGACCCCGATCTCCGGAACGGACTTCGACTTCGCCGGCCTCGTCAAGGAGATCGATCTCCTGCCCGTACCCGACAAGGCGTGATGGGCGCGGCATGGCGTTCCTGACCCTCGGCCCCAAAGACTACGAGCAGGCGCTCGCCGCCCGCGGGCTCGAGGAGGTCGCGGTCTTTCACCGACGGACCACGGGCTCCACCAACGACGACGCGCGGCAGCTCGTCTCGACCCGCCTTCCGTTCATCGAGAGCGCTCTCGCCATCGTGGTGGCGGAGACTCAGACGAGCGGTCGGGGGCGGGGCGCCAACACATGGGCGTCGCCACCGGGTTCGATCGCCCTCACGATCACACTCCCCGGCGTCGATGCGTCGCGGCTGGGAGTTCTCCCACTCGGCGTGGGCGCCTGCGTCGTGGCCGCCTTGCGAGCCCTCGGCGCGCAGGCCTTCGTCAAGTGGCCCAACGACGTCCTGATCGATGGCCTGAAGGTCTGCGGCATCTTGTGCGAGTCGAGTTTGCTTGAAGGCACGGCCAGAGTCTTCATCGGGATCGGCATCAACGTCGAGGGCGGCGTGGCGGAGGAGATCCCGGCCGCGGGTGCCACCACGCTCTCGAACCACGGCATCGCCGCCTCCCGGCCAGCTCTGGTCGCGGACGTCACCGCTCGCGTCATCACCATGGTGCGCGGCGGCCTGTCGAACCGCGACCTGGTTGACCAGTGGAAGGATGTCGCGGCGCCGTGGTGGGGCGAGGAAGTGGCGTTCGTCGAGGGCCCCGTCGAGCGGCGCGTGACCCTGCTCGACGTGAGCCCAGAGGGACAACTCGTCGTGCGGGACGAGGCGGGTGTTGTGCGATCCCTGGCTTCGGGCGAAGTGCGGCGGCTCCGGGCCCTCCATTCGTGAACGCTTCTCCGGTCGAGCCCGAGATCGACTACTTTCGCGACATCGAGCGGGCCTTCGTGGAGCGGCGGGGAGATCCGCTCTTCATCTCCAACGCGGACTGGGTCTTCCTCGCGAAGCTCCGGAAGAAGGGCATCCCAAAGCGCGTGGTACTGCGCGGGATGACTGACGCCTTCGACGCGCACGCCCACTCCTTCGCGCGCAAGCAGAAGATACGTTCGCTCAAATTCTGCGAGACCGAGATCACCGCCGCGGTCGACCGGTACCGACGCGCGCTCCAGGCCGAAGGGCCGAGCCGCCGGACCCTCGGCGGCGCGATCACGAAGCTCGAGGAGGGCATCGCCGCTCTCGACGCCCCGCCCCCCATGGCCCTGGCCATCGCCGCGGCGAGGCGCGGCCTGCTCGAGGTTGCCGCCGCGGTGGACAAGGACCGGGCCTACGATGCGGACAAGGCGCTCGCGGGCATCGAGGATCGGCTGGTCGAAGCCGCCGCCGCCGTCCTCGGCGCCGAAGCCGTGAGCGCCCTCGAGGAGGCGAGTCGCAACGCCACGGGAGCGTATAAGTCACGCATGCCCGAAAGTGTCTACAAGACCCTGATCGAGGAATCCGTGAGGCGCAAGATCCTGCAGCGCTTTTCCCTTCCCCGCTTCCTGCTGGCCGAGATCGAGTGAGCGGCGACCTTCTCCGCGGCAAGGTCCTGCGCGCCGTCAACGGCGGTTACGGCCTTCTCCAGATCGACGGCCAGACCGTCTTTGCACGGAACGCCCTCACGGGCGAAGACGTGTCCGTGGCGGTCAGGTCGAAACGGAAGGGCGTGCTTTTCGGCGAGGCGGTCTCGGTCGAGACCAGGCATGAAGGGCGCCGGGAGGCGCCGTGCCCGGTCGCTTCCCGCTGCGGCGGCTGCCACTACCAGATCGCCGGGCCCGCAGCGCAGGAGGAAGCGAAGAAGGAAGCGCTCGCCGAACTCCTCGGGCGGGCCCACATCGACCTCCCCATTTCGCGCTGGCACAGCGGACCCGAGTTCGGCTGGCGGGCGCGGGTCGAGCTTCATGGCGCGCGGCTCGAGGAGGCCTTCACGCTCGGCTTCTTCGAGGAACGTTCGCATCGCGTCGTCCCGGCCGCGGCTTGCCTGCAGGTTTCGGAGCGCATGCGGGTCCTGATCGATCTCGTGGTGAAGGCTCTCAGTGCCGGTGGCATCAAGTCGGGCTCGGTCGAGATCGCCGAATCCTTCAGCGGGCCGGGTCTCGTGCTCGTCGCTTCCGAGCCTTCATTGACCTCCGTCCTGCGGCGTCATTCCCACGAACTCGGCCTCAGCGGGCTCGCGCTCAAGACCTCGAAGAACGAAGCCGGGACGATCTACGGCGACGCCCGGATCGAGAACAAAATCGGCGGAGTCACGCTGCACCACAACGTGATGAGTTTCTTCCAGGCCAACCGGTTCCTGACCGAGAGGCTGCTCCAGGCCGTCATGGACCGGACCGCGCTCGACCCCGACGCACGTATCGTGGACCTTTTTTGCGGCGTGGGCCTCTTCTCCATCCCGCTCGCGGTCCAGGGCCGCGACGTCACCGCGATCGAGTGGAGCCCGGTCGCCTTCGACGATCTCGGACGCAACGCCAAGGCCAACGGCGTGAAGATCGAACGCCTGCCCCTGAGTGTGGGGACAGCACTTGCCACCGGCCTCCAGATCAAGGGCGCCACCACCATCGTCGACCCGCCCCGCCGCGGCCTCGATCCCCTTGAACTCGATGCCATCGCCGCCGGCCGGCCCGGGCGGATCATCTACGTGTCATGCGATCCCGCCACGCTCACCCGCGACATCCGGCGTTTCGCGACATTCGGATACAAGGCGGTCTCGCTCGAGGCGTTCGACATGTTCCCCACGACTTTCCATCTGGAAACACTCACGGTTCTGGAACGGGCGTAGAGCCCCCTTAGAACCGGATGCTGGCTCTCGCGTAAAGGAAGCGGCCGTTCATGCCGAAGGTGTTGGTGGTCGGATACCGCACGCCCTGGGTGTTGAGCCGGGCCAGTACCTGCTCCGGATAGACGTCCATGAGGTTCTGGACGCCGACGCCCAGGGTCAGCTTCTCGAGACGGTACGCGAACTCGAGATCGGTGACCCACTTCTTCGTGAAGATCTGATCGTCGGCGCCCGACGCCAGGAGCTGCTTCACGCAGAAGCTGCCGTAGAGCCCCACGTTGGCGTTGGCGGAGAACCTGCCCTTCGTGAAGTCGCCGATGAAGCGCGCCTGATGCCTGGGCTGCCCGCATTCGAACCGGCCACGCTCCACGCGGTCGAAGAGCACATTCCCGAGTCCGGTGAGCTGTGGGGGTGTCGCTACCTCGCCCACGATCTTCGTCTGGTTGTAGTTGTACCCGGCGAAGAGCCGGAAGGTGTTGCCCCCGCTCGATGTGGTCCGATAGTTGGCGGTGAGATCGAGGCCGCTCGTGCGCGTGTTGATGGCGTTGGTGAAGAACCGGGCCCCGGTCGCCCCAAGGGGGGCCAGAAGGGCGGTGATCGCGCCCCCCGTGAAGTTGCCGGAGAAAACGATCCGGTCGTCGATCTTCACGTTGTAGTAGTCGGCGGTGAAGTCAAAACCCTTGGTGGGAGTGAAAGCGAAACCGCCGGTGAAATGCAGGGTGTCCTCGGGCTTCAAGTCGGTGGCGCCCAGCGCGCGGGCCACCGGGCTCGCCACCGCGAAGGTTCCCACCTCGACCGGCACCGTGCCCTGTCCCGGGATGTTGATGAAGTTGGTGCTGACCGCGGAGAAGTTCGACTGCGCGAGGGAAGGCGCCCGGAAGCCGGTGCTGGCCGCCCCGCGCAGGACGAAGGTGTCGCTCGCCTGGATGCGCACCGTGACCTTGCCGTCGAACGTGCTCCCGAAGTCCGAGTAGTTCTCGAAACGCGCGGCCGCGCCCATGCGTACTTTGGTCGCCACATCGCCCTCGAGGTCGCCGTAGAAGGCCACGTTGTTGCGGGAAGCGTCAACCGCGTTCGAGGGCCGGAATCCGGGGAAGACCTGGGCTCCCGGAACCGCGACCGCGCCATTGCTCGCACGCACGCCGCCGTCCCGATAGGAGTCGGGCTCCCCGGCCTGCAGCTCGTAGCCCTCGCGGCGGAACTCGGTTCCAAACGCGACGTTGAGCGGACCCGCCAGACCCACTTCGAACTCGCGGGACAGGTCGAGGTTCGCGATCATCTGATCCGCCACAAAGGCGCCGGCGTAGAACTCCGTCTTCGACGTGGGTCCAAGCGATGCGTTGAGTGTGTTCGTGATGTTGAAGTCCATGGTGTTGCGGCCGACCTGGAGCGAGGCGTCCCAGTACCAGTCGTTCTTCGTTCCCCGCACGCCGAGGGTCCCCGAACTGTCGTCGATACCGGTTTCGATCAGGGGCAGGAAGCCGATCGGATAGATCTGTGGCCAGTTCTGAGTGAACTGGAGGGCGCGCCGGTAAAACCCTGGGGCTACCGCGTCACGCCGGCTGTAACCGCCAAAAGCGTAGAAGAAGCTCGAACTCGAGTCGCCGAACGGAACCTGAGCGTTGATGAAGGTGAGGTAGTCGGTGGTCTCGGCGTCTCCCACCCAGTGGTTCGGCTGGGCCACGGCGTTCCGGCCGGCGTCGCCCACCACGATCTGGTCGCGAGGATCGGGACCCGCCCGGTTGGTCTTCCCGCGATCGCGGTACTCAGCGGTGAAATTGATCCAACCTCCACCGAGCTTGAAGCCTTTGTTGAGGCCGGCGTCGAGCAGCTCCCCGTCGTAGGTGGTCGGATCGCCGACGCCCTGGTCGGTCATCGTTGTCCCCCCGCGCAACGACACCGTGGCTTCCGAGGCCCCTGACTTCAACACGATATTGATGACGCCCGCGATGGCGTCGGAGCCGTACTGCGCGGCCGCGCCGTCACGGAGGATCTCGATGCGTTCGATCGCGGTGACCGGGATGGCGTTGAGGTCGGCGCCGGTGGAACCGCGGCCCATAGTCCCGTTGACGTGCACGAGGGCGGTGGTGTGCCTGCGCTTGCCGTTGATGAGGACCAGCACCTGATCCGGCCCCATGCCGCGGAGGCTCGCGGGACGAACCGAGGCGGAACCGTCGGCGATGGTGGTGCGAGGGAAGTTGAAGGAAGGCGCGAGGCGCTGGATCACCTGCATCGTCTCGCTGGCCCCCGTCATCTCGATTTGACGCGCGGTAATGATGTCCACGGGAACCGCGCCCTCCGCCTCGACGCCAACGGCGCGCGACCCGACCGTAATCTCCTCGGAGAAGGTCAGGGCCAGCGCGAAGTCGTGGGTGATGACCCCCGCGGTCGGCTTGAAGGACCAGGTCCGCGGCAGGAGTCCGGACGACGTAACCCGAACTTCGAAAGCGGTGGTCGTGGACGTGCCCGGGGGCAGGGTCAGGCGGTATCGGCCCTCGGCATCGGTGGTCGCCTCCAGCTTGAGCGCTTCGATCGCGACCGTGGCGCCGGGCAGGGAGAGACCGTCGTCGCGCGTGGTCACCACACCGGTGAGGACCATCTCCTGCGATCTGGCCACATCCGTGAACGCGAAAGCAAGGAACAGGGCGAGCGCGATTCTCTTCATGGGACGTACCTCGTGTGTAGTTGTCGTAAGGTCGAACCGACGGTGTTGTCAATTACGTTACACCCGGACGGTAGGATCTGTTCGATGCCGAACACCATGGTTACTCAGGGAAGGACGTTCGTGGCGTTGCTGGCCTCGTTCCTCGTGTACGCGATTCCCCTCCCCGGCCCGCACGCGGTGCCGCTCCTCGGAGGGGCGCTGTTCGGGGCCATCACCCGTTCGAGCGGGAACGCCCTCACCCTTCCCACCACCGTCTTCGCGGTTGCCGCTCAGGCCCTCAGCTTCCTCGTGGTCTGGTGGTGTCTCGGCGAGAAGCGGCGGCTGCTCCTCCTGGTCCTCTATGTGCCAGCACTCGTGGTCGGAACCGTCGCGAGCACACTTCTGCTGATTCCCCGGGCGGTGCTGATCGCAGCCGACGACGCGGCGGACAACCTCGCGTGGCCGATCGCCTGTTCCTTGAAGGAAGCGTCGGTCCACGCGGTGCGCTCACCCGCGGGTGGAGCGCTTGGCCGCTCGGGCGAGGTGTGGGTTCGGATGGGGCGGGACGGATCGCGTTTCGGCCTGATGCAGGGAAGCGACTGCACAGTCACCGCCCTCACCCCGCCGCCCAGGGGCACAATGCACGGCCTTCTCTTCGCGGTCCCGGGCGGAATCACCCTCGAATCGACCTGGGACGTAAAGACGCAGCAGACCTACTGGTGGCAGCGACCGTCAACGACCGCTGAGGCGACGACCGTCGACAGCATGCCCGGAGGGGTCGATGGCCCGCCGATTCTTTCGGATGACGGGGGCTGGCTCGTTATCGTTCGTCGCCCCAGTCCCCCTCCGGCATCACCCGAACTCCTCCTCCGGCGTTTCAGCGATGGAGTCAGCCGGGTCGTCGACCTCGCGCCGCTGGAGCGGGGAAGCTTCATGCCGATGGGCGCGAATCTTCGATTGGACGCTGCGGGCCGGCTGGACGGGGGAACCATTCACCTCTCACGCAGCGATGAAGAGTTCCTCACCATCGACCTCGAGGCGCGTCTGACGACCGAGGCCTTGAAGCCTCCCGGCGTGGACGCGAGCGGCTCGTCGTTCCGCCGCGTCGAGACGGGCTGGGCGGCCTGGGACGCGTACGTGGAGGATCGACCGTACACGATCGTTTGGGAGACCGCGGCCGGCCGGGGCTCGCGCGTCGTGCCGAAGGGACGCGGCATCACTTCACTCGACCTCGATCCCTCCGGCCGATGGATCGCCTACTCCACGAGCCCCATCTACAACCTCGGAGGCGTGGGCGACAGCGTGATCGTCATCGCCACCGCCGACGGCAGCGAAGCATTCCGCCACGCTCTTCCCCACTACACGCGGAGCGACGTCGCGTTCGTCGGCGACGGCAGACTCGCCTACACCTGGCTCGACGGCGCGACCCGAACCGAGGTCAGAGTCGTCAGCACTCCCTGAGTTGGTCCAGGCGGTGAGGCCGGCCGCGGCAACATCCGAGCGTTCCAGGCTTCGTATTTCGTTCGGATCTCTGCGAACACACCCGGGTGTTTCAAGCGAAGATCCGTCTTCTCTCCGGGGTCGACCGAGAGGTCGAACAAACGTTCTCCGCCTTCCGCCTTGAGATATTTCCACTTGCCGACACGCGCCGCATCGAAGCCGGTGATCCGCCAGAACATCTCGCGGTCCATGTCGGCCTTTTCGCCAGTGCAGATGGGAAGCATGTCGATGCCATCGAGAGGAGACTCTCGGTTCGGGGAGACGCCGGCCGCGGCGAGGATGGTTGCGGTCCAGTCCATTGTGATGGCGGTCTGCTCGGTGACGCAACGCGCAGGAATGACTCCGGGCCAGCGCACCATGGCCGGGACACGCGTGCCGCCCTCATGCAGGTCGCCCTTCTGGAACGAGAAGGGCCAGTTGAACGAGTAGCGCTCGCCTCCGTTGTCGCTCGTGAAGATCACGAGGGTGTCGCGAGTGAGCTTCGCTGAATCGAGCGCCGCGAGGACGCGACCGATGCCTCGGTCCGTGCTCGTCACCATCGCGCCGAAGATCTTCAGGGATCCCCCCGCGGTCATCGGTCCAGGGCCGTGGGCGGTGTGGCCGATCGCCTCGTCCTCCGGCCCTTCCCAGGGCGAGTGCGGAGCGGTGTACTGGAGACTCAGGAAGAACGGCTCGGTCCTCGGCCGGGTGACGTACTCGACCGCCCTTTCGGAAAACAGGTCGGTGAGATAGCCCACGCGCTCGATCGGTCGCAGATTCTCCCAAAGATCAGCACCGCCGCCGCCCTTATGCGTGAAGTAGTCGATCGTGCCGTTTAGGACGCCGAAGAATTCGTCGAAGCCGTGCCGGTTCGGCCCGAACTCGGGCGCGCGGCCCAGATGCCACTTGCCGATGAGCGCGGTGTCGTAGCGCGCCGACTTCAACATCGACGCGACGGTAGGCTGGTCGGGTGGCAGGCCCACGCTGGATGTGGGTTTGAGCGGCTCCTCGAGGCCTATGGCAAGACGCTGTGGGTATCGTCCGGTGATGAAAGCGCAACGGGTGGGCGTGCAAATGGGCGCCGCGGCATAGGCACTCATGAACTTCATCCCCTGCTGCGCGAAATCATCGAGCACGGGCGTCTTGTAGTCGGGCCGGCCGTAGCAGCTGAGATCGCCGTACCCGAGGTCGTCGGCCAAAATGAAGAGGATGTTCGGGCGCTTCCGGACTTCCGCCGCGACGCTCGCGGCCCGGCTCAGCGCCCTGGTGGCCAGAGCACCGCCGATGAACTCGCGACGAGGAATCATCGGCATCGTCAGTCCTTGCGGATCTCGCCGGTCATCGGAACGAATCGTACCGCGAGCACGTTGCGTTCTTCGAAGGTCGCGCCACGCCGCGTGACGATTCTCAGTTCCTGCACATGGTCGCCCACGGGCAGGATGAGCCGTCCGCCGTCCTTGAGCTGACGTTTGAGAGGTTCGGGAACCCGGGGCGCCGCCGCGGCCACGAGGATCGCGTCGAACGGAGCGTGCTCCGGCCACCCCGCGTACCCGTCTCCCGCGCGGATCTCGACGTTCTTGTACCCAAGCCGCGCCATCCTCTGTTTCGCCTCGGTGGCGAGGGGTTCGACGATCTCTATGCCGAACACCTCCGCGGCAATGCGCGAGAGGACGGCGGACTGATATCCCGAGCCAGCTCCAACCTCGAGCACGGTCTCACCGCCTTTGAGACCCAGGGCCTCGGTCATGAAGGCCACGATGTAGGGCTGGGAAATGGTCTGTCCGTGGCCGATCGGCAGCGGACGATCGTCATAAGCGCTCCTCGTCAACTCCGGTGGAACGAACAGATGCCGCGGCACCGAGCGCATCGCGGCCAGCGTCTTCGCGTCCCTCACGCCTCGTACGACGATTTGCGAAGCCACCATCGCGTCACGGGCCCTCTCCAGGACGGACTCCTCGGAGGCCGTGACCTGCACGGGTGGAACGGGCTCAGGGGCGTCTGGAAACAATGGGGCTCTCGGACGATCATAGAACTCTCAACCGCGAGAGTCGCGATGGCAGAATCGGGGCAGGAGACCACGCCCCGATGCATCTGTTGAACACCGCCCTGCTGACCCTGCTTTCCACCGCCCAGACGTCGCCCGCGCCCGCCCCCCAGACGGCTCCGCCCTCGACAGCCTGCCCACAAGCGAGTGTGTCCTTGTCATCCCCGCTCGATCGCGTGCTTCGGGACTACGAGGCCGCGTGGGAGAAAGGCGATGAGAAGGCCCTCGCCGCGCTCTTCTCGGAAGATGGCTTCGTGATGGCGATGGGAGGCCTGCCGGTGCGCGGGCGCGCGGCCATCGAGCAGCACTATGCGAACTCCGGCGGCTCGACCCTCTCCCTGCGCGCGATCGCTTTCGCAAACGAAGGGTCCACCGGGTTCATCCTTGGCTGCTACGCCCCCAAGGCCGGCGAGGCGGATATCGGCAAGTTCACACTTACCCTCAAGAAGGACTCGGCCGGCCGCTGGTTCATCTTCTCGGACATGGACAACCCCAACCGCCCGAACCGGCGTCCCTAGTCTCCTGCCCTTGGGTGGGATACTGCCGCGATGTCGATCCCGCTCTTTCTCGGGTCCCTCCTGTTCGTGGGTCTGGGCGCGCTCCTTTGGACACTCGCGGTTCGTTCGCTGCGGCTGCGGGCGGCGATGAGAAGCTGGCCCGTCGAAAAGGGCATCGTCCAGGATCACCGGACACGGCCCTCGCGGTCCTCGATCCCGGTGGATGTCCTCGTTCGGTTCTCGCACAAGGGTCGTGAACACACGGTCTGGTGCGTTTCACCCACACGCAGCGGCTATGGACGCGACGGGGGAGAGCAGGGCTTTCGGCAGGAGAAAGCCCGGTTCAAGGTGAGCGCCGAGGTTGATGTCTACGTGAATCCGCGCGAGCCGGAGCAGGCGTACCTGGAGTTGCCCGAGAGTCACATGATCATGGCCCTGCTCTGTTTCGGCGCCCTCCTCATCGCCTTGCCGGTCGGCATGTATCTGGCCGCATGGTTCCAGTTGAGCGAAGAGATGGTGACACTTGGCTTCATGCTGCTGCTCGGCGGGGTCTTGACGATATTCGCGATCTCCATGGGCTACGCCCTCTTCCGAATCTACTTCCCCCGAAGACGACCGAACTGAGAGTGTTTACGCCGTTGTGACGCTCGTCGATGCGTCACACCGAGGGCGGTCCGGGAGAGGAGCGCCGAACGAGCATCCCGCGCGATGCCGTTTCATCCTCAACCGCTCTTCTTCCTGGTCCCGGGCCTGGTCGCGGGGACGCTCGTCCCTTCCCCGCGCATCGACACGCCACTCGTCATCGCCCTCGGACTGGCGGCCCTGCTCACGACTCTCGCGGCCCTTCGTCCGGCCAGGGTTCCCCTCGTCGGGCTGATCGTCGCGGCCTCGGCCGCAGGATGCGCTCTCGCCACCGCCGCATCGATCGCGTACACAGCTCACGCCCTTCCCGAGCCCATCGCCAACGTGACGGGCCCCGTGGTTCTCGAGGGTCGTCTCGCCACGGATCCGCGCATCGTGGACGCCGAGATGCGAATCGACGTCTCGAGCGATCGCATCACCGCCGAGGGTGTCGTACACGCGTACCGTGGCCGCATCCGCGTCTTCGTGAGAAGCCAGACCGCGGACCCCTTCGAAAGCACGCGCTCGTTGAAGCGGGGCGACGCCATCCGCGTCTGGGTCGATCTGCGTCGGCCCGAGCCGGTGCGCACCCCAGGGGGATTCGATCAGGCGGCCTGGGCGGCGCGTGAGGGCGTGCACGCCTTCGGGACCTGCAAGAACGAACGGTTGCTTCAACCCGGGGGAGGCGAAGGGACGAAGCGGAGCCTGATCGAACGCGCGAGGGACCGACTGAAATTCGCATGGCGGCACGTGAGCGATCCTTTGAACCGCGCCGTGACCGCGTCCATGGTCCTGGGCGACGAGGGCGCGCTCGATGCGGCGACGCGCGACGACTTCCGCTCCTCGGGCCTCCTGCACCTGCTGGTCGTGTCCGGCTCCCAGGTGGCGGCCCTGATCATCGGTATGAGAAGAGCGATGCCTCTCGCCCTCCGGATTTCCTGGCCCGGTTGCCTTCTCGAATGCGTGGTGCTCCTCGCGTATTGCCTGCTCGCGGGCGCCGAGGATTCCATCGTGCGGGCGACGGTGATGGCGATCGCGTTCGCGATCGCGGTGCGCGTGGACCTGCATCGGGGAGGCGCCAACTTTCTGGCCGCGGCCGCACTCTCGGTTCTCTCGCTCCGCCCGCTCGATGCCCTCGACCCGGGCGCGCAGATGTCGTTCGCGGCGACGCTTGCTCTCGTCGCATTCGCGGGATCCGCGAGCCGTCGTCTCGAGGCCGCGCGAATTCCCGGATTGCTCGCCGACATCCTGGCCGCGACCCTCGTCGCCTCTCTCGCGGTGATTCCGCTGACCCTCATCCATTTCCACCGGTTCGCCCTCATCGCTCTTCCCGCGAACCTCCTGGCCGCTCCACTCGCAGTGGCTCTGCTTTACGGGTCGCTCGCCACCGCCGCCCTGGACGTGGTGGCGGCGCCTCTCGCTCCGGCTGCCGGGTGGCTTTGCGGCCTGGCCGCCGAGAGCCTGCGCTTCCTCGCGAGGGCCGCCGCAGAGGCCGACCCGGACTGGCGGGGACCGGCGCCGCCGCTGGCTCTTGTCGCGTGCCTCGCCTGCGCAGCCGCCGGGTCAGGCTGGAGGCGCGCGGCCACCCCGATCGCGGGTCTGCTCGCCGCCCTCGCGATGAGCGGGCTGCCTCGCGGCGATGGCCGCCTGCATCTGTGGTTCCTCGATGTGGGTCAGGGGGATGCCCTCCTGATCGAGACTCCCTCGGGGCGCGTGGCCGCCATTGATGCCGGGCCCGCGTTCGAGAGATTCGACGCCGGCGAACGCGTCGTCGCGGAGGCTTTGTGGGAACTCGGCCACCGGCGGCTCGAGTTTCTCGCCGTCACCCATCGTCACGCCGATCATCAAGGGGGAGCGGCATTCCTGGCCCGCCACTTCGATCCCGGTCGGATCTACGTCAATGGAGCGTCGGACACGTTCCGGGGACGCAGCCCGGACACAGTAGCGCGCGGGGACTCATGGACACTCGACGGCGTGGCATTCAAGGTTCTCTCACCGGACCCTGCCTGGCCTCTGCCGGCGCGCGACGAGAACGCTCGCTCGCTCGTCATCGAGGTGCGCCACGGCGCCACGTCCTTTCTCCTCCTTGGCGACGCGAGCACCGCCACCGAAGGGCTCTTGAATCTCGACGCAACTCGGCACGCGGTCGTAAAGGTCGGACACCACGGCGCCGCCAACTCGAGTTCCGAAGCGCTGGTCCGGGCAAGCCGCCCGCGGATTGCCGTCATCTCCGCCGGTCTGCGCAATCGCTTCTCCCATCCCTCGCCTCAGGTGGTCGAGCGCTGGTCGCGTGCGGGAGCGCTCGTGTGGAGAACGGATCAGCGGCGCACGCTCCACGTCACCAGCGACGGAGCAGCCGTTCGCTGGTGACCGGAGCGGTTGGCCTCAAAAGGCGAGCCTGAAGCCGATTGTGAACGCGGCGCCCGAGACGTCGATCTCGTTCGGAGAAAAGTCGCCGCTCATCTTCTCTTTTCCGGAGAAGTTGCGAATGTCGGCCGTGACCTGAAAGTCTTCGTTGATCCGATAGCGCAACCCGGCGTTGAGCACCAGACCCGGGGTGACCCCCGTCGACTTGAACGAGTCAAACACCACGGGCAGGCCGTTCGCATCGAAATCGATGAAATCCCCGAACTCCTCGTACTGATAGAACAGAGCAGCCACGCCGACGCCGAGATAAGGCGTGAAAGTGCGGTACTTGCCGCTCGGAACGAAGCGAACGATGGCCGAGGTCGGAACCACGACGAATCGGAGGGTCTGCTCGATCTCGCGCCCCGAAGGCCGGGTGAACTCGCGGTAGTTGGTGGGAATTTCGCGGCCGTACCCTTCGATGGACAGCCCAAGCTCGATGTTCGAGGAGAGGTTCTTGGTGAACTCGACACCGCCGAATACCCCGGCGAAGTCCTCCTTCTCAACCTGGTACAAGGTGATGCTGTCGTCGAAGAGGATCGACTTCGCCCGAGGGATCATCCCCCCAATGCGCAATTCGAACCCTGACGCGCTGGCCTCTTGTGGAAACAGCCCCGCAAGACCGGCGCACATCAAGGCGCCCAGAACCACCTGACTCTTCTTCACTTCCGTCCTCCTTAGCCCCGGGGAAATCCCTAAGGTCGTCTGAAGTTACAGCAGGAAAGATGCCAGCCCAGACCCGGATTTTCCGCCCTCTGGTGTCCTCCACACGTGACGAAAGGAGGCTGGAGGCGGCGACCGGAGTCGAACCGGTGAATAGAGGTTTTGCAGACCTCCGCCTTAACCACTTGGCTACGCCGCCTGGAACGCGTTGACGCTCGCCCGAGAGCGAGAACCGGGACTATATCCGAGGCCCGCGGCTAATCGTATAAGAAGAAATAAATGGCAAGAAGATATGCACGACATAAACTCCGCTTTTGAAATGCTTTACAGTCACTTGTTGATCTCAGGACCCCGTCGGAGACACGTTGACGCGGAGGGCCTCCAGAAGCTAAATTGACGGTCGCTGGCGCCCTAAAAAGCGCGGGAGTAACTCAGTGGTAGAGTGCCACCTTGCCAAGGTGGACGTCGCGGGTTCGAATCCCGTCTCCCGCTCCAAATTCGGTCCCTGGCCCCCTCCTCACCGGCCCTCAAAAGCCGCTTCTTCTTCTACAACCCGAGACCGAAACCGACGCGAGGACCTACCGCGCGTCGAAAGCGCCCCTGTGGTGCCGGAGTTGTTCGTTTCCAGCGATAACGTCGATCGCTATGACGTCGAAACGGGTGGGAGATTCGCTCAGGCCGTGGTTGGCCGCGTAGATTCGCGCCGCGCCCACCACCTTCCGCATCTTTTTTGCGCTCACGTATTCCGCCGCACTGCCATGCTCCGGGGTTTCCCGACGTTTGACCTCGACATAAACCGTCGTGCCGCCGTCCCTGGCCACGATATCGACCTCGCCAAAGCGGGTCTTGAAGTTCCTCTCGAGGATCACGTAGCCAAGACCGCTCAGGTAGCGGGCCGCGGCGTCCTCCCCGCTTTGCCCCCGGCGTTGCGCCAGGACCCCGGGGCCGCCTCTCACGCGCGAACCCGCTTCCACCTCGTGCCCTTGGCGGTGTCCTCGATGACGACGCCCTTGGCCTGAAGGGCCTTCCGGGCGGCATCGGCGGCAGGGAAATCGCGGCGTTTTCTCGCGTCCTGCCGGGCATCGAACAAGCTCTGCTCCTCGGCCGAGAGGGTGTCGCCCTGCGGCGGCTCGAAGCAGGCGAAGACCTGATCCATGCGCCGGAGCGCCGTGAGGAGCGCCGTGGCGCCCGCCACATTCACAAGCCCCCGATCGGCGAGTGTGTTGCCCTCGCTGATGAGACCATGAACGGCGGCGAGGGCCTCGGGCGCGTTGAGGTCGTTGGCGAGCGCACCCTCGAAGGCGGACACCGACGACGAAGCGGCCGCGGCGACACTCGCGTCGGCTATTGCCCCCGCACCCTCGGTCACTTCCAGCATCCGGTTCCAGAAGGTGTGGATGCGCAGGAGCGCCGTCTCCACCTGGGCCAGGCCCTCCCAGGTGAAATTGAACGCCTTTCGGTAGTGCGACTGGGCGAGCATGTAGCGGATCTGGTCCGGCCGGAAACCCTTCGCGAGCAGGTCGGGGATGTTGTAGACGTTCCCCTTGCTCTTCGACATGGTCTCGTTCTCGACGAGCAGGTGGTCGACGTGCATCCAGTGTTTCGCGAACAACTTGCCCGTGCCGCACTCGCTTTGGGCGATCTCGTTCTCGTGGTGCGGAAAGATGAGATCGATGCCGCCGCAGTGGATGTCGAAGGTTTCGCCCAGATACTTCATGCTCATGGCCGAGCACTCGATGTGCCAGC
>CAYNHK010000098.1:0-17273 GCA_964396875.1 uncultured Acidobacteriota bacterium | reverse complement strand
TCGGCACCATCTTCGGCGGGGTGATCCTCTCGAACATCGACCTCGCCTCCGCGGTCGAGGCGCGGAAGGCCGGGGCCCATCGCTACGTCACGAAGGCCATGCACGCGGTGGAGTTCCATGCCCCGGTTTTTCTGGGCGACATCGTGAACTTCTTCACGGAGACGACGAAGATCGGCCGGACGTCGATCACGGTGAAGGTGAGTGTGGAAGCGGAACGCTGGGGCGCGGGTGAAGGCGAGCGAGTGCAAGTCACCGAAGCGGAAGTGGTCCTCGTCGCGGTCGACCGCAACGGCCAGCCGACCCCCATCCGGCCCGACGGATCGCAACGGGCATGAACCGTCGCATCCGGGTTGGAGTCCTCTTCGGGGGCGCCTCGGAGGAGCGTGAGATCTCTCTCGCCTCCGGCCTCATGATCGCCGAGAACCTGCCAAAGGACCTCTACGATGTGCGCCTGCTCGACACCCTCGCTTTGATGGTCCGACACCCCGCTCTCTCGCCTGAGCTTCGCGACAAGGCGGTCGCCCTTCGTGACTCAACGCCCCGAAAGGCCCTCGCCTCGCGCGAGGACTTGTCTGAGGCGATGCGCGAACAAGTGAACCGGGCCGAGACGCTTTCGCAGTCCGCCACCGCAGCGCTTTCGGGTGCGGGCGATCAGGGAATCGACGTGGCGTTTTTGGCCCTTCACGGCAAGTACGGAGAGGACGGCACGATCCAGGGCCTTCTCGAACTTTTCGGTACGCCCTACACGGGCTCGGGAGTGCTGGCCTCGGCACTCGCCATGGACAAGGTGATGGCGAAGCGCGTCCTTTTCGCCGAGGGGATCCCGGTCCCGCGCGGCGTCCACATCACCCGGGCGGACTACGCGGCCGATGCGTCGGGGGCGATCCTGCGCGCGAGCGCACTCATTCCCGGGGTCGTGAAACCATCGAAGCAGGGGTCGAGTGTCGGCATGTCTCTCGTCGACTCGGCGGATGCCATGGCGGCGGCGGTGCGGCTGGCCCTCGATCACGACGACGATGCCCTGGTGGAAGAGAGAATCTTCGGCGCGGAGATCACGGTCGGTGTTCTCGGGAACCGGGACGTCGAAGCACTTCCCGTGGTCGAGATCGTTCCGAAACGCGAATTCTTCGATTACCAGGCCAAATACGATCCCGCGCAGTGCGACGAGATCTGTCCGGCGCGGATTTCCGCGGATGCGACACGGGCCGCGCAGGAGCTGGCTGTCCGCGCCCACAAGAGTCTTGGCTGCCGCGGCTATTCGCGGACGGACCTGATCCTGGGCCCAAACGGCTCCGTGGTCCTCGAGGTCAACACGCTCCCCGGCATGACCATGAATTCGCTTCTGCCCAAGGCCGCCGCCGCCGCAGGGATCGCGTTCCCGCAACTCCTCGACCGGATAGTTCGCCTGGCCCTCGAACGCCCTATCTGAACCTGACGGATTTATCGAACTGGTTGTAGAAGCGCACGACCACGCTGAGGCTCGTTTCCTGGCCCTCGAGCGACAGGCGGGTGGAGCCTTCCATGCGCTCTTCGTTGAGGCCCTGGTCTGTCGCGACCGCGAGGGTTATCTCTCTTGCGTTCAGGGGCACGTTGTCGATCTCGATGTTCTCGACCTTCTTCCAGCGCGCGAAGGAGTTGCCTCCGGTGAAGCGGATCACGAAGTCCTTGACCGGCCGCTCGTCGATGATGACCTGAGCGTAGAGAACGCTGATCTGAGAACCCGTCGAAGGTTGTGACGCCTCGACCTCGAGGTTGATCTTGGTTCGCGACGCCCGCTGCACGGGCGCCGGTCTGTCCTCGGCGGGGGCGACCGTCGAGTTTGGAGTTTGCGATGCTTCTTGAGCACGACGCCGGGCTTCGGCGATCGCGGCCAGACGCTCCCGTCTCGGCAGCCGCATGATCGCCCTGCGCTGAGCAGGTGTGACGCCGCGGAAGTCGGGCTCAGGTTCGCTCTCGGTTTCCGGTGTTGCGGTCGGAACTGGCGCGGTGGGTGTTTCCTGCACCGCCGGCGTGATTTCGGGGGCCGGCGTCGCTGCGGGAACTTCGGCGGGGGTTTCGGGTGTGGCGGGAATGACCGCGGCCACGGGCGTGGGCGAGGGGCCAGCGTCGGCCACCACCGCGTTTCTCGACTGGAAGTAGTTGTAGACGAGAAAGACCGCACCCGCGCCCAGGATCGCGAGGCCGATCAGAATGCCGGCGGCGAGGCCCATGCCCGAGCCCGCGACACGTTTGTTCGCCGAGGGCACAGGCGCCGGTTTCGGCGTCACTTCCGTCCGGCTCGCCACGGTGCGCCCGGCCACGGTCGGGCTGGCGGCGCCAAGACCAGGCGCGGTCATACCGGCCACCGTCTCCTGGCCGATGGGAGCCATGAGACCAGTGGCCGCGATCGAATCTGACGTCTCGGGACTCGTCGTCGCCTGTGTGATCGCTTTCGCGAAGGCGGCCGCGGTGGGCCAGCGCGCTGCCGGATCCTTGGCGGTGGCCCGGAGGATGGCGCGGGTCACTTCCTCGCGGACTTCGTTCGTGGGAGGCAGGGGCATGGGCTCGCTCGCCTGCTTCATCAGCACCGCGACCGGGGTATCGGCGGAGAAAGGAACGCGGCCGGTGAAGAGTTCGTAGGCCACGATGCCGAGAGCGTAAATATCGATCGACTTGTCGATGGACTTGCCGAGAGCCTGCTCGGGCGCCATGTACTGCGGCGTGCCCGTGATCATCCCCGTCTGGGTCATGTGCGCGCTCGCCTCGACCATCTTCGCGATGCCGAAGTCGGCGAGGTAGACGCGGCCCGAATCGTCGAGCAGCACGTTCTGGGGTTTGACGTCGCGATGGATGACGCCCGCGCCATGCGCGTAGTCGAGGGCGTCGGCCACGTCCTTCAGAATGCGCGCGCACTCGGCTGGAGCGAGGCGGCCGCGTTTGATGCGCTGGGAAAGTGAGCCGCCCGAGATGAGGCGCATCGCCATCCACGGCGTGCCGGTCGCGCTGTCGATGTCGTAGGCGAAGATCGGGATGATCTGGGGATGCTCGAGCCGCGCGATGGTCTGCGCTTCCCGCCGGAACCGTTCCGCGAACGTGGGGTCATGCAGGAACTCCGGAGGGAGGACTTTGAGGGCCACGTACCGGTCGAGAGAGGCCTCGTAGGCCTTGAAGACACTCGCCATCCCGCCCCTGCCGACGGGTTCGATGATGCGATATGGACCGATATTGCTGCCAGCAGAAAGCGCCATTTGCGGAGACTACACCGGGCGATTCCACGCGGTCCAAGCACCCTGTGGCGGGTCTCACGAGCGCCTGGCGGGCACGGAACAAAGTTCCCGCGCCCGTCGTGCTTGAATGTTCGCTTTTCTTTCGCCTATACTTCGCAGCCGTGAACCCGACCCCGCGTCAGAAACAGATCCTCGATTTCGTCACCCGCTCGATCGACCGGCGCGGTTTCGCGCCGTCGATCCAGGAGATCTGCGATCACTTCGATCTCGCCTCCACCGCAACCGTCCACAAACATTTGAAAAACCTCGCGGCCCGGGGGCTCTTGAACCGGGAATCGCACCGGTCCAGGGCGCTCGAGGTCCCAAGCGCCACTCCCGTCGAGGCCGCGGAGATTCCGCTCCTCGGCCGGGTGGCCGCGGGCATTCCGATAGAAGCGATCTCGAATCCCGACACGATCTCGGTGCCTGCCGACTGGCTCGGTCGCGGCGAGACCTTCGCGCTTCGCGTGCGCGGAGATTCGATGATCGACGCCCACATCGAAGACGGCGACGTGGTTGTGATCGAGCGCAAGGACGTGGCGAAGGACGGAGACACCGTGGTGGCGCTCATCGACGACGCCGAGGCGACGCTCAAGATCTACCGGACCGAAACGAACGGCCGGATCCGGCTCGAGCCCCGCAACGATGCGATGAAGCCCATGGTTTTCGAGGCCGGCCGCGTCCGGATTCAGGGCACGGTCACGGGCGTGCTCCGGCGCTACGGCCGACGGGTCTGATTCCAAGCCGGGCCTCCTACGGGATCGTAACGACTGCAACGCCACCTTCGACCACATCGAAGGTCTTGTCGATGCCGCCCGCAAGGGTGAGACGGTAACGGCCAGGGGCCAGGTTCTCCATCCGCTGAGTGAGCCGTGACAGCCGGAACGAGTCCGGGCCGCCCTGTCCCATGCCCACGGGAGCGCCCGTAAGCGACACGAGCTGGCCCGACCGCGGTCCCTGGGCCAGGAACTCTTCCGTGGTTCTGAACTCGACGGCCCCGCCCGGCGTGAAGAGCAGTCGCAGCGCAGTGGTCGGAGCCAGCACGTTCGGGATCCGGACCGGAGCGTAGCCCTGGGACGTGGCGGTGACGACGTAGCTCCCCGGAGGAATGCCCGGGATCTCGCCCTTCCCATCCCCGTCCAGGGACACCAGGCCCACGAAAGCATCGACGGTACCTTCCTGCACCCGTACGAAGAGGCTTCGGAGGCCGAAACCCATCTGCGCATCGCGGGCCTCGAGAGCGAGGCCGGAACCGCGCTTGAGCGGGAGGCGCAGGTCCTCGCCCGCTTCGGTGGGCTTCACGATCCGGGTCAGGGACTCATAGCCGGAACGACGCGCGGTCAGACGGAAGTCGGCGGGTTCGAGATCCTCGAAGCCGAATCGTCCCGAAGTGTCGGTCGACGCCTGGAGCCGCGGGTTGGGGGTTCCCGGGGGCGGAGGCGTCGCCAGTTGGAGTTCCACCGCGGCCTCGAGGGGCAGGCCGCTCACATCGTCGACCACGGTGCCGCTGAGTCTGGCCGTCGGTATCACGAGGTCGACGGAGGTGTCCGCGCTGAGTTCAACGGTTTGCCGGGCCTGAGCTCCGAAGTTTTCGGAGAAGGCCATCACCGTGGTTCGGCCCGCCTCGAGGCCTGACAATCGGAAAGCTCCATTCTCGTCGGCGCGGCCGCTCGCCTGACGACCCGTCGCCATTCCGAAGGCATTGATGCGCGCTCCGGACACCGGAACACCGGCGCGCGTCACCGTGCCCGAGATGGAAAGGCCGTCCTCGAACACGATCTCCGCCATCACTTCGAGCTGTCCTTCCGCGATGGTCACCTCCCTGGTCGCGGTTCGGCTCGAACCGAGCACCATTTCTCCCGCGGTGGCTCGCAGCATCAACGTGCCTTTGGGGACGCCGGCGAACTCGAAGGAGCCGTCGGCGTTGGTCCGCGAGTTGGCGAAGAAGTCCGGGCCCTGGGCGCCCACGGAAATACCGCCCCGCTCGTTCTCGGGAAGGCCTTTCACCACGCCGCGCACCGTGGCTCCGCCGTCCAGAGAGAGACGAATATCCTCCCTTACGTCACCCGCGCCGAGCGGGACCTCCACGAGCGGGCTCGCCTCGTTGCGCAGCGTGGCCCCGACTTTGTAGCGGCCGGCGGTCAGATGTTCGAAGCGGAAGCGGCCGACCGCGTCGGTGAGCGTGCCCTGGCCCTCCATTCCAAACCGCACCCCGCCGCTGTCCCCGCCACCTTGAAGGGCTACCTCCGCTCCGGAAAGAGGCGCGCCCGAAGACGAGAGAACCACACCCGCGATCGTGCCGCCCGCGTGCAGGGGCACATCGACGACGCCATCTTTGTCCTCGAGCACCACGCGGGCGGAGCCCTCCGAGAAATTCGTGTGACGTGCGGAGACCTGATACGAACCCGGACCCTGATCCGTGATCTCGAAACGGCCGTCAGCATCGGTCAAGGCGCCTGAGGCTCCCGAGGCATCCATGATGAACATGCCCGCTCCCGGCCCGCCGCCGCCGTCTCTGGCGGAAACCGTCGCGTCCTGGATGCCGCGTCCGGTTTTCGCGTCGACCACCCGGCCGCGGATCGCGAGGCCGCGTGCGGCCTTGACCTCGACTGTCTTCGTCTCTCCGGCGACGACCGTGATGCCGCCGGTGCGCGCCTGCTGATATGTCCTCGCCCACACCGTGACATCGAAGTTGCCGGGCGGCACTTCTTCGAACGCGAACGTGCCGTCGGGCGAGGAGAAGGGAGTGCGACGCTCGTTGTCGCCCGGGCCGCGGAACACCACCACCATGCCGCCGCCGCGCGCGGGAGTGTAGGTGGCCTCGAAATCCGTCACCGGAGCGCCCGTCGCGGCGTCCAGGACCCGGCCCGCGATTCGGCCTCTTCCCGCGACCTCGATATCCACGTCCGCGGCAGGCGCCACGACACCTTTCTTTTTGGGGTCGCCACGGAACTCGCCCGGTCCGAAGATGCTGATGTCGTACGCCGAGCCTGGAACGAGGCCATCGAGGAGAAAACTGCCATCCGCGTCAACCTGCGTGGTGACACCGTTTCGTCCGCCGAGCATGGAGGAAGACGAAGTCTGTCCCGGAGAAGCGGGGCGGGCGTTGATGGTGTAGCCGGTGACGGTCTGGCCGTTTGGCTGGACCACTCTGCCGGAAAGTGTGGCGCCCGGCGACAGGACGATGTCCAGGGGCGACCCACCATCGCCCGCCTTGACCGCGGTCAGGGTGTGGCGAGTGAACCCCGCCTTGGTGACGGCAACGTCGTAGTCGCCCGCCGAGAGACCCCTGAATTCGAACTTCCCCTCGAAGTCGGTGTCGCTCAGCGGCCGAACCGATTCGATACTGGTGAACCCGACTATGTTGCCGCCGCGGCCCCCGGTCATCGTGACTGCGCGGTTGAGCGCGATCCGCGCGCCTTCGATGGGCTTGCCTTCCTTGTCCTTTACCGAACCCGTGAGGATGAAGCCGGGAGAAAGAACGATATCGAGCGACAGAGGCTTTGGAAGTCCCGGCACGAGATCGAGACCCGGCACCACCCGGCGCTCGAACTCCGGATGCTGCACGGTGAGCCGCTGATTGGTCCCGGGCGGGAGGCGGGTGGCGCGGAATGTTCCGTCGACACCGGAGATGAACGCGGGCTGGTTCTCGCCGTCCCTCGCCATCGTGCGAAGGATCATTCCCATGCGGGACTCGGCGCCGGCCGCGATCGATCCGCGCGCCCCGGAGACGGGCTGCCCCTTCTCGTCGCTCACGCGGCCCACGAGGGTGACTGCAGGGGTGAGGGCCACATCCAGCATCTTTACTTCGCCGGGCGCGATCTCCACCTGTCGACGGTCGAGGAGCACAAAGGTCCGTTCGTCGAACGTCAATCGGTAGGCGCCCTGGGGAAGGCCGGCAAGACGGTATCTCCCGTCCACGCCGGTTCGCGCGGTCTGGGTCGTCCCGCTGATGCGCGCGGTTACCTTCGCGCCCGGGACGAGCTTGCCGTTGTCGGCCCGAGTGACCCGACCTTCGATCGTGGCCGCGCGGGTGAGAGTGAAAGTGGCGGGCGCTGCAGCGCCAAGTGGGACCGCGATTTCGAGCCAGGAACCATCGCGCCCTAAGGCCTGAAGGCGGCCTGGTTTGCCCGGAGGCCCCGGAATCTCGAAGCGACCCGAGATGTCGGCGCGGACCCAGCGCGTCGTAACGTCTCCAACGATCCGGACCACCGCGTCCGCGGCGGGTTTTCCACTCCAGTCCTTCAAGACACCGGCGAACTTCTTCGCCGACGGCTTGAGTTTGATGGTCAAGGGCGCCCCTGAGTATCGAATTGGGGCGGTCTGGACCTCGAAGCCGCTCGCATGGACGTTCAATGTTCCCGCGATTTGCTGGCCAAGAGGGCCGCGTCCCTGAAGGTCGTCGAAGCGAAAGAGACCATCTTTGCCGGTCGTCTTTGGCGCGCCATCACGTCCGACGCGGATGAGCGCGCCCGCGACCGGCTTCCCATCCTGGTCCACCACGCGGCCGGTCAGGCTTTCGCCGTTGCTGAGGGCGATCTCCCCGAGGTCTTCGGCATCGTTCTTCTCGAACACACCATCGACGGTCCTCGCCGCGAGGCCGCCGAACGTCGCGAGCACGACGAAAGGAGGTGCGGTCACGGGCACGCTCAGCTTGAATCGGCCATCGGCCATCGTGGTCACGGAGGCCAGAGGCGTCGGAGCCGGTCCGCCCCGGGTCTCGCGCAGGGCCGCGGCGTAACGCGTTTCGTAGGGCAAGGCAGCCACCGTCGCACCCACGACACCCTTCTGGTCGCTCACGATTCGACCGGTGAGTTCGGCGGCCGGGGCCACGGTCGCGCTGGCCAGGATCAAGGCATGAAGAAAGACAGTTCGCATGGCGACGCCCCCCGTGCAAGTTGAATGTCGGCGGTTTGACCTCTAAGGAACCGGCGCGAATCCCACGACCGGGCTCCAGACCTCGGACGGCCGGAACGCCGCTTTGTAGCTCATCTTCCGCGAATCTCCGAGCCAGTAGCCGAGATAGACGTTATCGAGACTGAGCCGACGCGCCTCCGCCACCAGGCTCAGGATGTTGAAAACACCGAGAGACCGTTTCCGTGACACCTCGGGATCGAAGTAGCAGTACACGGCGGAAAGCGACCTCGGCTCGCGATCGACCACGGACACACAGAGCAGACGGCCCGAGGCATCGCGGAAAACCAGATCCAGCGTGTTCACGCAGGAGGTGTAGAGGAAACTCTCGAACTCTTCCCGCGACCCGTCCATGGCGTCGTCGCCGGGCGACTCCGACGAATGACGGGCGAGCACGTAGGTTTCGTAGAGGCGGTGTTTTTCGTCGGTGGGACGGGCCTCCTCGATCGACACGGTGAGATCCCGGTTCCGCTTCAGGCACCGCTCTTGAGAACGATTGGGCGTGAAAGTGTCGACGGGAATGCGGATCATCCGGCAATCGGCGCAGTCGCGGCAGTCAGGCCGGTAGACCACCGAACCGTTGCGGCGGAAGTTCACCTGCATCAAGGAGTCGTATAGGCCCTCGGGCAGTGGCCGGTCACAGTCGAAGCCCGAGAACCTCGCCTCCCGCCCGCGGACATACGGGCAGGGGAATTCGGCCCCGGTCTGGCACAAGGTCGAGGCGATCATTCGAGCGATCAGGGAATAGTCCGGCCGCATGGCGAGTCGGCAGATTCTCGCACTAAGATCCATGCCTCAACTCAGAGGAGGGTTCCCATGCGCATCGGTGTTCTTCGTGGCCGCGAAAACTCATTCCCGGACGCCTTCATCGGAAAGGTGAACTCCATGGGCCGCGGCGTCTTCGCCGAGCAGATCCAGCTCGGCGGGACCAAGCTCAACGAACCCGTTCCGTACCGCGTGGTGCTCGATCGCATGGGCCACGAAGTGCCCTATTACTCGGTCTATCTGAAGATGGCGGCGCTCCAGGGAACGTACGCAATCAACAACACGTTCTGGCGCAACGCCGACGACAAGTTTTTCGGATACGCGATCGCGGAGAAGCTCGGAATCGCCGAGCCGAAAACCGTCGTGCTTCCGAACTTCCAGTACGTCGACGATGTGAACGAGTTGAGCCTGCGCAACCTCTGGCCGATCGACTTCGAGATGTACGCCGACTACGTCGGTTTCCCCTGCTTCATGAAGCCGGCGTTCGGGGGCGGGTGGAAGGACGTGAACAAGTGCAACAACCTCGACGACATCATGCGCCACTACCAGGCGAGCGGCCAGAAGACGATGATGCTGCAGCAGGCCGTGACCTGGGACATCTACATCCGCATCCCCACCATCGGCCGCAAACACGTGCGGGCAATCCGCTATGACCCGGCGCCCGGAGGGTTGGGGGGGTACAACCAGGACTACGACGCCATCCCATCGAGGGTCCGCGACGAGGCCGAGGAGTTGTCGCTGCGCTTCAACAAGGCGCTCGGTTACGACATGAACGCGATCGAACTCGCGTACAAGGACGGCCGGTACTACGGCATCGACCTCACGAACTACACGCCGGATCTCGACTACCGTTCGCTCAAGGACGCGCACTTCCCCTGGGCGGTCGAGAAGATGGCCGAGTTCGCGGTGGAGAAGGCGCTGTCGGGCGAGGGGACGCCGGTCCCGCCCACCGCGGCGGACCTGATGGTCCGCTGACCACGTGTCTACTTGAAGAGCGACGTCGCCCTCAATAACTCTCCTCACGCCCGAGCCGCGAGTGGATGGCGGGAATGGACCCTGCGTCTCCTGCTCGCGTCGCTATCCACGGTCCTCGGCGCAGCAGTGCTGGAAGTTGCGGCGCGAATCACCGTATGGAACTGGTCCCGCCAGCCGAACGTGGTTCGCGAACCCTTCGCCCGGTTCGATCCGGATCTCGGTTGGTCAAAACCCCCGAACGCGCGGGGCATCCTGAGGCGGCCGGAGTACCAAACCTCGCTCGAGATCAATTCTCTCGGTCTGCGCGGCCCTGAAGTATCCATCGAGAAACCTCCCGGGGTCAGGCGCATCCTGCTGCTCGGAGATTCCTTCACCGAGGGTTACACCGTCGAGGAAAGCGACACCGTCCGGAGTCTCCTCGAACGGGCCATGAATACGACTCCGAGGTCCCCGGTGCAGGTCATCAATGGGGGGACGGCGGGGTGGAGCACCGATCAGGAAGTGCTTTTCTACGGGCTGCGGGGTCGACAGTTCTCTCCCGATCTCGTGATCCTTCTTTTCTATTACAACGATCTCTACCGGGATGGTGATCTGAGGATCCAACCCTGGTTCGAAATCGACGAGGGCGGCGCTCTTGTCCTGCGCAACCATCCGGTGCCGCCGCATCGGGAGTTCTACCGAGGCAGCCCCTTCGCCCTCAAGCCCTACCGTGGCTCGATGGCGCTGGCTCTGTTGCAGCCTCGCCTGAGCTCCCATCCGCGAGTGGCCGGGGCGCTCGCGCGATTTGGTCTCACGGATCCACCGACTCCGCGTCTGGTTCCGGACGAATTTCACCCTTTTGGCCGACAGCGGCCGAAAGAGGTTCGGGCCCACTGGGCGAGGCTGTCCGAGCTCTTGAAACGCCTGGCCGGGGAGGTCGCCCAGGATGGCGCTTCGCTGGCGGTGTTCTATGTTCCCGCGCGTTTCGAGATCGACGACGCCGCCTGGACCCTGACGCGAAGTCTCTATGGTCTGAATGCTCATTGGGACCGGAACCGCGTGGCGGAGGCCCTGGGCTCCGTCGCCCAGGACCTCGGTCTACCCTTCTCCGACCCGCGCCCCGCTTTCCGAAGCCGGGAGGCGGGAGGCGAAGCGACCTACTTTCCACAGGACGGACACTGGACCGAGACCGGCAACCAGGTCGCAACCGCCGAACTCCTGCGCATGATCTCGCGCCACCGCCTTCTGGAGTCGCAGGATTAGAGTAGGCGGCCAAGGGAGAACTCATCCATGACTTTCGACATCGACCTTCCAGATCTGCGCGTTCGGCCCGGCAGCAAAGTCCGGCTCAAGTCCATCGATACGGATTCCACCGGCTCGTACGAGTCGAAGGAAATGGCGAAGAAACATCTCCGGAAGGGCGTCGAGGAACTGCGCCGGATGCAGGAGATGCTCTACGCTCAGGACCAGCAGGCCCTGCTCCTGGTCTTCCAGGCCATGGACGGCGCGGGCAAGGACTCGACGATCGAACATGTGATGTCCGGCGTGAACCCCCAGGGTTGCCAGGTCTTCTCGTTCAAGTCGCCTTCGTCGGAAGAGTTGGATCACGATTTCTTGTGGCGCACCGCGAAGTGCCTGCCCGAACGCGGGCGGATCGGCATCTTCAACCGCTCCTACTACGAGGAAACGCTGGTGGTGCGCGTTCACCCCGAATATCTCGAGAAGCAGCGCCTGCCGCGTGAGCTTGCGACCGACCGCATTTGGGACCACCGTTTCGAAGACATCCGGAACTGGGAGAAATACCTGACCCGGAACGGCACGGTGATCCGCAAGTTCTATCTCCACGTCTCCAAAGACGAGCAGAAGCGGCGCTTCCTCGCCCGGCTCGAGGAGCCCGAGAAGAACTGGAAGTTCCAGGCCGGCGACGTGAAGGAGCGGGCCCTGTGGGACGACTACCAGCGCGCCTACGAGGACATGCTCGGGGCCACCAGCACCGCGTATGCGCCGTGGCACGTCATTCCCGCCGACCACAAGTGGTTCGCGCGCCTCGCCGTGGCCGACATTGTCATCGACACACTCCGCTCCATGAAGCTGCACTATCCCAAACTTTCAAAGGAAACCCGGGCGGGTTTAGAGGCCGCGAAGCAGTCACTGGAAAGCGAATAGGTTCATGGAAGCAGACCCTGGCGGCGCCCAGGATGACAAGATCATCCGCGCGGCCGAAAGCGTCATCGACGAGGCGGTCGAATTCACGCGGGAAATGATCCGAATTCCCACGGTCAACCCGCCAGGGGAGTTCTACGAGGATGGCGCCCGCTGCATCGGCCGCTGGCTGGAGAAGGCCGGGTTCGAGTCCGAATACATCGCGGCTGAGGGCCAGCCCGAGCACACCGCGAAGCACCCGCGCATCAACGTCATCGGACGTCGCGAGGGGGCTCGGCCCGGGAAAACGCTCCACATGAACGGCCACTTCGACGTCGTCCCCGCGGGGAGGGGCTGGACCAAGGATCCTTTTGGCGCGGAGATCGCGGACGGAAAGATCTACGGCCGCGGCACCTGCGACATGAAGGCCGGCATCGCGGCTGCCCTTTTCGCGACCGAAGCTCTGCGCCGCGCCGGTGTCGAGACGAATGGCGCCATCGAGATCAGCGGCACGGTCGACGAAGAAAGCGGCGGCTACGCGGGCGTCGCGTATCTGTGCAAGACCGGGCGGGTGACCGCGCAGAACACGCACTTCGCGATCATTCCCGAGCCGCTCAACGTGGACCGGGTCTGCGTGGGTCATCGGGGCGTCTACTGGTTCGATGTGGTGACCCACGGCCGGATCGCCCATGGCTCGATGCCCTACCTCGGACACAGTGCGATCGACGACATGGGCGCGATCCTCGAGGCCATCCGCACCGAACTTCAGCCCGAACTCGCGAAGCGCCTCACCAAAGTTCCCGTGGTGCCCGAGCTGTCGCGGCGCGCGACCTTGAACGTGAACACGATGAGCGGCGGGCAGGTGGGGGAGGACGTGCAGAGCCCTTGCGTCGCCGACCGCGCCCACGCGATCTTCGATCGTCGTTTCCTTCTCGAAGAAGGTTTCGATGCCACCAAGGCGGAGATCCAGAACCTTCTCGAGTCGGTCAAGGCCCGGGTTCCCGGCCTGCGTTACGACCTCTCCGACCGCATGGTCGTCCATCCGACCGCGACCCCCGAAGACTCACCGGTCACCCAGTCCCTGCAGGCCGCGATCCGGCGCGTGCTTCACAAGGAAGCGCAGATCATCGCCAGCCCGGGAACCTACGATCAGAAACACTTCGATCGCATCGGTCACATTCCTCACACCGTCGCCTATGGGCCGGGCGTGCTCGATCTGGCGCATCAGCCCGACGAGTGGGTGAGCATCGACGATCTCAAGAACAGCATCGCCGTCCTCGCCCTCGCCACCGTCAAACTCTTGAACCACTGAGTCCGCGGCTCCGAAAATCGCACTCGGAGCTTGACGGGACTATCGGACCTGAGCGCATAACATCCCCGACCCATGATCAAACGATCCTCTGCTTTTTCGCTTCTGACCCTTCTGGCCGCTCCGGTGTTCGCCCAGTCGACGGCCACGCCCTCACCCACACCCGCGCTTCGCTCGAACACCACCATCGAGGTCGAAGCGACCACCGATGACGAGACGATCTCGCTCGGCGCGATGGGCCGCGACATCGATCTCAAGCGGATTCCGTTTTCCCTCAGCGTGGTTCCGTCGCGCACCCTGCGCGACGCGGGCGCGCGCCAGCTCTCGGACGGCCTCACCGGCGCATCGTCGGTGAACGTGGTTTCGGGCTACGGGATCTTTGACCTCTTTTCCGTGCGCGGTTTCGATTCGCTCACCAACGGTCTGGTGATGATCGACGGCGTGCGCGAGCCCGAATCGACCTTTCTACCCGCCTACAACATCGAGCGCCTCGAGATCCTCAAGGGACCCTCGGGCTTCGCCGCGGGTCCCGATGCCGCCGCAACCACGGTGAACGTCCTGCGCAAACAGCCGCTCGGGCGCGACTTCGCGGCCGCGGGCGGCCGCTTCGGCACATTCAATTCTTACGATGTCGACGCCGACCTCGGCGTATCGAACGAAGACGCCTCCTTCGCGGCGCGTCTTCCCCTCTTCGCGCGTGGGTCCGATGGCTTCCGCGATCGCGAGAACACCCAGTGGGGCCTGAACCCGGGGCTTCGCATCGCGCGGCCGGGAGGTCTGATCGCGGTGGCGAACTACGAGCGCCTTCGCAGCGAGTTCATTCCTGATGTGGGCCTGCCGCTCCTGAATGGCGCGGTGCCGAACGTCTCGCGCGAGAACAACTATCAGACGCCCTTCGATTTCTCCGAGCAGGACGTCGACCGCGCGCGCCTGCGCCTGGAGAAGAGGGTGGGCGACCGCACCGTTCTCAAGAACCTCACCTACTTCACGCGACTCCGCTGGAAGAGCGACGGCGCTCTTTTCGTCGGCGCCTTCGTGGATCCCCGGGCCGGCGGCGCCATCACCGCGCGCACCATGACTCTTCTCGAAGACGATCAGCGTCTGTCCGGCAATCGCTTCTGGCTCGAGAGCGAACGCGTCGCCGGTTCGTCCAGCCATCGTCTCACCGTGGGCGCCGAGGTCTACGAACTCGCCGACGAGTACAGCCTCGACGTTGCCCTGCTGCCCATGATCGGCATCGATCGTCCGATCGAGACCGCGACGAAGCCCTTCTTCCTGATTCCCGGCTACTCGGTCCGCGCCGACGCGAAGAACCGCGTGCTCTCGGGTTTCGCCTTCGACGAAGCGTCGTTGGGGTCCAGGGTTCAGGCCCTCGCCGGTGTCCGCGTCGACTCGTTTGATTTCACCGAGGACGCCTTCGGGATCGACAAGTCCTGGACTCGCGTGTCGCCCTTCGTGGGCGCAAGCGTGGAGCTTGCTCCTCAGGCGCGAGCGTTCGCGGCTTTCTCCCGAGGTTTCTCCCCGGCTTCGACCCTCGCCCTCGGCTCGAAGGAGCCGGAAGAGACCCAGCAGGTCGAAGGCGGCCTGCGTTTCGTGAGCGAGAACGGGCGCGTGCGGGCTTCGGTCACCGGCTTCGAACTGAAGCGAAACGACATCACGATTCCGGACGGCTCGGGCCAGCCGCGTCCCACGGGCGACCAGCGCTCCCGCGGTTTCGAGGTCGAGACGAGTTTCGATCGCGAGCGTGGAGGTGTCTCCTTCAACTACTCCTACACGGACGGCATCCTCACCCGCTTCCGCGAGTTCGGCATCGTCGGCATCGACCCGCGCACCTTTGAGCCCATCCAGGGTGTGCTCGATCGTTCGGGCAACGGGTCGCCCTTCGCGCCGAAGCATCTCTTCTCCGCACGGGTGAGATTCGACATGGGCAAGGGCGTCCTCGCGACGGCGGCGTTCCGTGCCAACTCCGAACAATTCATCTCCGAAGACAACGCCTTCGCGATTCCCTCCGCCCAGTTCGTGGACGCCGCCCTTTCGTACAGCCGCGGGAAGGCCCGGATCTCGTTTATCGGAGACAATCTCCTCGACGAGAAGACGTTCACGAGGGGGTACGCGTCCTATTCCGTCCTGCCCGTGCAGCCGCGTCGCCTGAGTGTCCGTCTCGATCTGCGCTACGACCGGAAGCGTTCGTAGCTCTCGTCGAAGTTTCACCGTCCCCTCGCGAAAGGAAGAAGCCCGTGGTTTCCCCCGCCAGTCCGGAATTTCAACCCCGCCTCGACGCCCATGTCCGGGAGATGGTCGCATTCCATTTCTCAGAGGAGACCGGGAGTCCCTTCTGGCTGGACTTCAAGAAGAAACTCGACTTCGACCCGCGCGAGCGGATCAAGGGGTTCGCGGACCTGAGCGTCCTCGGCTTCTTCCAGGACGAGTGGCTGCGCTGCAAGGAGCCGCGGATCTTTGTGCCCAAGGCCTTCAAGGACAAGCCGATCTACGTCTTTGAAACCGGAGGCAGCACCGGCATTCCGAAATCGCGCATCAATATCGAGGACTTCCGTCTCGACTACACGGCTTTCAGCGAAACCCTGCCCGACAAGTTCTTCCCGAAGGGCTCGGACTGGCTGGAAGTCGGGCCTTCGGGGCCCCGTCGCTTGAGGCTCGCCATCGAACACCTCGCCCAGGTGCGCGGCGGCATCTGCTACATGGTCGACCTCGACCCGCGTTTCGTCATCAAGCTCATCAAGTGGGGCGAGATGGCGATGATGGAGCGCTACAAGCAGCATGTCATCGACCAGGCGCTCACCCTCATCAAGGCGCACTCCTCGATCAAGTGTCTCTTCACCACGCCCAAGCTGCTCGAAGCGCTGTGCGAAAAGATCTCGCTGGAGAAGGCCGGCATCACCGGCGTCTTCTGCGGAGGCACGGAAATGACGCCGCAGTTTCACCGTTTCGCGGTGGAGGAGTTGTGCGGTCCGAACGTTCACTTCGCGCCGACGTACGGCAATACATTGATGGGTCTTGCGGTGGGGAAGCCGCGCGTTCCCGAGGACAAGTACGCGGTCATCTACTACCCGCCGGCGCCTCGCGCGGTGATCGAGGTTCTCGATCCCAAAGACACGTCCCGCACCGTGGCCTACGGTGAGACCGGCCGCGTGTGCCTCACCACCATGACGAAAGAGTTCTTCATGCCGCGCTTCCTCGAGCGCGATCAGGGAGAACGCGAGGCTCCAAGCGCCGGCTTCCCGTATGACGGCGTCCGCAACGTCCGTCCGTTCTCCGAACTGAACCAGACCGTCGTGGAAGGGGTGTACTGATGATTCATCTGCCCCTGCTGCGAAAAGGCGAGCCCTACGTCAGTCTCGACACCGCGAAGGTCCCCCACTACCGCACCGGCCAGGCGGTCGCCGAACTGAGCCTTGCGAATCCCGGTCTCATCCGCCGCGACCTGTCGCCCGAGTCGCAGAAGGAGATGAGCGACTCGCTCGCCTCTATTCCGGTGAAGGATCTCGTGGCCATGTCGGGGAAAGCCGCCGACCTGTTCCTCAATGGAACCCTTGCTTGCGGGGACGACACCCAGAGTGTTGACGAATACGTGAAGGCCACGTCCGGCACCACCGGCCTTCCCTTCGCCCTCGTTCGCCGCAACATGGCGAAGATCGCGGGTGTCATGGGGAACGTGAGCGACATCCTCGCCGGCCTCATGCGGGGTCTTCCCCTCGACGTGCTCGACACCGGTGTTTCCACGGCCGGTGGCTCGGCCGTGAGTTTCACGGCGCGGGGCTCGTCCCTCGGCGTCGTGCTTCCGAGCAACTCTCCCGGGGTTCACTCTCTTTGGGCTCCGGCGATCGCGCTCAAGACGCCACTCCTTCTCAAACCCGGCAGCGCGGAGCCGTTCACGCCGCTGCGCATCGTCCAGGCTTTCATCGCCGCGGGTGTGCCGAAGCAGG
>CAYNHK010000097.1:0-17535 GCA_964396875.1 uncultured Acidobacteriota bacterium | reverse complement strand
GATAGAGCACTTGGCTTCGAACCAAGGGGTAGGGGGTTCGAATCCCTCAGGGCGCATACTCCTTTCCCCCTCACCCATGAAGATCTACACCAAAACCGGCGACGAGGGCGATACCGGGCTGATCGACGGGTCGCGGGTGCAAAAGGACGATCCGCGGGTGGCGGCCTACGGGGACATCGACGAACTTCAGGCGATGCTGGGCGTCATCAAGAGCGGCCTGCCGAGCGGTTCACCTCTGGGCACGCTGTTGATGACGATTCAGAAGGACCTCTTCTCGCTTTCCGCGCGTCTCGCCGATCCGAAAGACAAGATCGCGGAGCGCAAACAGAAAGTCGTGACCGGGGATGCGCGGATCGAGGCGCTCGAGCGGGAGATCGATGTGCGCGAGGCCGAATTGCCTGAACTCAAGGCGTTCATCCTCGCGGGGGGCGGGCCCACGGGCGCTCAACTCCATCTGGCGCGGACGATCTGCCGTCGCGCCGAGCGATCGGTGGTCGGTCTCGGCCGGCAAGCGCCTCTCGATCCGGTCATCGGCACCTACCTCAATCGCCTGTCCGATCTCCTCTTCGTAATGGCGCGTCACGAGAACCACAAGTCGGAACTGCCCGAAGACATCTGGTGAACGTGGTGCCGGCCGGTCCGTGGCCGCTGCGGATTGCCGCGGTGTGTTTCGTGCTCTCGGGGGCCGCGGCCCTCGTCTATCAGGTCGCATGGCAAAGACTGCTGGCGCTTTCCACCGGGGTCGGCATCTACTCGATCGCCGCCATCACCGCGGCCTTCATGGCCGGCCTCGGCATCGGCTCGGATCTGGGTGGCCGCCTGTCGACGCGGCTCTCGCCCTCACGGGCGCTTCGTGCCTTCGCCGTCGTGGAAATCGGCGTCGCCCTCTTCGCCTTCCTCAGCGTTCCACTTTTCTATGACGGCCTCTATCGCGGCGCGCCCTGGCTCTACGTCACGCCGATAAGCGCGGTGTTCGCGCATTTCTTCTCGCTGCTCTTGCCCACGACGCTCATGGGAATGTCGCTCCCGCTCCTGGTTCGCGGCCTGGTGATGAATCCCGAACATGCCGCCCGGCGGATCGGTCTGCTTTACGGCGCGAACGCGCTCGGCGCGGCGCTTGGGGCTCTCGCGACACCGTGGGTCCTCGTCCGGTTCTTCGGCATAGATGGCGCGGTTCTCATGGGCGCGTTACTGAGCGCGATCGCGGGGTTCGGTGCGTTGTTCCTCGCCCGTCAAGCCGCGACACCCACGGCCGCGGAAGCGGCGTTGCCTGCGCTGGCCCCCACGCCCGCGAAGACGACCGAGCCGCAGCAGCCGTTCCGCCTCTGGCTCCTCCTCTACGCCACGTCGGGACTCGTCTCCCTCTCCCTCGAAATCGTCTGGTTCCGTGTCCTCGACGTCCTCGCGAAGGGGGCCGCGTTCACGTTCGGAACACTCCTCGCGATCTATCTGATCGGGCTCGCCTCCGGGACGTTCGTGGGCGCCCGGTTCGCCGCGCGGATCACACGTCCGCTGAACGCCTTCCTTCTCTGCCAGGCCGGAATGGTGGGCTGGACGCTCCTGGCCCACATCCTTCTCGTTCGCCTGCCCGCCTCTCTCCCGGGCCTTTCCTGGCTCGTTCAGTATGGCCTGCGCGACGACGGCGTCCACATGAATCCGCTGGCCGTTGGGGACTTCGTGGCCGTTTACATGGTCGCGCCGATTTTGCTGTTTGGACCCTCGACTTTCCTCATGGGTCTGGGGTTTCCGATTCTCCAAAGAGCCGTGCAGGACGACGCGAACACTGCGGGCCAGCGCGTGGGCTGGCTGCAGGCCGCGAACATCTTCGGCTGCGTCGCGGGCAGCCTGCTCACCGGCCTTGTCTTCCTCGACGCCTTCGGCGCTTCCGGAACGTTCCGTGTCCTGGCGGTTTTTTCCGCGCTCATCGCTTTCGCGGCGTCACGCCGCCTCGCCGACTCGCGGCTCCATCTCGCCCTCGCGGCCGTCATTGCCCTCGCGGCGATCTTTCCCTCGAGCGACCAGCTCTGGATCCGCCTTCACGGAAACACCGACCCCGCGAACACATTCATCGAGGAGGATGCGGCTGGCGTGAATGCGCTCACACCGCGCCGGCCCACCGGGTATCACCTGTGGATCCACGGCCGCAGCAACAGCTGGATTCCCTTCGGCGACATCCACACGATCTTCGGCGCGCTGCCCGCACTGGTTCATCCGGCGCCCCGCGAGATCGCGATCGTGGGTCTCGGCTCGGGCGACACCGCCTGGGCCGCGGGTGTTCGGGAGGAGATATCTACGGTCACGGTCTTCGAGATCGCGCGCGCGCAACCACGACTCCTCCGCCGGGTCGAGGACAAGCCGCGGATGACCCGCCTCAAGTCCTTCCTGGCCGACCCGCGGATGGTGATCATTCGCGATGACGGACGGCGCCGGCTCGAGGGCGACGGCCGGCTCTACGACATCATTCAGGCGGACGCGATCCATCCCGACGGCTCGATGAGCGGGAATCTCTACTCCACCGAGTTCTACGAAATGGTGGGAAAGCGTCTTCGGCCGGGAGGGATCATGAGCGCCTGGGTGCCGACGGAGCGGATCCGCGCGAGTGCCCTCGCCGCCTTTCCCCACGCGATCGACTTCGGCCCGCTGCTGCTGCTGAGCAACGAGTCCGTTCCGATCGAACTCGAGTTGTGGGAGAGCCGCCTGCGCGCCCAGCGAAGTGTCAACTACCTCGGTGTGGCCCGGATCGCCGAGATCGCGCCTTTCATGCGCAACGCCCGCGTCGCGCTGCGACCCGCAACTGGCACCGAGGTCAACCGCGACCTCGATCCGCGGGACGAGTTCGCACGACCGCACTGACCGGCCCCGGCTGTAAGCTTCTGTCTCACCTCAGGGCACGCGCAGCGTGCCCCTACGCCATCACTGGAGATGACGAAAAATGCGCGCGATCGTAGCCGACGTTCCCGGAGGACCCGAGGTCCTCGCCCTCAAGGACATCCCCCCACCGGAGCCGGGCCCGGGTCAGGCGCGTATCCGCGTCGCCTATTCCGATCTCAATCCTCTCGACACCCACGCGCGCGCGAAGAGAGTCGAGTGGAACGCGCCCACGTTTCCCTTCACCCCGGGCTACGAGTACAGCGGCCTCGTCGACAAGGTCGGTGAAGGCGTCGATGCTTCGCTGGTCGGCAAACGCGTAGCGTCGGTGGGCGAGTGGGGCGGCAACGCCGAATTCGCTCTCGCCACGGCGGCGCGTCTGTCGATGATCCCGGAGGGTTTCGACTGGAAGACCGGAACCGTGTTCCAGACCGGCACCTACTCCGCCTGGCATCTGGTGCATACCGTCGGAAAACTTCAGGCGGGCATGAGCGTGCTCTTCCACTCTGGAGCGGGCTCGGTGTCGATCATGGCTTCACAGATCGCGCGTGAAGCGGGGGCCACGGTCTTCACGACCTGCTCGACCTCGAAAGTCGACTTCGTCAAGGGCTTCGGCTCACACCACGTGATCGACTACCGAAGCTCGGACTGGGTGGCCGAGGTGAAGCGCCTCACCAACGGCCGCGGTGTCGACCTCATCGTCGACGGCGTCGCCGGCCCCGAGGCCCCAAAGAACTACGACGCGGTGGCGGCACTTGGCCAGGTCGTCTACATCGGCGCGCTCGGAGGTTTTCCGCCGCCCGTGGACATCTCGAGGCAGCTCTACGCGAAGACCATCGCGGTCCGCGGTTTCGTGGTCTACGTGGCGATGGCGGCCACGAAGGGCGCCGAGAAACCCGCGATCCACGAAGCGCTTCGCACCGGCCGCTGGAAGACCGGCATCACCGGCGTCTACGACCTTGCCGAAGTGCCCGATCTCCACGTGAAGTTCGAGAAGCGCGAACTTTTCGGGAAGTCGCTCATTCGCGTGGGCGGGGATTTATAGCGACGGCTACTGCCTGGCCAGGAATCGGCTGATCTGCCTGCCCAGTTCCTGCGCGGCGGGCGGGTCGTAATTGCCCTGCACGATCACCGTGTAGCTGCCATCCCAGAACATGTGGAGGCAGGAGTTGACCCCCGGGGCGCCGCCGGTGTGGCCTCGAACACTCTTCCCGTCGATGGTTTCATCGAAGAATCCGTAGCCGTATTTCATGCCCATCGGCGCCGCCACTTTTCCACCCGTCACCATTTCCGTCAACTCCGCGTTCAACAGCTTGTGAGCGCGCAGCGCCCGGGCGAACCGGAGCAGATCCGGCGCGTTCGAGTAGCCGCCTCCCGCGGGGCTCCCCTTCTCGGGCAGCGTGGTCCGGTTTGGACGCGGAGGTTGCAGGCCCAGCGGATCGTCGCTGCCGGAGCGCGTGTATCCGATGGCCAGGTTGGGGATGGCTTCGTGCGTCCCGAACGACGCCGTGCCCTTCATTCCCGCGGGCGCGTAGATGTGATCCCTCACGTAGTCGAAGTAGTTCCGGCCCGACGCGTTCTCGACGATCGCGCCAAGGACGATGAAGCCTGCGTTGCTGTATGACCAGCTCGTCCCCGGTTCGAATCGCAGCGGGTCGTTCGCGAAGATCGGGAAATAGTCCTTCGGATTCCGATACTTTTCGCGTTCCTTGAAGAACTCGGGCTTGAAGAAATCGCCCATCCCCGCGGTGTGCGTGAGCAGCTGGTGGATCGTGATCTTCGCCGCGACCTCTTTGTTCGGGTACTCGGGAACGATGCGGGCGAGCGTGGTCTCGAACGAGAGCTTGCCCGCCTGGACCAGTTGAGCGATGGCGATCCCGGTGAACATCTTGTTCATCGAGCCGAGATTGAAACGCGTATCGAGTTGGTTCGGGACTCCGCTCGTCCGATCGGCGAGGCCGTACGCCCGATTGAAGATCACGCGCTCCCCCTTCGCCACCAGCGCGACCCCCGAGAAGCGGTCGTCCCTCGCCGCGTTGTCGACGTGTCGCGCGATTTCCCGGATGGCGTCGGCCTCGCTCATCTTCGCGGTGGCCCACGCGTCCGCCTTCTCGGCCTCGGGATCAAGGATCCTTCGAACCCTCCAGTCATCCAGCTTGTCCCCTTCGCCGCTCGCCAACCGCGTGGAGAACTGCGCCCAATGGCCGCCGCGTTTCGTGCGCGCGGTGAAGCGAAGGCCACCCGGGCCTCCTCCCTGGAGAATCCGCATCAAGTCGAACCCGCCGCTCTGCGTGTAGAGCCGGAACGCCATGTTCGCGTAGACGTCCACCGGGTTCTCGTCGAGCGCGGCCTTGGAGAGGTTCATGGTCAGGAAGGCCGTCATGGCCCCCTTGTCCCCGCTGTTGATGGTCTCCAGGAACGCGCGGGTGACCCGGCCTTCGGGTGTGGTCGGGAACTCGGCTGAAGGCGGTGGGTCCTGACCCGGCGCGTAAGGGGCGGCGATGCCGGCGGTGAGGAGAACCGCCGCGAGGGCGATCGCGCGGGCGGACTGCACCTCTTACTTCTCGGTTCCCTTGACGAGGCGGAACTGGATGGTGTGGGTCATCTGGATCGAACCCTCACCCGGCTCCCATCGCCACTGCCGAAGGGCCTCGATCGCCGCTTTGACAAGCTCGGGATTGTCATCCGGCCGGGCCGTCGCGCTCGAAAACGCTCCCGTGGCGTCGACGACGATCTCAATCCGCACCACTCCTTCGACCCCCTTTTCCTTGAGCCCCGGGGGGTAGGCGGGGTTCACCTTCGAGAGGACCTTGCGCGGGGTCCTTGTCGTTTCCTTCTGGTCAGGGGGTGCCGCGTCCTGGGTCGAGAGCCGGAGGGGTACAGCCGCTGATGCGAGCGCGGCGGTTGCGAGCAGCGCGAAACCGGTGACGAGCAGGCGGGGGGCGGACGTGATGGGCATGGGATTTTCCTCGAGGGCAATGAGGGACTCGATCCTTGCGCCGAGCGCTGTCGTCCCTGAAACAGCGGGTGCGGGAATCCTGATGCGCGCGGCGAGGCCGATCAGCATTTCGCGATACTCGCGGGTCGCCCCGGTCGCTGCGATCGTCGCCGCGTCCACCGTTTCCTCACGGGAGTCTCGGACTCGACGCACCATCCGGAAGACCATGGGGTGGAACCAGAACAGGGCGAGGATGGCTTCCTCGAGGAGCAGGAGCGCGCCGTGGCTCCGGGCGAGGTGAATCGTCTCGTGAACGAGGGCGGCGCGTTTCCATGCGTCGGGTAGCCCGAGGAAGTTCGGGGGCACGAGGATCACCCGGCCGATGAAGGACGCCGCGGGAGACCGAATGGAGGCGCTCTCCCGGACCCGTAATTGGGGGGAGCCGGCGATCTCGATCGGTTTCGACTCCCATGTGATGGCGGCCAGTTGATGCACGCCACGAACGAGCCCGATCAGCCGAGCGAGGGCCATAGCGCCCCAGAAGATCACGATGATCTCCGGCCACGAAGGAGGGAGAGCCCTGAGAGCGCCCGCCACTGCGGTCGAGGCCACGGTGAGGACGTTGTCCTCGGCCTTGAGTGTGGCCGCGGGGAGCCCCCTCATCAACCATGGAGCAGTGAGGCTCAGCAGAAGTGTGATCAACCAGAACCTCGCGCGCACACCCGGGTGGGCCTTCCGGAGGAGCGGCGCGCAGGCCTCGGCGCAAAGACCGATCAGCAGGATCTGCAGGCTCCAGGAGGTCGAAAGTCCGATGAAGCTCATGAACGCTCCCGCGGGGTCTTCCTGGGGCGCACCACCTTCATGCGCGACTTCGCCACCAGCTCCTCGACATCCTCGGGGGTGAGCCGCGATTCGTCGACGAGATGGGCGAGGAGCGAATGCGGCGAGCCCGCGAAGACGCGGTCGACGAAGTCGCGGACCAGGCCCGAAAGCGCCCGCTTCTGCGAGACCTTCGGCCGGTACTTGAACTGCCGGCCATCGCGAACCCGCACCAGATGGCCCTTGGCGACCAGGATGTTCATGAGCGTCACCACGGTGGTGTACGCGACGGGCTTTTCCGCCGACAGCGCGTCCGTGACCTCGCGCCCGGACGCCTGGTCCATCGCCCACACCACGTTCATGATGCGGAGTTCCTGTCGGGTGAGTGGTGGAGTCATCTACTAACTACTAAGACATTAGTAGTCAGGGGATGATCTGTCAATACCGTTTTTTTGAATCACCCTGAAACCGACTATCGAAGGACGGGCAGCTCGTAAGCGGCCGCTTCGAGGTCGTTGCGGACGAGCAGGATCGGCGCGGCGAAGGCGGGAGGATTCCAGGTCTTTCCATCGAGGGCCCGGAAACGCGCGACCTCGATCAGCCGTTCGGGGTTCGGCTCCACCAGCACGACCTCGCCGGTTTCGGTGTGCACGAGGAGGTGTTTTCCGGCCAGGATGAGTTGGCCGTGACCGAAGCGGCCCTCTTTCCATCGCCGTTCGCCGGTCTCGGGGTCGAGACAGACGAAGACACCATCGTCCAGGCCGTAAACCGACCCTTCATGGAGGATCATGTTCGCGAACTTCGACTTGAGCCGCGGGGTCGCCCAGAGGAGCTTCGCGGCAAGACCGGCGTCTCCTGAGGCCCCGAGTTCGAAGACTCTCGAGCCGACTCCGTAGCCGATCGAAAACAGAACGCGATTAGGGGAAATCAGGAGGGGCTGAGCGGCCCGGGGCCGGTCGGGTGGAACTTCGTGGGTCCAGAGTTCCGCGCCGGTTGACGGATCGTGCCCCGCGACCGTCTCCTTGTTCAGCATCACGATCTGTTCGCGCCCCGCGAGTGTCATGAGGGCGGGGGACGAGTACGCGAGAACCCCATTCCCGGCCGCCCAGACCGGCTCCCCGGTGTGACGATCGTAGGCCACGAGCGCCTTCCCGGGAGAACCGCCGGCGCTCACGATCACGCGGCTCCCGTGCACGAGCGGAGAGATCGCGACGCCCCACTCGGGTTCAGGCGAGTTGTTGTCCTTGAGGATGTTCCGGCTCCACAGGAGTCGACCCGAGCGCAGGTCCAGAGCGTTGAGGATGCCGGTGGCGCCGAGAGCGAAGACCTGCCCGGCGTCGATGGCGGGCACGCCGCGGGGCCCGATGCCTCCAAGTGGCGACTCGTGGAGCACGGCGTCGCGGTGGCTCCACCGTGGCCGGCCCGACCGAAGCTCGTAGGCGATGACCTGTTCTTCCTTGCCTCGCTGTTCGAGGGTGACCGCGAAATCTCCCGATACCGCGAACCCGGCCCACCCGGCGCCCACGGGTTGACGCCAGAGGAGCTTCGGCGCTTTTGTGGCCCAATCCGTGGCGAGGGTGATGTCCGGCACCACACCCGAACGTGCGGGACCAAGGTACTGAGGCCAGTCCCGATGGCTCGCCTCAGGGGCAACGGGGGCAGGTGCGGCCGGTGTGGAAGCCACTGCCGGCTGTTCCGGCTTCACCGCGGGTGTGGAAGAGGGGTCGACGGAAGGCGATACGGAAACCGCGGACGGGGCGGGGTCGATCGGTGTCATTTGCGCCTCGGGCAGAGCCCTCGGTTTCGCGAAGCGATACTCGACGATGGGCACGAGGTCACCCGTGACACCACGGACCCGGAAGAGCGATGCCGACAAGGCGCCCAGAACCACGATGCCGGCCACCAGCGCAACCCGCGCTTTCATGGGGGCGCCGGAGAAGAACACGAACCAAAGGAAGATCAGGCTCAGAACCAGGGCGGTCACCCCGATCGAGGCCATCACCTGGATCTGGCGCATGAGGTCTGCGATCAGCCAGATGTAAACGAAGGCGAGCACGTTGATCGCCGCGAGGATGGCGGGAACACGGAGACGCATCAGCGAGGTCCTTTCAGGTCCGCAGGGGATTCGAGAGTTTCGGAACGTCGCCAGAGGCGATTGTGATAGAGCAGCGGAGCCTCATCGTCCGCCATCCGCACCTCGACCACACTTCCCACGAAGATTGTGTGATCACCGCCGTCGTGGCTTGCGTGCAGTCGGCAGTCGAGCGTCGCGAGCGACCCGTCGAGGATAGGGGCTCCGGTGAGGCCCGTCGACCAGGCCAGGCCCGCGAAGCGATCTCCGGTCTCAGGGGTGAGGCCGGCGAAACGCTGGCCGACTTCCAGCTGGTGCACGCCGAGGATGTTGACCGCGAAAGCGCGGCTCTGCTCGATGGCCGCGTGGGTGTGCAGGGTTCGAGCGATGCAGACCAGGATGAGCGGGGGTTCCATCGAAACGCCGGTGAAGGAACTCGCGGTGATGCCGAACCTCTCGCTGCCCCGGTTGGCCGTCACCACGGTCACGCCGCTCGCAAAACGGGACATGGCTTCGCGGAACGGGTTCGGCTCGAGGGCGGTCACGGTGGGCGTCAGCCTACGGGAAGGGCTCGCCTGATACAAAAAATCCCGACCGGGGCGGGTCGGGATTCTCGTTTTGCGGTAAGCGGCTGTCTCTCCAGCCTGTCACGCCCGTAGGAGGTGTGGGTGGATGGGGTCCCGAGCGGCGTTCCCCGGGAGGGGCAAGGAGGAACGTACTCCTCGGCATGCGAACATGTCAAGCGGAAAATCATGATGAACCCGACACTTGCCCTGCTCCTCTCCCTCGCCGCATCCCCGGTTCCCGCCTACCAGGCCCCGCCCGCGACCCCGGAGGTCGCGATCGTGGAGTACCTGAAGGCCAACGTGAAACCTGGCGAACCCGTGGTGGTTTCGAAACTCTTCAACGAGGTCTTCACCGGGGACGCCGAGCGCAAGGCATTGAATCGCCTCTTCAACACCTTCTTCAAGATTCCGTTGTTCGTGGTTCAGACCCAGAAGTCGACGGGGAGGCCGCCGTCCCTCAAGGACATCTCGGAACAGTTCGCCTTCACTGTCCCGGGCACGGCGAATGTGATCCTGCGGATCATGGAATCCGACCCGCGCATGCCGAGGTTTCTCGAGCGGGATCCAAAGAGCGGCGAGATCCTCAAGGCCGATGTCGAGAAGATCGCGAACCACCCCCGTTTCGGCAAGGCGCTGGAGAGGACCATCACGGGATGGGAGGGCAATGCCGCCCCGGCGTTCTCGGTCAAGACCTACGACGGCTCGGATATCACCCTCGCCAGTCTCTCGGGGAAACCGTTCCTGCTCTACTTCTGGTTCACCAATTGCCCGCCCTGCGTCGTCACTACTCCGCTGCTGGCCGAACTCGACACGGTCTACCGGAAGCAGGGCTTCACCATCGTCGCATTGAACGCCGACAAACTTCTCGACCTTGATTACACCGACGCCGACCGCGCCGCCTACGCGAAGCAACTCGGAATCGGTTTCACGCTCGCGCATGCGAACGCGGAAGCCCAGAACGCCTACGGCGGCGTGTCGGTGTTTCCGACCCTGTTCGCCGTCGACAAGTCGGGCGTCGTGGTGAAGCACCTCGTGAACGGCCAGACGAAGGCCGTTCTCGAGGACGCGATCCGCCTGGCCATGAAGTAAAGCCTGCTTAGGAAACCGGCCGCTTCCGCCGGATCTCGCTGCGCGCCCGCTTCGGCTCTTCGAGGGTTACGGTCAGGTCGACGGTGCGGCCCTCGCGCAGAACGGTCACCGGGGCAGCCTTGCCGGTCTCGAGATCGCCGACCGCGTCCGACAGATCCGAACCGTCTTCGATCGAGGCGCTTCCAAGCTTCACCACGATGTCACCCGCCTTGAGGCCTGCCTTCTCCGCCGCAGAGCCTTGAACCACGGAGTTCACGAGGATCGCGGTGTCCGTCTTCGCCTTGAAGTAGGCGGCGAGCTGGCCCTCGATCTCGGTGTAGGTGATGCCGAGGCGGCCTCTCCCCGCGCGTGAGAGAGCGGCCCACGCCGGCCCGTCTTCATCGAGCTTGAAATTGAAGGCCCGGGGCACACCGCCGTCCGAGCGGAACCTCAACTCCCCGAGTTTTCCGAGTTTCTCGCCCAGGCCCGCAATCTCCGGGAAATCCATCTTGTCGCCGGACCACTCGGCTTTTTCGAGGGTCGCGGTGACCTTCATCGGCGCGCCCGCCCGGATGACGTCGAGATCGACCTTGCGGCCGGAAGGGACATCCTTCACGAGCCGGCCGAGCTGCGAGGCGGTCAGGATGGACTCGCCCTGGAACCGGACGATGACGTCGTCTTTCTTGAGGCCGGCCTTTTCGGCCGCCGAGTTTTCGAGGACCTCGGTCACGAGGGCGCCCTTCTCCTCTTTGAGTTTCAGGCGCGAGACCACGTCCTGATCGACTTCTTCGAGCCGGACGCCCAGCTGGGGCCCGGACATGCGGAAAATGGTGACGTCCCGGCCGGAGCCTTGAGCAAGGGCTGGAACGGCCGCGAGTTGGCTCACCAGGGCGAGCGAGAGGATGTGCGATTTCTTCATGAATTGAACCTTTCCAAGTGTTCGAAAATCTCCTGCCTACTAGACGTATGGGCGGGACGAAAGTCTCACGGTCGACTCAAGAAGGGTTCAATCCGGTGAACGCCGGGCCGAACCGCTACAATCCCGGTCGATTAACCATGGGTCGGGAGAGTCAATCCGGATTGCAGAAGGTGTTGATCGTCGATGACTCGGCGACCAACCGGCAGATGCTTGGCGACCTGCTTTCGGGGGAGTACGCGGTGCTCCACGCCAACAACGGCGAAGAGGGGCTCGACCTCGCCCAGGAGCATCTGCCGGATGTGATCCTGCTCGATGTGGTGATGCCCGATCTCGATGGTTACGAGGTCCTCAAGCGGCTCAAGGAGGACGCGCGCACCTCCTCCATCTGCGTGGTCTTCATCACCGGCCTCGACGCCCCCGAAGCCGAGGAGAGGGGTCTGGTCGAGGGCGCCTCCGACTACGTGACCAAACCCTTCCATCCCACCGTGGTCAAGGCCCGGGTGGCTCTGCATATGCAGGTTGTCCGCCAGAGGAGGATGCTCGAGACGCTCGCGAACATCGACGGCCTCACCGAGCTTCCCAACCGGCGGCAGTTCGACGCGGTGTTCGCCGCGGAGTGGGCGCGGGCGACCCGGACCGGGCAGCCCCTGTCGGTGGCTCTTCTCGACGTGGACTTCTTCAAGCGCTACAACGATTCCTACGGCCATGCGATGGGCGATCACGCCCTTCAACTCGTCGCGCGGACTCTGCGGAAGCGGGTTCAACGCCCCGCCGACCTCGCCGCCCGCTACGGGGGTGAAGAGTTCATCGTGGTCATGCCCGACACCCCCATCGAGGGAGCCATGGAATTGGCCGAGAAACTGCGGATTGGTGTCGAGGGCCTCGGGGTCCCGCACAAGAGGTCGAGTGCGGCGATCTGCCTCACGGTTACGATCGGAGTGGCCTGCACCGCCGCTGATCCGGTCCTCGCCCCCGAAGCCCTTCTCCAGAAGGCTGACGAGCGCCTCTACCGCGCCAAGAAGGCCGGCCGCAACCGCGTCGTCGGCGCCTGACTACAAAAATTTAAGTTTCCGCGACGCGAAGCCGCTCATGCGGAGCAGCAGCCAGCCGTGGGCGAAACGATTGATATTGGTTTCTCCGTATTCGCGCTCGTGATAGCGCACCGCCAGGTCGACGATATGGAGGTTCAGCCGGGAGGCCCCAAAAAGGAGGTCGAAGTCCCCGAAGGGATCGAAGTCGCCGAAATACGCCCGGTTCGCCGCGATGCGCTCGTAATCTGAGCGGAACAGGACCTTCGTTCCGCACAGGGTATCGCGGCAGTTCTGGCCGAGGATCCAGCTGAACAGGGCGGCGAAGAACTTGTTGGCGATGAGGTTGAGAAAACGCATGGCCTTGCCCGCCATCGGATAGACGAGGCGAGAACCGTTCACGAACTCGGCGTGGCCCCGAGCGAGGGCGTTCACGAACGATGGAACGTCTTCCGGGGCGACACCCATGTCGGAGTCGAGGATCACGAGCACTTCGCCACGCGCCGCCCCGAACCCCAGGCGCACCGCATCGCCCTTGCCCTTTCCGGTCTGTTTCAGGAAGCGCAGGGGTTTGTCCGGATTCTGTTCGATCGCGAGCCTGATCGCGGCTTCCGTTCCGTCCTTTGACCCGCCTTCGACGAAGATGTACTCGCTGTTTGGCGCGAGCCGGGGGAGCCTCGCCACCATCGGCGCAATATGGCCCTCCTCGTTCCGGCAGGGGATCACCACGCTGACCGACGGCTCGGACTTCATCGATCCCGGGTGGCGGCTGAGCCGCGGCCGCGCGACCATGCCGAACATCAAGGAGAGAGCATCCACCATTGGAAGGTGGCCGACCCACCGGTTCAGGGCCTCCGAAAGCAACGGGACGTAGATGGGAAACACCATCTGGCGGTCCTCCCGCACGAGATCCCAATCGGAGAGGTGGAGCATCGTGCGCACCTCCTCCTGCGGGATCCAGGCGTCGGTAGGTTGAGCCTGCTTGAGCCCGACCAGCTCGGCGAGGCGCAGCACGGGCTGCCACAGCCTCGAATAGCTGTAGATCATGATCCGCGTCTTCGAGTGGGAGACCGCGTGCAACGCGTCGAACAGCCGACGGACGTCGCCCAGGAACGTGAGGACGTTGACGATGAGGATCACGTCGAAGGGTCCTCGCGCCTGCGCGAGGGTCGAGGCTTCGCATGCGTCGCCCTCGAAGAAGTGGAGATCCTTGTGGCGCTTGCGAGCCGCCGCCACGGCCTTGCCGGAGAGGTCGATCCCCACCCCGAAGGAGGGGGAGACCGCGGCGAGCAGGTCGCCCGAGCCGCAGCCGATTTCGAGGACTCTTTGTCCCGGCGCCACCCGCGCCTTGAGCACCCGGTCGAGGTAGCCGTAATAGTACGAACGCTTCTCCCGAGCCTTCGCCAACTGCTCGTGGTGCGATTCGTAGAAGGCCCGGACCTCGTCCCGGGCGCCTCTGGCTAGCGGGGAGAGTTCTTGTTGTTCCGGTACCACTCGATAGTCCTCTTGAGGCCCTCTTCGAACGAGACGCGCGCTTTGAAGCCGAACGAGGCCTCGGCCCGCGCGGTGTCCAGACACCGGCGCGGCTGACCGTCGGGCTTGCTCGGGTCGAAGCGGAGTTCGCCTTCAAACCCGCTGAGCCGCTGCAGCAGCTCGGCGAGGTCGCGCATCGTGATCTCGAATCCGGCGCCCAGGTTCACGGGTTCCGGAGCGTCGTACTTCTCCGTGGCGTCCACGATGCCGCGGGCCGCGTCCTCGACGAAGAGGAACTCCCGCGAGGCGTTCCCGGTGCCCCACACTTCGACCACCGGCGACTTCGCCGCGATCGCGTCTTCGAACTTCTTGATGAGAGCAGGGATGACGTGCGACACCGCGGGATCGAAGTGGTCGAAAGGACCGTAGAGGTTCACGGGCAGCACGTAGATCGCATTCATTCCGAACTGCTGACGATAGGCCTGACCCTGGACGAGAAGCGCTTTCTTCGCGATTCCGTACGGCGCGTTCGTCTCCTCGGGATACCCGTCCCACAGATCGTCCTCGCGGAAGGGCACCCGCGTGAACTTGGGGTAGGCGCACACCGTGCCGATGGTGACGAACTTGGCGATGCCATGGATCCTCGCCTCCTCGAGAAGCTGGGCGCCCATCATCAGGTTCTCGTAAAAGAAGGTTCCCGGGTTCTGCTGGTTGGCCCCGATGCCGCCCACCTTCGCGGCGAGATGGATCATGATCTCCGGCCGGGCCTGCTCGAAGAGCTTCTCGCAGCCTTCGCGGCGCACGAGGTCGAATTCGCTCTTGCGGGGCACGAAGATCTCGCTCGCCCCCCGCGCGCGCAGTTCTTCGACGACATGCACACCGAGGAAGCCGGAGCCTCCGGTGACCGTGATTCGGGAACGTTTGAGGTCCATCGCCTGGCCGAGACGATATCCCACGGCAGGCTAAGCTCCCGAGAATTTCCCGGCCTTTGAGGAGCCCCATGAATCCACCCCGCATCCATTTGTTGATCCCGCGCCTCGCGCCCCTCGCGCTCGCCTTCCTGGTTTCGGTCGCCGCCCCCGTGGCCTCCCAGACCGCGACGGCGACGAAGCGGCTGATCGCGGAGACCGACGTGACGAAGTTTGTGTGGTCCGCCGATCCCCAGGTTTCCTCCGACGGGAGAATGGTGGCTTTCACGAGGGTTGACGCGAGCGAAAAGAAGGACGATTACGAGACCTCGATCTGGATCGCCGCGACCGATGGTCGGACGCCGCCCCGACGTTTCACCGCGGGACCGCGCGACAGCGCGCCCCGCTTGTCTCCGGACGGCACGCTGCTGGCCTTCCTCCGCGTGGCCGAGACAGACGGCAAGCGCCAGCCCCCGCAGCTCCACCTGATTCCAATGTGGGGAGGGGAGCCGAAGGCGATCACCGACCTGCCCAAGGGCGCGGGCCCTGCGACCTTCTCGCCCGACGGAAAGACCATCGTGTTCACGAGCACCACGACAGAAGAAGACATCAAGCTCGCGAAGAACCCTCCGAAGGAGCCGGCGAAGGAATCCGACGTAAAGGTGATCACGCGAGCGGTGTATCGATCGAACGGCGGCGGGTACAACGATCCCACCCGCCGGCCCCAGATCTATGCGGTCACTTTGTCCGACGGCTCGGCCACCGACCCGCGACAGGTGTCGAACGACCCCTTCGGAGCGACTGCCCCGCTCTTCTCGAAGGACGGCGCCACGCTCTACCACCGTTCCCTTCATGTGAAGGAGCCCTATTACGAGGACACTCGGAGCCAGGTCTGGTCCGTGCCTCTGGGCGGTGGCGAGTCGAAGCTCGTGTTCGACTTCGAGGGCGGCATCGGGGATCTCGACTTCTCGCCCGACGGGAAACGGGTGGCGTTCGTCGGCTCGAAGAACGTGAAGCCGACACGTTCGTTCGATCAGTCCGACCTGTTCATGAGCGAGGTCACGAGCACGGGGTTCGGCGCGCCGAGAAACCTGACCGCGGCTTACGACTACGAGGTCGGGGGCGGCGTGGGTGGCGATCAGGCGCCTCCTCGGGGCGGTTCGGCGGGCGGGCTCGTCTGGAGCGCTGACGGAAACTCGATTCTGGTGAAGGTCGGAGAACTGGGACGCGCCAACCTGAAGCGGATCGACGCGACCACCGGCGCGGTCACCGCCCTGACCAGCGGCGATCAGGACATCATGCAGTACTCGGCATCGGCCGATACCAAGACCCTGGTGGCGCTGATCTCGAACACCGTGGTCCTCGGGGATTTGAATCGGGTTGATACCGCGACCGGCGCGGTTACGCGCTTGACGTCGTTCAACGACGACCTCTTCAACTCACTCGATATCACGCCCGCGGAGGACGTCTGGTACACGAGCTTCGACGGGAAGAAGATCCACACCCTCGTCCAGAAGCCGCCGAAGTTCGATCCCACGAAGAAGTACCCGTTGATCCTCAACATCCACGGCGGTCCGCATTCCGCCTACGGACACACCTTCTTCCACGAGGTGCAGTGGATGGCTGCGAAGGGCTACATCGTTCTCTATCCCAATCCGCGCGGTTCCACCACCTACGGTCAGGACTTCGCGAACATCATCCAGCACAACTATCCGGGCGACGATTCGAAGGACCTGCTCGCCGGAGTTGATGAGCTCGTAAAGCGCGGATGGGCAGACCCCGCCAAACTGGGCGTGACCGGGGGGAGCGGGGGCGGCGTCCTCACCAACTGGATCGTGACCCGTGACCATCGTTTCAAGGCCGCGGTCTCGCAGCGTTCCATCGCCGACTGGACAGGCTTCTGGTACACCGCCGACTTCGTGCTGTTTCAGCCGAGTTGGTTCAAGGCCGCGCCGTGGCAGGACCCGAAAGACTTCGCCGCGCGCTCGGCCATCACTTTCGTCGGCAACGTGAAGACGCCGCTCATGCTCATCGAGGGCGAGGACGACCTGCGCACGCCGCCTTCGGATGGCGGCGAGCAGATGTTCCGCGCGCTCAAGTACATGAAGGTCGACACGGTCATGGTTCGCTTCCCGGGCGAGACCCACGAACTCTCACGCTCCGGCAAACTTTCGCACCGCGTCGAGAGGCTTCGTCATCTCGTGGGCTGGTTCGACAAGTACATCCTGGGAACCCCGAAGCCGGAATACGACGTGAAGTAGGGGCACGCTGCGCGTACCCCGCAACGTCGGATCCATTCGGGGGGCCGTGGTGAAGGTGGCTGGTAGTTGGGAAGGCGGGGTTGCTTCCTCGCGTACCGAACGGAATGGCTCCTCGCAATGACGAGAGGTCCAAGTCTCTTGGTAGTTGGGGCCCCGGCCGCCTTCGGGGCCAAGCCGCTTTCGCCCTACGTCATTGCGAGGAAGCTCATCAAACGAGGGCGACGAAACCCCGTCCCACAGCTACCACTAGCCCTACCCCCGCGCCATGTCGGCGTCGACCATCATGCGGACGAGGGTCTTGAAGTCGACCGCGGGCTTCCAGTCGAGCTTTGTCTTCGCCTTCGTCGGATCGCCGAGGAGCAGGTCGACCTCAGCGGGACGGAAAAACCTCGGGTCGATGACCACGTACTTCTCCCAATCAAGGCCCGCGTGGGTGAACGCTTCGACGAGGAAATCCTTGACCGACCAGGTTTCGCCCGTGGCGACCACGTAGTCGTCCGGCTGGTCCTGCTGGAGCATCCGCCACATCGCATCGACGTAGTCGCCGGCGAAACCCCAGTCGCGTTTGGCGTCGAGGTTTCCAAGGTGGAGGTCCTTCGCCTTGCCCTTCTTGATC